>JANMBN010000506.1:0-4085 GCA_031360485.1 Betaproteobacteria bacterium | reverse complement strand
GGATTCGAACCAGCGACCAAGGGATTATGAGCTTCGACAGCGATTAGCAGCATATTTCAAATCAAACTCATGCAACACACGCCAAGTTTCAAGAGCAGCGGTACATAGCCTGGAGCGAAGCGCACGAAGGCAAGGAAGGTTACGAAATTGCTGCGCTCGGCATTCTGGACGTGAAGCCATTGCCATTGCCTGACCCCGCAACGCGCGCAGGCGGACGGCGATTGCGAAATATACCTGTTCAAGTATAATGATCCTATGACCGGCAAAGAAAAGCCCCTCGAATGGATAGGGAGCAGCCACCGGGACTTGATGAGGTTGCCGACGGACGTGCGGCGATTCTTCGGTTACGCGCTGTCGCTTGCTCAAGCCGGCGATCAACATGATTCAGCGAAGGTGCTTCAGGAATCGGAAGCGCCGGAGTGCTCGAGGTAGTCGAAGACGATGCCGGTGGCACGTATCGCGCCGTCTACGCCGTGAAGTTCAAGGAAGCCGTGTTCGTCCTGCACTGCTTCCAGAAGAAGAGCAAGCGCGGGATCGCCACGCCCAAAGGGGACCTGGACATCATTCGCGCCAGGCTGAAAGTCGCCGAGGCGCTTGCAAAGGAGCTACGAAATGAAAAAACGGCTGATTGACGGTATCGAGGTGCAGCGCAGCTCGGGCAACGTGTATGCCGATCTTGGACTGCCTGACGCGGAACGACTCAAAATTAAAACAGGATTGGTGGTCGAGATCAGGAAGGCCATGCGCCGCCTTGGGCTGACTCAACAAGAGGCGGCGAAGCGAATGGGGATCACCCAACCAAAGGTATCCGACATGATGCGCGGCGACTTCTCCAATCTGTCCGAGCGCAAGCTCATGGATTGCTTGAATCGGCTCGGCTACGACATCGAGATCAAGGTGAAGCCGGCTTCCGCGCCTGTCGGGCATTTGAAACTCGCAATCGCTTGACGGCTCGCCATCGTGAATTCGCGGCAGCCGGGTGGACTTCCCAGGATTTAATGGACAACCCGACGCCCCTTGGCAGCTGATTCAAATTCTTCGGGACTTACCCCGCCCAAATGGCTGTGGCGTCGCGTTTGATTGTAGAACGCTTCGATGTAGTCAGAAATGTCTGCAACGGCAATTTCCACGCCTACGATCTGGCTACGCCAGCAAGACAATCGGGGCCAAGCCCCCGATCAACCGCTTGATATTCAGAGTGGGCCCGGCTGGATTCGAACCAGCGACCAAGGGATTATGAGTCCCCTGCTCTAACCGTCTGAGCTACGGGCCCGCCGCCTGCAGGGGAGCGGCCACGCGTCGCTCGAGGCACGGTCAAAGGCCTCAACCGTATCGCACGCCCCGAGGGAATTATAGCCGACACTGCGCCGGCGGTTCGCAACACCGTTCCCGACAACCTCGCCGGATGCATTTTGGAGAAGCTCTCGGCCGCGCTACACTGCGCGTCGCTCGTGGGCGCTTTCGATGCATCCGGCGCCGATCGGCGATCGAACCGCGACGGACGTCCGCGAACCCGGCACCGTCGCGACCCGTGCCCCCTCCCGAAAAGCAACGCGACCTCGAACGGCATGACGCCAGCCCACTATCTCCGACCGCTGCTGATGCCCGCTTCGGTGGCGCTCGTCGGCGCGTCGAGCAAGCCCGGCTCCATGGGTCGGATCGTCATGGAGAATTTGCTCGGCGGCGATTTTCACGGTGCGCTCTTCGCGGTGAATCCAAACCACCGTCGGGTTCTCGGCGAGCGCTCGTACGCCTCGCTGGGGGCGATCGGGAAGCCTGTCGAACTGGCGCTCATTGCCGTGCCGGCCGCGGCCGTGCCCGGCGTCGTCGATGAGGCCGCGCGCGCCGGCGTAAAGGCGGCGGTCGTGCTGTCCGCGCCGCCGGTTGACCCGGACGATGCGCGCCGCTGGCACCGCGAATTGCTCGCAGTCGCGAGAGCACGCGGCATCCGCGTCCTCGGCCCGCATTCGTTCGGTGTCATCCGCACCGACATCGGGCTGAACGCGTCGCTCGGCGCGGCCGTGGCGCGCCCAGGCCGCCTCGCGCTCGTGGCGCAGTCGGGAGCAGTCTGCACGGCCATGCTCGATTTTGCCGTGTCGGCCGACATCGGCTTCTCGACGGTCGTCGCACTGGGCGGCGGCATGGATGTCGGATTCGGCGAGCTGCTGGACACGTTGCTCCTCGATCCCGGTACCGACGGAATCCTGCTCTATGCGGAGAGCGTCGGCGACGCCCGGCGATTCCTGTCGGCGCTGCGAGCGGCCGCGCGGACCAAGCCCGTCGTCGTGCTGAAGGCCGGTCGCTCGACGGAGCGCGGTGCCGCCGGCGGGCCGTCGCCCGACGCCGTGTTCGACGCCGCGATGAAGCGCGCCGGCACGGTCCGCGTGAAGACCTATGCGCAGCTGTTCGCCGCAGCGCGAATCCTGGCAATGAACCGCGTCGCGCGCGGCGATCGCCTCGCAATCGTCACCAACGGGCACGGGCCGGGCACGCTCGCCGCCGATGTTGCCGCCGACCGCGGAATTGTTCTGGCCGAGTTTTCACCGGAGACCGAACGCGCGCTGGCGGGAGTGCTGCCGCCGAATGTGGCGTGCCGGAATCCGCTCAACGTTCGCGGCGACGCGACGCCCAGGCGTCTTGCCGCGGCCGTCGGCGCCGCGCTCGCCGATCCGCAGGTCGATGCCGTGCTCGCGCTGCACGTCGCGCGACCGGCGACCAGTGCCACGGACGCCGCGCGCGCGGTCGCCGCCGTCGCGCGGCGCACGACGAAGCCCGTGCTGGGGGCATGGCTCGGAGCGATCGATCGCCGCGAGGCGAACGCTGCGCTCGAGGCCGGCGGGGTCGCGAATTTCTTCACTCCGGAAAATGCCGTCGAGGCGTTTTCATTTCTTGCGGATTACCGCCGCAATCAGGAATGGCTGCTCGAGGTGCCGCCGCCGCAGCGCGAACCGCAGCCGCCGGACCTCCGTGCCGTGGAGCGCATTCGCACCGACGCGGCAACCACCAATCGCCGGACGCTGACCGAATCGGAAATGCACACGCTGCTCGGGACCTTCGGGTTGCCCGTCCCGGCGGCGGTGCGGGCAGACACGTTGAATGAAGCGCTCGCGGCGGCGCGGCGTCTCGGCTATCCCGTGTCGCTGCGTTCCGACGCCGCGGCGCAGGCAACGGATCCGGCGCCGCCGGTCGTTTATCGACGGCTTCGCGACGGGCGGATGCTGACCCGCGCGTGGGCCGCGCTGCTTGGCGGGGCGGCGCGGGGACGCCGGCGCACCGCCGTCCTCGTGCGCAAGGAGCGCGAGTTCGACGCCAGCCGCGAGGTTGCGATCGGCGTGCACACCGACAGCGTGTTCGGACCGGTGATCACGCTCGGCGCCGGCCGGGCGGCCGCGGCGCACAATGGCGAGCAAATCGCGTTGCTGCCGCCGCTCAACGAGCGCCTCGCGCGGGATCTGATCAAGGGCACGCGCACCGCAGCGGCGTTGGAGGACGCCGGCAACGCCGCGGTTTCGATAGAGACGCTGACGCGCACTCTGGTGCAGGTTTCCGCGCTGGTCTGCGCGCTGCCGTGGGTGCGTTCGCTTGCGCTCGATCCGGTGCGCGTCGGGGATGGGCGTGCGGAGATCGCCGAAGCCCGCATCGCGATCGAACCCCGATTGAAGCCAACCGGCCGCGCTTACGGCCACATGGCGATCCATCCCTATCCGATCGAGATGGTCGCCGACGTGACGCTCCGCGGCGGCGCGCCGCTGCACGTGCGGCCGATCCGGCCCGAGGACGCCGAGCTCGAGCGCGCGTTCGTCCACGACCTGTCCGACCAGACGCGGTACTTCCGTTTTTTCTACCAGCTGCACGAGCTCACGCCCGCGATGCTCGCGCGGTTCACGCAGGTCGATTACGATCGTGAGCTCGCGTTGGTGGCGGTCGACGAGGCCGGCGGGGCACCGGGAATCGTCGGCGTCGCGCGCTACATCATCGGCGCCGATCAGGAGGCGGCCGAGTTCGCCGTGGTCGTTGCCGATGCCTGGCAGGGGCGCGGCGTCGGCTGGGTGTTGATGACGCGGCTCGTCGCCTGCGCCAAGGCG
>JANMBN010000499.1:0-3696 GCA_031360485.1 Betaproteobacteria bacterium | reverse complement strand
CGCCCGACTTGAACTGGCTCGCGGCGCGCGCGCGCGTGCGCTGCTTGTCCATCGCTGCGTCGAAACCGGCCTCGTCGACCGTCACGTCACGCTCGCGGCAGACGTCCGCGGTGAGGTCGAGCGGGAAACCGAACGTGTCGTAGAGCGTGAACGCCGTCTCGCCGTCCAGCACCTTGCGCCCGCCCGCGAGCGCCTGTTCGAGCATCTTCATGCCGTGCTCGATCGTCTCGCCGAACCGCTCCTCTTCCTGTTTCAGCACCTCGGCGACCCGCCGTTTCTCGCGGCGGAGCTCGGCGTACGCATCGCCCATCGCGCTGTCGAGGTCCGCGACCAGCTTGTGGAAGAACGGCTCCCTCTGCCCGAGCTGGTAGCCGTGGCGGATGGCCCGGCGAATGATCCGGCGCAGCACATAGCCCCGGCCCTCGTTGCCCGGGATCACGCCGTCGACGATCAGGAACGCGCAGGCGCGTATGTGATCGGCGATCACGCGCAGGCTCGGGGAGAGATAGTCCTTCGCGCCGGTCTCGCGCACCGCGCCGCGGATCAGGTCCTGGAACAGATCGATTTCGTAGTTCGAGTGGACGTGCTGCAACACGGCGGCGAGCCGCTCGAGGCCCATCCCCGTGTCCACCGACGGCTTGGGCAGCGGGTGCATCGTGCCGCGGTCGTCGCGGTTGAACTGCATGAAGACGAGATTCCAGATCTCGATGTAACGGTCGCCTTCCGCTTCCGGCGACCCGGGCGGGCCGCCCCACACCTCGGGGCCGTGATCGAAGAAGATCTCCGAGCATGGGCCGCATGGGCCCGTGTCGGCCATCTGCCAGAAATTGTCGCTCGCATACTTGGCGCCCTTGTTGTCGCCGATGCGTATGCAGCGGCTTTCGGGCACACCGATCTCCTTCGTCCAGACGTCGTAGGCGTCGTCGTCGTCGATGTAGACGGTCGTCCACAGCTTCTCGGGCGGGAGGCCGTACACCTTGGTCAGCAGCTCCCACGAATAGTGGATCGCTTCGCGCTTGAAATAGTCGCCGAAGCTGAAGTTGCCGAGCATCTCGAAGAACGTGTGGTGGCGCGCCGTATAGCCGACGTTGTCGAGGTCGTTGTGCTTGCCGCCCGCGCGCACGCAGCGTTGCGCGGTCGTCGCGCGGCGATAGGCGCGCATGTCGCCGCCGAGGAACACGTCCTTGAACTGGACCATCCCGGAGTTGACGAACAGGAGCGTGGGATCGTTGCCCGGGACGAGCGAAGACGAAGGCACGATCGTGTGCCCGCGCTCTTCGAAAAACGCGAGGAACCGGCTGCGGATGTCGGCGGCTTTCATGGCGGTCGGGAGTCCCGTCTCGTTGCGCCGGCGGCTTTGCGTCCGGCGCGCGCATCGGCAAAGCGGTCGATTTTACGCGGCTTCGGGCAGCGCGGCCAAACTCCGCTGCGCGCGGTCGCGCATCGCCTGGCGCAAGGCACGCGCGACTCGGTCCGGTCTAACGGCCGGCGACGTCCTCGCCGGGCGGGTCGCGCAGGAGCTTGAAGATCGCGGCGAGCGAGAAGCCGCGGCTCTGCAGGAAACGCACCTGCCGCGCCTTTTCACGGTCGTTGGCCGGTGGCTCGCCGAACCGTCGTCGCCACAGCGCGACCATCGCGTCCTGATCGTCGATTTCGCTTGCGGCCAACGCATCGGTGACCGCCTCGCTGCTCACGCCCCTTGCCTTGAGCGACGCCCCGATCGCGCGCTTGCTGTATCCGCCGCTCTTCTGCTGGACGAGCGCCTTCGCGAACCGCGTGTCGGACAGGTAGCCGAGCGCGGCGAGCTCGTCCAGCACCGCATCGATCTCGGCCAGCGCGTCGGCGTTCCGTTCGCCGGCGGCGAGCTTGTCGCGCAGATCGGCGCGCGAATACTCTCGCCGCGCGAGCAGCGCGACCGCCCGCGCCTTCAGCGGCCTTGGCGTGCGCGGGCTCTTGGGGGGGCGATCCGCGGGCAAGAGGTCACCCGCGCATCACCCGCGGCAGCGGGGTGCCGCGCAGCGGGACGTCGACCGGAAACCCGAAGCCAACGCGCGCCTATTCGTCGTCGGCCGGCGGCGCGCCGCGTGCGCGCAGCGCGCCCGGTACGGGCACGCCGACCGCGGCGCGGATCTTCGCCTCGATCTCGTCCGCCATCTCGGGGTGCTCGCGCAGGAACTCGCGCGTGTTGTCCTTGCCCTGCCCGATCTTCTCGCCGCCGTACGCGTACCACGCACCGGATTTTTCGATGATATCGTGCGCGACGCCGAGCTCGATGATCTCGCCGTGGCGCGAGATGCCCTCGCCGTACAGGATGTCGAACAGCGCTTCGCGGAACGGCGGCGCGATCTTGTTCTTGACGACCTTGACGCGCGTCTCGTTGCCGACGACCTCGTCACCGCGCTTGATGGCGCCGATACGGCGGATGTCGAGGCGCACCGACGCATAGAACTTGAGCGCGTTGCCGCCCGTCGTCGTTTCGGGGTTGCCGAACATCACGCCGATCTTCATCCGGATCTGGTTGATGAAGATGACGAGCGTATTGGCCCGTTTGATGTTGGAGGTGAGCTTGCGCAGCGCCTGGCTCATCAGGCGGGCCTGCAGGCCCGGCAGCTGGTCGCCCATCTCCCCTTCGATCTCGGCCTTCGGCACGAGCGCCGCGACCGAATCGATGACGATCACGTCGACGCCCCCCGAGCGCACCAGCATGTCGGCGATTTCGAGGCCCTGCTCGCCCGTGTCCGGCTGCGAGATCAGCAACTCGCCGACGTTCACCCCGAGCTTGCCGGCGTAAACGGGATCGAGCGCGTTCTCGGCGTCGATGTACGCCGCGGTCCCGCCGGCCTTTTGCACCTGGGCCACGACCTGCAGCGACAGCGTCGTCTTGCCCGACGACTCCGGGCCGTAGATTTCGACGACGCGGCCGCGCGGCAGACCGCCGACGCCGAGCGCGATGTCGAGCCCGAGCGAGCCGGTCGACACGACCTGCAGGTCGTTCTGAACCTGCGACTCGCCCATCTTCATGATCGAGCCCTTGCCGAACTGCTTTTCGATCTGCACCAGCGCCGCCGCCAGCGCCTTGCTCTTGTTGTCTTCCATCGGGATTCCTGAGGTAGGGGTTTCGCACGTACATCGGGGTTTCGCCGCCATGGACCAGGCGCCCGAACCCGTCATTGGCGCCGATTATGGCATAGAACGATCGTTCGATGCTAGCCCCCGGAAGGCCTAGTTCGACTGGCCGAACCCTCAGCTCGCCCGCAAGCGTTCGAGCAATCCGACGAGCGCGGCGACAACCGTCGCGTCCCGGATCGCCGCCCGGTCGCCCGTAAAGCGCCGGGTTGCGGTCTCTACGGCCGCATTCCTCATCGCCCAGCCGAAGCAGACCAATCCCACCGGCTTGTCCGGAGTCCCGCCCGAGGGTCCCGCGACGCCGGTAACCGCGACCACCAGATCGGCCGAGCTCCTCGCCAGTGCGCCAGCGGCCATGGCGCGCGCGGTCTCCTCGCTGACGGCACCGTGCGCGGCGAGCGTCTCCCTCCGGACGCCGAGCATCTCGACCTTGGACTCGTCCGAATACGTGACGAACCCGCGGTCGAACCAGCCGGAACTCCCTCCAACGTCGGTGATCACGCCGGCAATCAGGCCGCCGGTGCACGACTCCGCGGTGGCCACCTTCCAGCCGCGGGCCCCGAGAACGAC
>JANMBN010000487.1:0-12340 GCA_031360485.1 Betaproteobacteria bacterium | reverse complement strand
GGTCGGTTACGCTAACTCATTGGCACGAAGGTGGCACGATGCGCTTGCAACTATCTGAAAGCTATACATGAATTCCCCCATGCGATATCGCATGGAGCGGTTGGGGATAAAGTAGAAACGGCAGCGAAGATTGCCTGCCGTCTCCAAGCGTCTCGCCATCGACGAGCGAGGTTACGCGAACCTCGCACGTCAGGTGCGCTCGCCGAACCGTGATTCGCGCCCGCCCGGGACCGCCGTCTCGCTGATCGTCGTGCATGGCATCTCGCTGCCTCCCGGAGAGTTCGGCGGCGAGGCGATCGCGCAGCTTTTCGCCAACCGGCTCGATCCGCAAGCCCATCCTTATTACGCATCGATTGCGGACATCAAGGTGTCCGCCCATTTCCTGATCCGGCGCGACGGCGAACTGGTGCAGTTCGTCGGCTGCAACGACCGCGCGTGGCACGCGGGCGCATCGTCGTGGCATGGCCGCGAGGGCTGCAACGATTTTTCCGTCGGCATCGAACTCGAGGGTACGGACGACGTTCCGTACACGGCGGCCCAGTACACGCGGCTGGCGCGGCTGGTCAGGGCGCTTCGCCGCGCCTATCCGATCACCGACGTCGCCGGGCACAGCGACGTTTCGCCGTCGCGAAAGACCGACCCGGGACCTGAGTTCGACTGGCCGCGCCTGCGGCGGCTCGTCGCGCCGCGGGTACGGTGAGGAACGGCCAGGGCCTGCCGCCGCTCCTCCCCGCTTTGCCGCCACGGCCGGCGGAATCCATCGCGAACGCCGCCGCCGCTTCCCGGGCGCTCGGCACGCAAGGTATAATGGTCGGTTATGCAACTTCTTGTCGATTTCTTCCCGCTGCTCCTGTTTTTCGCTGCCTATCTGTGGCAGGGGATCTACGTCGCCACCGCCGTAGCGATCGTCGCGTCGATCGCCCAGATCGCCTGGATCCACTGGAAGCACGGGCGCGCCGGGGTTACCCACTGGCTGTCGCTGGTGATCATCGTCGGCTTTGGCGGTGCGACGCTGCTGCTCCAGGACAAGACCTTCATCATGTGGAAACCCACGGTGCTCTACGGGCTTTTCGGCGCGATTCTCGCCGTGGGCAAGGTCGCATTCGGCCGTGACCTGCTCGCGCACGTCATGAAGGGCGTGGTCCTGCCCGCTCCCGTCTGGACGCGCCTCACATGGGCGTGGGTCGCGTTCTTCGCGTTCATGGGCGTGGCGAACTGGTATGTGGCCTTCCACTATTCCGAACAGACCTGGGTCCTGTACAAGGTCTGGGGCGGGATCGGCCTTTTCCTGCTGTTCGCGGTCGTGCAAGGGCTTTGGCTGTCCCGCCACATGCCCGAGGAGACCGCTTGAGCGCCTCCGACGTCGCCGCAACGCTGCGCGCTCGCCTTGCCCCGCTCCTGCCGGCGATCCTGGAGATTCGCGACGACAGCGCCGCGCACGTCGGCCATGCCGGCGCCGCCGACGGCGGAGGGCACTTTTCGCTGCTGATCGTGTCAGAGGTCTTTACCGGCCTTCCGCGCCTGCAGCGCCACCAACGGGTTCTGCGCGAAGTCGCCGATCTCTTGCCCCACCCGGTCCACGCGCTCTCCATCAAGGCGCTGACGCCCGAAGAATTCCCTTCCCAACCGTAAAGGACAACTACCGATGAACCGTGCCTCACTCAAAATCGTCGCACTTGCGGCGCTCGTCGCATTTGCGACCGTTCCGGCGCTTGCGCAGGACAAGGCCGCGCCCGCCAAGGGCCAGGCCGGCGCCTCGACCTCCAGCAAGGAACTCTATCCCAAGGTGTATTTCGACTTCCTGTTGAAGGAACGCATGGCGCAGGGGCAGCCCGACACACCGGAGATGCGCAATGCCGTTCGCGAAGAGCTCAACACCCGCGAGCTGCTCGTTCGCGAGGCGAAGAAGAAGGGGCTCGACAAGAATTCGGACGTCAAGAACCAGATGGACCTGACCGCGCAGACCATCCTCGTTCGCGCCTACGTCGGCGAATGGGTGAAGGCGAACCCGATCCCGGAAGCCACGCTGCGCAAGGAGTACGAGACGATCAAGTCCCAGATGGGCGACAAGGAGTACAAGGTCCGGCACATCCTGGTCGAGAAGGAAGACGAGGCAAAGGACGTCATCGTCGAGCTGCAGAAGGGCGGCAAGTTCGAGAAGCTCGCGGAGCGCTCGAAGGATCCCGGCTCGAAAGCCAATGGCGGCGACCTCGACTGGAACGCCCCGGGCAATTTCGTCAAGGCGTTCTCGGACGCGATGGTCAAGCTGCCGAAGGGCAAGTTCACGGCGCAGCCCGTGCAGACGCAATTCGGCTGGCATGTGATCGAAGTCGACGATATTCGCGACGCGAAGATTCCGAGCTTCGACGAGGTCAAGCCTCAGCTCCAGCAGCGGCTGCAAAGCCAGGTTCTCGACGGTTACTTCAAGGAACTCCGCGCGAAGAACGGGCTGTAAGCGCATTCGGAACCGCGCCGGCAGCGGTCCAGCGGGTTTCTCCTGGCAAGGGCGGGCTTTCGAGCCTGCCCTTTGCATTTTCGCCGCGCCTTCGGGGTGACGGCCACCCCGCGCCGGGGCGCTCATCGATGCTATCCTTATGCGGCGGCATCACGAGACGGGGGCGCGACACCGGCCGCGCCCTAAAACATTTCGCAGCGGACTCGAGCCGGATGCAAATCGCAAGGAGGAGCGCATGGGGATCATCCGTCATCCCAAGGATTTCTTTGCCGGGCTGATGTTCATCGCGTTCGGCGCCGCCGCCCTCGCGATCGGCAGCGGCTACGCGCTCGGCACGGCCGCGCGCATGGGTCCGGGGTACTTTCCGCGGATCCTCGGCATCCTCCTGGTCTTGATCGGTGCCGCCGTCGCCCTTCGCAGCCTGAAGCTCAAGGGAAACCGGATCGAGTTCGGCTCGCTGAAGCCGATGGCGATTGTCCTCGGCAGCGTGGTGCTCTTCGGCTTGTTGAGCCCGCACATCGGCCTCATCCTCGCCGGCGTGATGCTGATCGTCGTCTCGAGCGCAGGAAGCAGTGAATTCCGCTGGAAGGAAGCATTGATCAGCGGGATCGTCCTCTCGCTCGGCGCGGTGCTCGTATTCATCTGGGGCCTCGGTTTGCAGTTCTCGGTCTGGCCTCCGTTGCTGACGGGTGCCCGGTAATGGATCTTGTCGCCAATCTGATGACCGGCTTCGGCGTCGCGCTGACCCCGATCAACCTTCTCTACGCGCTGATCGGATCGCTGCTCGGAACGCTGATCGGCGTGCTGCCGGGCATCGGCCCGGTCGCGACGATCGCGATGCTGCTGCCGATCACCTACGCGCTGCAGCCGGTTTCCGCGCTGATCATGCTTGCCGGCATCTACTACGGCGCGCAGTACGGAGGCTCGACCACCGCGATCCTCGTCAACCTGCCGGGCGAGGCGTCCTCCGCGGTCACCTGCATCGACGGCTACCAGATGGCACGCAGGGGTCGCGCCGGCGCAGCGCTCGCGATCGCGGCGCTCGGGTCGTTCTTCGCCGGCTGCGTCGGCACGCTGCTGCTTGCCTCGTTCGCGCTGCCGATGACCGAGCTTGCGCTCAAGTTCGGCCCGGCCGAGTATTTCTCGCTGATGATCCTGGGCCTCATCGGCGCCGTCGTGCTGGCGCACGGTTCACTCGTCAAGGCGATCGCGATGATCGTGCTGGGGCTGCTGCTCGGCATCGTCGGCACCGACGTGAATTCGGGCCTCGCGCGCTTCTCGTTCGGCATCCCGGAGCTGACCGACGGGATCGGCACGGCCGTCGTCGCGATGGGCCTGTTCGGTTTCGCCGAGATCCTCGTCAATCTCGAGCACAAGACTGACCGCGAGCTGCTGACGCAGAAGCTCAAGTCGCTGATGCCCAATCGCGAGGAAATCCGTCGCTCGATTCCCGCCGTGCTGCGCGGGACGACGATCGGGTCCTTGCTCGGAGTCCTGCCTGGGGGTGGTGCACTGCTCGCATCGTTCGCCGCCTACGGGCTCGAAAAAAAGGTTTCCAAACACCCCGAGGAGTTCGGCAAGGGCGCGGTCGAGGGCGTAGCCGGTCCGGAGTCCGCGAACAATGCCGCGGCGCAGACGTCGTTCATCCCGCTGCTCACGCTGGGCATCCCGCCCAATGCGGTGATGGCGCTGATGGTCGGCGCGATGACCATCCACAACATCCAGCCGGGACCGCAGGTGATGACGTCCAATCCCGCGCTCTTCTGGGGGCTGATCGCGAGCATGTGGGTCGGCAATCTGATGCTGGTCGTGCTGAACCTGCCGCTGATCGGCATGTGGATCAAGCTGCTGACCGTGCCTTACCGGATGCTCTATCCGGCGATCCTGCTCTTCTGCTGCATCGGCGTGTACAGCCTGTCGAACAGCACGTTCGACATCTACGTCACTGCGGTTTTCGGTCTGCTCGGCTACATTTTCTCCAAGCTCGAATGCGAGCCGGCGCCGCTGATCCTGGGTTTCGTGCTCGGCCCGCTGATGGAGGAAAACCTGCGCCGCGCGATGCTGTTGTCCCGAGGCGACCCGACGGTGTTCGTCACGCGGCCGATCTCGCTCGTGATGCTGGCGCTCGCCGCAGGGCTGCTGCTCATCATCATCGCGCCGAACATCCGCCGCAAGCGCGCCGACGTCTTCGTGGAAGAGACATGAACGACGGGCAGGGACCGAACCGCAGCGGTCCGACGGTCGACTTCGATTGGCATCTCCCGTACCCGTCGCGCCGCCAGCCGATTCTGGCGCGCAACATCGTCGCCACGTCGCAGCCGCTCGCCGCGCAGGCCGGCATCGCGATGCTCCAGCGGGGCGGCAACGCCGTCGATGCGGCGCTTGCCACCGCGATCGCGCTGACGGTCGTCGAACCCTGCAGCAACGGCATCGGCAGCGACCTGTTCGCGATCCTCTGGGATGGTCATGAACTCATCGGCCTCAATGCATCGGGACGCGCGCCCGCCGCCGTAACACCGGCACGCTACGCCGGCGGTACGAAGATGCCCGAGCGCGGCTGGGAGCCGGTGACCATACCCGGCGCCGTCTCGGCGTGGGTCGCGTTGTCGCAGCGGTTCGGGGCCCTGCCCTTCGCCGATCTCTTCGCACCGGCGATCCGCTATGCGCGCGATGGCTATCCGGTTTCCCCGATCGTCGCCGAGAAATGGGCGCTCGCGGCGACCGTGCTGCCCCATGACCTCGGCTTCGCCGAACACTTCCTGCCGCGCGGACGTGCGCCGCTCGCCGGCGAGACTTTCGCTTGTCCGGCGATGGCGCGAACGCTCGAGCGCATCGCCGCGACGCGCGGCGACGCGTTCTACCGCGGCGAACTCGCGGCGGCGATGGTCGCGCACGCCCGCGCCAATGGCGCGCTGCACACGCTCGCGGACTTCGCCGATCACGCGCCGGACTGGGTGACCCCGCTCGGCCTCGAGCACGGCGGTGCCACGGTGCACGAGATTCCGCCGAACGGCCAGGGAATCGCCGCGTTGATGGCGTTAGGCATCCTGCGCGCGTTCGACCTGACATCGCTGCCGCCGGACTCGGTCGCCAGCCAGCACCTGCAGATCGAGGCGATGAAGCTCGCATTCGCGGATGCGCATCGCTACGTGAGCGACCCGCGGACCATGGCGTTGCCGCCGTCGGCATTGCTTGACCCCGAATATCTCGCATCGCGTGCGCGTCTCATCGATCCGCGTCGCGCGCAGGATTTCGGCCCAGGCGACCCGCCTCGCGGCGGCACCGTCTACCTCTGTGCCGCGGACGAGCGGGGAATGCTGGTGTCGTTGATCCAGTCGAACTACATGGGCTTCGGTTCGGGGGTCGTCGTCCCGGGCACCGGCATCAGCCTGCAGAACCGCGGTGCCGGGTTTTCGCTCGACCCCGGTCACCCGAACGAGATCGGCGGGGGCAAGCGGCCGTTCCACACGATCATCCCGGGTTTTCTCACGCGGAACGGCGCGCCGCTCGCGGCGTTCGGCGTGATGGGCGGCCCGATCCAGCCGCCGGGGCACGTTCAGATCATGGTGCGGCTCCTGACGCATGGAATGAATCCGCAGGCGGTGCTCGATGCGCCGCGGTGGAAGCTGAACGGCGGGATCTCCGTCGATCTCGAAGCCGCGGCCTCGCCCGAACTGCGCGCCGGCCTCACGGCGCTGGGACACGAGATCAAGGCCGTCGCGGACTCGTACATGGACTTCGGCGCCGGGCAGGTCATCGCCCGCACCGAGGGCGGCTACGCGGCGGGCTCCGACCCTCGCCGCGACGGGCAAGCCGCGGGATTTTGAAAAAGTAGGGTCAGTGAAAAAGTAGGGTCAGAGACGACTTTTACAGAAGTCAGGTCCAGCGGTTTCACCTGCGTCGAAAAGTCGTCTCTGACCCTACTTTTGGATGGGCCTGGCCTTGCGACGGGAGAGCGGCAACAGTTCCGGCAGCTCGATGCGCTTTCGATCGGGCTCGAGCGCGGCAAGAGGGTTCGTCGCACGCATCGTGGCAAGGCTGCGGCGAGTGAGTTCGAGGTAACTCGCCGTGCCTTCGATCTTCCAGGCGAGCTCCTCGTCGGTGAGAAGACGCACCACGCGCGCCGGAATGCCGGCGACCAGCGTGCGCGGCGCGACAACCATCTCGGCTCTGACAAACGCCATCGCGGCGACGATTGCCGACTCGCCGATCACCGCATGGTCGTTGACGACGGCGTTCATCCCGACGAGCGCGTTGCGCTTGACGATGCAGCCATGGAGGATCGCGCCGTGGCCGATGTGCCCTTCCTCTTCGACAATCGCGTCGGTGCCCGGGTACGCGTGCATGATGCAGTTGTCCTGCACGTTCGCGCCGGCGCGAATCTCGATCCGCCCGAAATCGCCGCGCAGGCAGGCGGTGGGCCCGACGTAACACCCGGGACCGACAATCACGTCGCCAATCAGTACCGCGGTCGGGTGCACATAGGCAGTTGGATCGACGATCGGCGTCAAGCCGTTGATCGAATAGACGGTCAGGTTCATCGCGTTATCCTGCTCGTGTTTGGCTTAACCGACACGGCGCTCACCGCAGCCATGCCCGTGCGTTGCGGAACATCCGCATCCACGGCGAATCCTCGCCCCATCCGTCCGGATGCCACGACATCTGCACGGTGCGGAATACGCGTTCCGGGTGCGGCATCAGGATCGTGAAACGGCCCCCGACCGTCGTGAGCCCGGTGATGCCTTGCGGCGAACCGTTCACGTTGGACGGATAGGCCTCGGTCGGGCGCCCTCCGTTGTCCGCGAAGCACAACGCCACGAGCGGCTGCGCGGCCGCGAGGTGGGCCGCGTCGCGAAACTCGGCATAGCCCTCGCCGTGCGCGGTGGCCACCGGGATTCGGCTCCCTTCCATTCCGCGGAAAAACAGCGAGGGCGAGCGCTGCACCTCGAGCAGCGCGAATCGCGCCTCGAACTGTTCCGACTTGTTGCGGATAAAGTGCGGCCAATGCGCGGTCTCCGGAATGAGTTCGGAAAGGTTGCTCATCATCTGGCAGCCGTTGCACACGCCGAGCGCGAACGTATCGCGGCGCGCGAAGAACGCCGCGAAGTCGTCGCGTGCCCGCGCGTTGAACAAGATCGACTTGGCCCATCCTTCGCCTGCGCCCAGCACGTCGCCATACGAGAAGCCGCCGCAGGCGACGAACCCGCGAAATTCGGCGAGTGACCGGCGGCCGGCGAGGACGTCGGTCATGTGGACATCGATCGCGGCGAAGCCCGCGCGATCGAACGCCGCAGCCATCTCGACCTGCCCGTTGACGCCCTGCTCCCGCAGGATCGCGATCGCCGGGCGGGCACCCGTCGCGATGAACGGCGCCGCGATGTCCTCCGCCGGATCGAAAGTGAGCGATGGCGAAAGACCGGCGTCGCCGACATCGAGAATGCGGGCGTGCTCCTCGTCGACGACTTCCGGATTGTCGCGCAGCCGCTGCATTTCGCGCGTCGTCGCCGACCACGTCCGGTGGAGGTCGGTGCGCGATTCGTCGAGGAGCTTCGAGCCGTTGGCGCTGATTCTCAACCGACTGCCGCGCGCCGGCGCGCCGATCGCGTGGCCGACGAGGCCGGCGGCAACGAATCGCGCGAGGACCGAGTCGCGTTCCTCGGCCCGCACCTCGACGACGGCGCCGGGTTCCTCGGCGAACAACACCGACAACGGATCGCCGCGGGCGGTATCGAGCACGATGTCGAGCCCGCAGCGCGAGGCGAACGCCATCTCGCACAGCGTGGCGAACAATCCACCGTCGGCGATGTCGTGGTACGCGAGCAGCCTTTCTTCCGCAGCGAGCGCCTGGATCGTTGCAAAGAATGCAGCCAATCGCGACGGGTCGTCGAGGTCCGGTGCAACGTCCCCGAGCTGGCCGTACACCTGCGCCAGCGCCGAGCCGCCGAGCCTGCACTTCCCCGCGCCGAGATCGATCCACAGCAATGCCGTTTCGCCCCGATCCCGCCGCAGCAGCGGCGTCAACACGCGCCGCGCGTCCGGCACCGGCGCGAAGGCCGTCACGATCAGCGACAGCGGCGCCGTGACGGACTTGTCCACGCCCTCGTCGCGCCACGTCGTGCGCATCGACATCGAGTCCTTGCCCACGGGGATGCTGATCCCGAGCGCCGGACACAGTTCCATCGCGACCGCACGCACCGTATCGTAGAGCGCCGCGTCCTCGCCGGGATGCCCGGCGGGCGCCATCCAGTTCGCGGAGAGCTTGATGTCGGAAAGCCGCGCAATGCCCGCCGCCGCGATGTTGGTGATGGCCTCGGCCACCGCGATCCGGCCCGATGCGGGCGCGTCGATCAGTGCAAGCGGTGTGCGCTCGCCGAGCGCCATCGCTTCGCCCGCGTACCCGTCGAAGTCCATCAGCGTCACCGCGACGTCGGCAACCGGAACCTGCCACGGACCGACCATCGGATCGCGCGCGCAGAGGCCGCCGACGGTGCGATCGCCGATCGTCACGAGAAACGTCTTGTCCGCGACGGCCGGCAGCTGGAGCACGCGGTACGCGGCGTCCCGAACCGTGACCCCGGCAAGATCGAGAGCCGGCAGCATCCGCTTCGCGTGCCTCACATCACGCGTCATCTTCGGCGGCTTGCCGAAAAGGACGTCGAGATCCATATCCACCGGCGTGTTGCCGAAGTGCGGATCGGCGACGACGAGCCGTTCGTGAGCCGTCGCCGTCCCGACAACGGCAAACGGGCAGCGCTCGCGTTCGCAGATCGCGCGCAGCACATCGAGGTTCGCTGGCGCGATCGCGAGCACGTAGCGCTCCTGCGCCTCGTTGCACCAGATCTCGCGCGGCGTCATCCCCGGCTCCTCGGATGGCAGCCGGCGCAGATCGAAGGCCGCACCGGCGCCGCCGCCGTGGACGAGCTCGGGAAACGCGTTGGACAGTCCGCCCGCGCCGACGTCGTGGATCGACAGGATCGGATTGTCGGCGCCGAGTTGCCAGCAGCGGTCGATGACCTCCTGCGCGCGGCGCTGGATTTCGGCATTCCCGCGCTGCACCGAGCCGAAATCGAGGTCCGCCGTGTTCGCGCCGGTCGCCATCGACGACGCTGCGCCGCCGCCCAATCCGATCAGCATCCCCGGCCCGCCAAGATGTATCAGCAGCGCATCGGCGTGTATCGCGCGCTTCGCGGTGTGATCGGCGCGTATGTTGCCCACGCCGCCGGCGATCATGATCGGCTTGTGGTAGCCGCGGACTTCGCCGGCGACTTCCTGCTCGAAGGTGCGGAAGTAGCCGAGCAGATTGGGACGCCCGAATTCGTTGTTGAACGACGCGCCCCCTATCGGTCCTTCGAGCATGATATCGAGCGCGGAGGCGATCCGGTCAGGCTTTCCGCCGGACGCCTCCCATGGCTGCGGGAGCGCCGGCAGCCGCAGATGCGAGACCGTGAACCCGGTGAGGCCCGCCTTCGGCTTCGCGCCGGCGCCCGTCGCGCCCTCGTCGCGGATCTCGCCGCCGGATCCTGTCGCGGCACCCGGAAACGGTGCGATGGCGGTCGGATGATTGTGCGTCTCCACCTTCATCAGCGTGTGCGTCACTTCGGTGTGCGCCGAGTAGCGTCCGTCGCCCCGCGGGTAGAAGCGGCGCACGGTCGCGCCCTCGATCACCGCGGCGTTGTCGGCGTAGGCAATCACCGTGCCGCGCGGGCTTGTCGCATGCGTATGGCGAATCATCGCGAAAAGGCTCTTCGCCTGTGGCTCGCCATCGACGACCCAGTCGGCGTTGAAGATCTTGTGCCGGCAGTGCTCGGAGTTCGCCTGCGCAAACATCGTCAGCTCGACATCGGTCGGATTGCGTCCCAATCGGCGGAAACTGGCGTCGAGATAATCGATCTCGTCAGGCGCCAGCGCCAGCCCGAGCGCCGTGTTCGCGCGCTCGATCGCGACTCGTCCTTGCGCGACGAGCGGGATCTCCGCCAGCGGTCGTGGTGGAAAATGCGCGAACAGCACGCGCGCGTCCTCGAGGCTCGGCAGCACGGCCTCGGTCATCCGGTCGTGCAGCAGCGGAAGAAGTGCGTCCCGGTCCGTAACGGCCAGTGGCGCGCCCGTGGCCGACGCCACGCGAAACGCCACGCCGCGCTCGATGCGGCTGACCGCCGACAGGCCGCAATTCCTGGCGATGTCGGTTGCCTTCGATGACCACGGAGAAAGCGTTCCCGGGCGCGGGACAACGACGAAGAGCGCGCCCCGGTCGGCTTCGACTCGGTCGTGCGGGCCGTAGGCGAGCAGGCGTTCCAGGGTTGCGTGCTCGCCGGGAGTGAGGTGGGGTTCCACCTCGACGAAATGCCAGTAGATGGTCGAAACGCCGGCGACAGCGTGATCCGGACGGGTAGCCGCGAGCGCGGCTGTCAGCTTGGCGATGCGGAACGGCGACAGCGCATGACGCCCGCGAAGCGTGAGAAGGTGCGGCATGTCCGGCGCAGGGGACGCAAAGCCGGATTATACGCGGATCATCGCCGCGCTTTCCGTGTGCCGACCCCATGCGCCGGGAGGGCCCGTCCCCGCAACGCCGGCAAGCGCAAACGGGATCTAGTTAGCCGCGGGGAAGAACAACTGCTCGCCGTTGACCCGGTATTCGGAGATCCGGCGCTGTCCCTCGGGTGAGGTGATCCAGTTGATCAGGTCGATCGCGCCCTGGAAATTCGCCCCGGGGTGGCGCTGCGGGTTGACGGCGATGATTCCGTAAGGATTGAACATCCGCGGGTCGCCCTCGACGAGAATCGCAAGTCCGATTCGCGATTGGTACGCGCCGTAGGTGGCACGGTCCGTCAGCGTGTACGCGCGCTTTTCCGCCGCCATGGTCAGCACCTCGCCCATGCCCAGTCCCGCGGACACGTACCATGGCCCGCGCGGCGTCACTCCCAGTGCGTTCCAGTAGCTCTTCTCCATCTGGTCGGTGCCCGAATTGTCGCCGCGCGAGATGAACGGCGCGCCGGACGCGCGCAATTTCTTCATTGCTTCGAGCACGTCCTTGGCGCCCTTGACCCCCGCCGGATCGGCGTCGGGCCCGACGATGATGAAGTCGTTGTACATCACGTCCCGCCGGCTGACGCCGTACCCCTCCGCGATGAACTTGTCCTCGGCCGGGCGTGCGTGGACAAGGACGACGTCGACGTCGCCATTCTTGCCGAGCTCGAGCGCCTTGCCGGTGCCGACCGCGATAACGCGGACCTTGCACGCGCATTTCGCCGCGAACGGCGGCAGCAGGAACGTCAGCAGCCCAGACGCCTCGGTGCTGGTCGTCGTCGACATCCGGATATCGGGCGCGCCCGCGGCAGACGCCGCGAATGCCCCGACGCCAACCGCCAACAACAGCGTGCGGATGTGTCGAATCCACGGTGATCTCGCCCTTCTGGACATCTTGGGCACCGGCGGGGGTGCTTCGGCAAGCATGGCCGCGTAGTGTAGTGGCCGGCGCGCGCGCTTGTCCATTCGACAGGCTGGCGGCTGCGAGGGCGCGAGGGCGCAGCCTATAATTCGCCATGGCTGTCACGCCCATGCTCGCGCCCATCTATCGCAGCGCCGATCTTCGTGCCGTCGAGGCTGCGGCGAAGGCACTGCCGCTGATGGAACGCGCGGGCCTTGCCGCTGCCGACATCGCACGAGCGATGGCCGGGGCACGGAACGGGTCGGTACTCGTGCTTGCCGGACCCGGCAACAACGGGGGAGACGCGTTCGTTGTCGCGCGGCGTTTGCGCGAGGCATTTTTCGAGGTTGTCGTCGTGTTTCGCGGCAATCCGGCGAAGCTGCCGCACGACGCCGCTGCCGCGTACCGCGCGTTCGTCTCTGCGGGTGGCGCGACCGTGACCGACATTCCGGCGGGATGGA
>JANMBN010000374.1:0-3557 GCA_031360485.1 Betaproteobacteria bacterium | reverse complement strand
GCCGCCATTTCGGTCGGGGGGCTGGGCTTCGTGACGTTCTGCCGGCGGCATACGCTTTATTGCCTGACCCTTGTCTTGCCGTTGATCACGACGGCGAGTTTCGTGCTGCTCCTAAATCTGATCGTCCTGCCCCGATCGTTTCTATGGGGACTTCCCCTGGCGTGCATCTTCACCGTCGCGGCCGTGACGGGTTTGTGGCAAATCGCGGGAACGCGAGGTCGGTTGATCGGCAAGCGCTGGGGTTCGCTGGTTGCGTTGACTCCGATTGCGCTTCTGGGAGTGGTGTTCCTCCTGTCACTGGCTTCGTTGCCGGCCTATTACCGCGTCCCCAAGCAGCCCAACCGGGAAAGCCTCGATTGGGTACTTGCGCAGAAAAAGACCGACGATCCGTTGGTCGCCATCTTTCTCGCCGAGTGGGGAGTCCGCTTCTACGGCCCGGGCCTGGGATTGCGCGAAAATGAAACGTACTGGGCAGTCCGCTCGCAGGAAGCCTTGCAGGACATTGAAAGGAGCCATCCCGGCAAGACCATCTGGCTGATGACGACGCTGCCCCGGGCGCTCCACATGATGTACCCGGCGCTGGAGCGGCACATCACCGATCACTACCGGCGCGAGCGAACCTTTCCGGCCACCATCGGGGGCGGCGAAATCAGCGTGTGGAGAGGGTCGACGGGCTCTCCGAGCGGGTCCGCCGCAGCCGACGATCCACGGCCGAAGGAGGTCAGATGAACGCCGCCGACCTTCGACCCAGGAACACGCGCGAGCCGGCCGATAAACCTCGGCCGAGCCCGCGCCGAAAGCTGCTCTACGCATCGATCATCGTGCTCTTGTGGCTTCTGCTCGCGGAGACGGGTGCCCAGGTCGCCTTGCGCGTGGCGTACGGCCCTCGATTGAACGAGGCGGAGCTGCTGCACGAGTACGACGCCGAGCTCGGCTGGGTCAACATGAAGAACCGGCGCGCGTTGGACCGATACGGCACGGACAAGCACGCGACGCACAATTTGTCGGGACTTCGCGCGACCAGGGAGTACACGGCCGCGGTTCCCGCGGGGCGCTACCGCATAATCTTCCTGGGGGATTCGTTCACGTATGGAGTGGATGTCGGCGATGGGGGTACGTTCGTCGCCCAGCTGGAATCGCTCGCCTCGTCCATCGAGACCGTGAACATGGGTGTCGCCGGCTACGGTATCGATCAGATGTATTTGTTGTACGAGCGCGAGCAGGCCCGGTATGCGGCGGACCTGCTTGTCTTGGCTTTTATCGAGGACGACGTTCGCCGCATGAAGCTGAGCGCCTTCCTGACGCAAAACCCGAAACCGAGATTGCTGCTCAGCGGCAACACCCTCTCGGTGGCCAACGTCCCCGTGCCAACCTGGGGCGTGTCCGCAAGAACGGGGTGGCTCGAGGAGTTTCCGAACAGGACGGCACTCGTACAGGTTCTTCGATCGCTCCGCGAGATGCTTTTCCAGGACTACGATCCGTTTCCCGTGGCCGAGCGCATTCTTGACGACTTGAACGCATTGTCCCGGGAAAGGAAGCAGCGATTTGCTGTTGTGTACCTTCCGGCCAGGACCGACTTGGCAAGCGACCGGCGAACCGACGCCGCGAGACGCTTTCAGGAGTTCGCCGCGCGCGCCGACGTTCCCTTTGTCGACCTGACGGACAAATTGAAGGTTGCGCTGAAACAGCAGAATGTGCCGGTGTTCGTTGCAAACGGGGGTCACTATTCCGAAGCCGGCTACAAGCTTGTTGCGGAATCGCTGCTGTCCGATCTGAGAAAGGAGCTTCCTGGCGTTCCGCGTTAAGTCGATGCGCGACATCGGGCCACGGCGCCTGCCGCCGCGTGCCAAATGGGCAGGGCCGGGGGAAGGGTTTCGTCAGTGCGCCGATTCCGGGACTCGAGGCGCCGGCCGGGCCCGCGCGACGGGACCCGACGACGAAATTCACGCGCGGTCGGGCCGATTTTCTGCAGCGCGCGTATACACGAGGCCGGCGTAATAGTTGCTCGCGGGCGGCGCAGCCTCGCCGGATGTCTCGCGCGGGGGCAAGCCGAGGACGGCCTCGCATGCTGCGATGACCGTGGCCGGGCGAAGGCGCTTCATGCACTGATTGTCGCCGCCGCACGGCGGTGGCTCCCAGTGATGCACGCAGGGGGAGCAGTAGATCGGCTCCTGCACGGCCACCGCGCGCTCGCGATCCGGCGGCAGGTAGGTCGCGCCGCGGGTGGGTCCGAAGAGCCCCACGATCGGGGTGCGTGTCGCGAGCGCGAGGTGCAGTGGTCCGGAGTCGTTCGTCACGAGAAGCTCGGCGTTTGCCAGCGCCCGGATGGTCTCGTCGAGGGAGAGTTTGCCGCAACAGTCGAGCACGCGGTCGGTGCGGCCGAGTCCCGAAGCGTAGCGCACCTCCGATTCTCCGTGCCCGATCAGGACCGCCGTCGCGTCGGGCCGGCGCTCGAGGAGTGCATCGATCAGCACGCGGAACGATTCGAGCGGCCAGCGCCGTTCGAGGGCCAACTCGCCCGCATGCACGTTGAAAACGAAATACGGCATCGGGATCGACGGCAGCGGAGAAAGGGCGAAGCGCATGTTCCCGTAGTCGCAGGCGTCGATCTCGCGGCCCGGGGGCAGCATCTGCCCGATCATGCGCGTGTACGCCTCCCCGATGTAGCCGTACCGATTGAAGTAGATCAGGTGCGTGTGCGCGCGGCGGGCGCGAAGCTGCTCGAGCGCGAAGCCGACCCGGTTGCGCGCGCACGTCAGCGTCACCAGCACCGAGGAGAGGCGGGAGTAGACCTCCAGGTCGAACGCCCAATCGATGCGCATGCGCCAGAGCCGCACCAGCGCACCGGCGCAAGACCGCACTGCGGTGAGCGGCGTCCTGTCGTCGAGCACGAGGACCAGGTCGAACTCGGGCATCTGCTCGGCGAGCAGCGCAAGCGCGGGCGTTCCCCAGAAGATGCAGCGGGCCTCAGGGTACGCGCGGCGGAAGGCGGCGATGGCCGGCTTGCTGATCAGGAGAGACCCGATTCCCTGGAACTTGACGAACAGCGCGTCGTGGACCGGCTCGGTCGCGTGCACCCGGTGCATGACCGCGCCGAGGCATCTTGCCGCAACGTCCAGGCCCGCGAGGAGCGGACGGCCGACCCAGTAGTCCAGTGCCCTTTTTCGGTCGAGGTCCATCAGCTCGTCACGCGGAGCGTCTCATCGGGCATTCAGCCGGAGAAGGCGAGGATACGCGCAGCGCCCCCGCCGGGAAACCGCCCCGGCCAAGCGGGACACGCTCACTTCTGTTCATGGTATTCGTCATCCAGGTTGATGTCCCAGATGTTGCTCTTGTCCACCCGGCCGGACGTGATGTTGTCGATGGCCGCCTTCGCGGTGAGCATCGAGTGATCCTGGTTGTTGTACCGATGCATGCCATTGCGGCCGACGAGAAAGAGATTCTCGATCGCATCCGTATGTTTGCGGATCAACCCGAATTCCGCATAGCTGCCGAAATACGCGGGGTAGGCCTTTGGGATGCGGATCACGTTGGCGGCGATGAAGTCGGTCGCGTCG
>JANMBN010000112.1:0-4697 GCA_031360485.1 Betaproteobacteria bacterium | reverse complement strand
CCTTGGTTGTAGCCGAGGAAGAGCGACGCCATTCCGGCGACCAACCCCAGGTTCCACGCCCATACCAGCCAGTGGCCCCAGCGGCCGTTCCAGATGCGCACCCCGGCGAGGCGCGGCAGCAGGTAATAGCACAGCCCGATGAACAGTGTGGAGAAGGCGCCGAAGATAACGCCGTTCACGTGCATCGGGCGCAGCCGCCCAAGGGTCAGATACTGTGAGGTGCCCAGGTGATCGGGATAATTGAAAAGGCTGGACATAGTCACGCCGATGCTCGGCGTGAACATGAGCCAGAACAACCCCCAGTAGAGCCACTTGAGTATGAGTTCCCGGTCGATCAGCGAATCGAGGTCGGGAAATGCATCCTGGGCTGTTGTTGTACTGGCCACGTAAGTCCCCCGTGTTTATTGCGGCCATCTTGTGCCTGCATTGGTGTTCTCTGCACAAGTCAACGGCGTGCCGGTGACCTTGCTTGACGAACGGCCGCGTGTTTGCCCTGCGAAAACGCCACGTTGCGAGCGCAACGTGGCGTGTGTGCGACTAGTGTCTTCCCGGATCCAGTTTGGAATTTCGATTGGACCAGTAGATGTAGACTTCCAGCGCCTTCATGGCTGGCCCGTTAGGATCGATCTTTTCGCCCTCGTTGGGTTTCTCGATGCACCAGTTGATCATGTCGCGCAGCGTCGCAAACTCGTTTATCTGCTCCTGGAACTTCGGAAACTCGTACGGGTGGTTGTCCGACGCCCACGGGTGGCACATGGCGCAGGCCGTGCCCGTCTTGGAAAGGTTAACGTTGAGCCGCTTCTGCGTCGCGGCATCGCCATGAAACAACTCGTCGCCAATCTTCACTTGCGTCATGAAGACCTCGTCGAACGCTTGCATTTGTTCCGCTGTGTGTTTTTCCTTGTGGGCGAAGGCCAGTTCCGTGTCGGTCGTAAGAAAAAAGAGTACCGAGACTCCCGCTGCCAGAAGCGGGTAACGCAGTCTTTTGATCGTCATGCTGATCCCTCCTCGACGGTTCAAATGCGATCGGCAACCCGCGGACTGAGCACTTGGTTTCGGTTATCGTCGGTGCCGGAATCGACTGCCGCGTCGGCAAAAACCTCCTTGCGCCACATCTTGTATTGATTTTCGACGCGCCCCGTGGCGGCCATCGTGTGGGTGGACCAGCCGACACCATCGAAGGGCTCACCGGGATCCGCGCGAATCATGGGCTTGGTGAGGATAGGCACGCCCTCGGGCGCGTAGGGCCACGGCCACGAGGTCGCGAGCATGCCGATCGAGCGTAGCTTGCCAATTTCGTTGTACAGCACCTGGTGCGTGTGTCCGTGGATGTTGGTGACATTGCTGTAGGGCTTCAGGATCTCGTGCACTTCGCGCCAGTCGCGTACCCAGAAGTTCCAGGGCGGAAAGTACTCGTACAGCGGGTTGTGGCTGAAGATCACTGCCGGCTTGTCCTTGCCCCAACTGGCCAGCGTACTGTTGAGCCATTTGAGCTGCTCGGGGCCGACCGCGGCCCAGGCGCCCCCGAGCGTACCGTCCAGCGTCGCCATATGGCCCATGCGTTCCTTCGCGCTCATCTTGCGTGAAGTCCAGAAGTCCGGGGCGCGGCTGACGGTTTCCAGTCCGATGAAGCGGACTCCCTTGTGATCGAAAAACCAGGGCGCCGTGCCGAACATCTTGTTCCAGGTGGCGCCCATATCGAGGTACCAGTCGTGCTCGCCCGGGATGAAGACCTTCTTGATTTTGATCTCTTGCAGCAGCTCGGCACCCAACTGCAACTCGACCGGATCGCCCAACTGCGCCAGATCGCCGCCGAAGATGAGGAAGTCTGCGGGCGGATTCATTGCCTGGATTTCCTGAATCGCTCGCACCGCCTTCTCGACAAAGCGTTTGTTGACGTCCTTCGGATAAAGGTGCGTATCGGAAATCCACGCGAATTTGAAACTCGGGCCGCCTTGCGCAAACGCCATGTCGATAGTGTTTAGCAGCGGGAAGAGACCGTAAGCGGCCACTCCCGTCGTGCCGTACAGCAACGATTTGTGCAGGAAGGTACGCCGCGTCAGCACGGTCGAACGGTCGGGATGATCCCCGGGCCGACGCAATTCCTTATCCAGTTCACGGCTTAGTGTATTCATTTGGATTTCCCTCGTTCGTTAGTGGTAGGCCGGGACGCCGCAGACTAGCTGCTATTTTTTCTTTAGTTCGACGGAAAGCTTCGCAACTTCGTTCGCCTTCACTGTGATTAGCATCTCGGTGTCCCCCGTATAGTCTTGAGTTGCGACCAGGGTGTAGTTTCCCGGTGGGATATCCGCGATGCTGAAGCTCCCGTCCTTAGCGGTTCGCGCGTAATACGGACTGTCTGCCACGTAGATCCACGCTAGCATCCAACCATGAGAGTCACACTCGACGCGGACCAGGCCGGGTCTGTCCAATTGGACCGTGATACGCTGCCCCTGATTGGGCAAGGCGAGATTGAAGGCAGTGCGTTTGCCATAGAAGCCATGGGTGTTGTGCAAGACCGGATCAGTATTGACGACATCGAACGCGCCGGCGTGAATCACTTGCACGGCTGGCTCGAACCTACATTTTACGTTGTCGATTTCCGGCGGTTTTTCCGGCGTTCCCCATGCCTTGCCTTTGGGGACCTCCTTCAAATAGACGACGGCGTCCTGGACGCCTTTGTCTGGCCCGACGAAAATCAAAGGCTCGTCCCGAGGATTGCCGCAGACCTCCTTGTCCTTCGTGGGGATGATCTTCCTGGTGGGAACGTTGCCTTGAAAAACGACCTTGCCCTCAATCTTCCCGCCGCCAGAGACGGCTACGACTTCGTACGCAAGAACAGGAATGCTGACGACAGCGACCGGGACGATTTGCAGCAGTCTTACCATGGTTGTTGCCGCCAACATTGAAGAGACTCCTTTTTATTCACACCCATGAGGCCGTTCTTACACACCCTCGCTGCGGCCACCGGACGTATTGCGCCTCTCGACCTACAGTGATCTCTTTTATGATGGTAGTGAAACAGGCTTTCCAACGGACGACAAATTCAAACTCTAGATATTGCTTATCGATAATGACCAACCATTGCGTTAGTAGATATTCGCGATTGATAATGTCAATGTCCGATAGCCCATTTTTTCTCTGGGCCGGCGTCATTGCATCTAACTTCAGCGGACAAACGCCTGCAATCGAACAGCGAAGCAGGTCGTAAACACGGAGTAGGGCGATGACGCTCCAGGAACTGCGCTATCTGATTGCGCTCGCGGACAAAGGGCACTTCGTTCGTGCCGCGGAAGCCTGTCATGTCAGCCAATCGACGCTAAGCACGCAACTAAAGAAGCTGGAGGACTACCTCGGGGTGTCTCTGTTCGAGCGCAATAAGCATCGACTGATGCCGACCCCAATCGGCGCAGCGATCATCGAGCGCGCAAGGACCGCGCTCGATGTGGTCGACGAAATCAGGGAATTGGCGCGCCGGGACCACGAGCCGATGGATGGACCGTTGCGTCTCGGCGTAATTCCAACACTAGGACCCTATCTGGTGCCCTACGTCATACCCACGATACGCACGCAGTTTCCGAAACTGCATCTGTTCCTGCGCGAAGATTTGACCGCCAATCTGCTTGAGCGGCTACGGCACGGCGAATTGGACGCGTTGTTGCTGGCCCTGCCCATTCACGGTGAAGGTTTGGAATTCATGGCATTGTTCCGCGAACCCTTCCTGGTTGCGCTGCCGACGGGTCATGCGCTGGGACAAAAAAAGCACATCAACGAAAAGGAACTCGCCAACCAGTGCGTGCTGTTGCTGGAGGAGGGGCATTGCATGCGTGATCAGGCGCTCGCCATCTGCGGCTTCACTACATCGGCCGAGCGCGACGAATTCAAGGCAACCAGCCTCGAGACGCTGCGCCAGATGGTAGCAGCGGGTGTGGGTTGCACACTCTTGCCTGCATTGGCGGCATTGCCGGGAGTGGGATCGGTCCCGCACGGATTGGTGCAAATTCGTCCTTTCATCTCGCCTGTGCCCACACGCACCATTGGCATCGCTTGGCGTCACCGCTATCCCCGGGAGGCAACGATTAAGCAACTTGCCGAGTTGATTCTCAACAATTTGCCAACGGCGGTAGAAGTCATGACACCACGCACCGGTGCCAGTTGACGTGGGCCTTATGGTTCCGTAACGCACGGATCTGCCTGCATCGGCGGTCTCTCGAAGCGGAGAAGCTCTTTCTACGTCGTCGGCTTGCGCTATACCGAGAGCGCGGCATCAAGTCGCGGCGGGTTGATGCCGCGACCCGAGAGTCGATTGCGTTGCTTTCCGGGCTCTTCGATTGGCGCGATGCCCTGGTCGTGGTGCGCCCGGAGACCCTGATCCGCTGGCATCGAGTAGGGTGGAGGCGGTTCTGGCGCTACAAGTCAGCGCGGGGACGCCCGCCGATTCCTCTGGAGTTGCGCCAACTCATTCGGCGCTTGGCTGCCGAGAATCCGGTTTGGTGCGCACAACCCGAGGGCAAATGCAATCTGCGAATGGTTGATAGGAACGACGAACTGCCCCGCCGCGAGCGGGCGCGCGAGCGCCATCCACGCCGGGATCCGGCGGTGCGCGCCGACGAGCGGCAGCGTCGCGAGCACCGCCGCAAGCAGCAGTGCCAGGATCAGGGCGAAATGTCCAAGTTCGGGGATCATCGGCATCACCT
>JANMBN010000109.1:0-8669 GCA_031360485.1 Betaproteobacteria bacterium | reverse complement strand
AGGTGATGCCGATGATCCCCGAACTTGGACATTTCGCCCTGATCCTGGCACTGCTGCTTGCGGCGGTGCTCGCGACGCTGCCGCTCGTCGGCGCGCACCGCCGGATCCCGGCGTGGATGGCGCTCGCGCGCCCGCTCGCGGTGGGGCAGTTCATCTTCATCGCCACGGCGTTCGGCTGCCTTGCCTGGTCGTTCGTGGTCAACGACTTCTCGGTGACCAACGTCGCCACCAACTCCAATTCGCAGCTTCCGCTCCAGTACCGGATCGCCGCGACGTGGGGCTCGCACGAGGGCTCGATGCTGCTGTGGGTGTTCATGCTGGGCGCGTGGACGATGGCGGTCGCGCTGAAGAGCCGGCACCTGCCCGACGAGATGGTCGCGCGGGTGCTGGGCGTGATGGGCCTCGTCGCCGTCGGTTTCCTGCTGTTCATGCTGCTCACGTCGAACCCGTTCGACCGGCTGTTCCCGCCCGCCCCGGACGGTCGCGACTTGAACCCGCTGCTGCAGGATCCCGGCATGGTGTTCCACCCACCGCTCCTGTACATGGGCTACGTCGGGTTCTCGGTCGCGTTCGCGTTCGCCATCGCCGCTCTGATAGGCGGCCGGCTCGACGCGACGTGGGCGCGCTGGTCGCGGCCGTGGACGACGCTCGCGTGGTGCTTTCTCACTTGCGGGATCATGCTCGGAAGCTGGTGGGCCTACTACGAGCTGGGGTGGGGCGGCTGGTGGTTCTGGGACCCGGTCGAGAACGCGTCGTTCATGCCGTGGCTCGTCGGCACCGCGCTGATTCATTCGCTCGCCGTCACCGAAAAGCGCGGAACGTTCAGGGCGTGGACGGTGCTGCTCGCGATCTGCGCGTTCTCGCTTTCGCTGCTCGGCACGTTCCTCGTGCGCTCGGGCGTGCTGACGTCGGTGCACGCGTTCGCGACCGATCCGCGCCGCGGCATCTTCATCCTCGCGTTTCTCGCGTTGGTCATCGGCGGCTCGCTCCTGTTGTTCGCCGTGCGTGCACCGAAGGTCGGCGGCGGCGGACGGTTCGAGGCGATTTCGCGCGAGACGATGCTGCTCGCGAACAACGTGCTGCTGATCGCCGCCGCGGGCTCGGTCCTGCTCGGCACGCTGTACCCGCTTTTCCTCGACGCGCTCAATCTCGGCAAGATTTCGGTCGGCCCGCCGTACTTCGACACCGTGTTCGTGCCGTTGCTGACCCCGCTCGTTTTTCTGATGGGCGTGGGTCCGCTCGCGAGGTGGAAGCAGGCGATGGTGCCGGATTTGTGGCACCGGCTCAAATGGGCGCTCGCGGTGAGCCTCGCCACGGCGCTGCTGCTGCCGTTCGTCGCCGGCAAATGGACGCCGATGGTGAGCTTCGGCCTGCTGCTCGCGGCGTGGATCGTCACGACGACCATCGTCAACATCAGAGAACGCGGCCGCGGCGTGCACGGCGGCATCGTCGCGCAGCTCGCGCGGCAGCCGCGAAGCTACTGGGGGATGATCGCCGCGCACCTGGGCATCGCGGTGTTCATCGTCGGCGTGACGATGGTCAAGGGCTTCGAGACCGAGCGTGACGTTCGGATGAACGTCGGCGACACGGTGACGGCCGGCGGCTTCACGTTGCGCTTCGACGGCACTACCCAAGTTCCTGGACCGAATTACCGCGCCGCGCGCGGCGGGTTCGACGTCAGCCGAAACGGAGAGCATGTCGCCACGCTTGCCCCGGAGAAGCGCGTGTACAACGCGGGCGGCATGCCGATGACCGAAGCGGCGATCAGGACCACGCCGATGGGCGATCTGTACGTTTCACTCGGCGAGCCCGTCGACGGCGGCGCGTGGAGCGTGCGCGTCTACCACAAGCCCTTCATCACGTGGGTCTGGGGAGGATGCCTGTTGATGGCGCTGGGCGGCCTGCTGGCACTTTCCGATCGCCGCTATCGCGTCGCGTTGCGGCGTGACGATGCGCGTGTCGCCGGCGGCGCGCCGGCGCGAGGCGCGTGATGAGCAAGAGGCTGCTGATCCCGCTGGCCGTCTTCGTCGTACTCTGCGCGTTTCTGCTCGTCGGATTGTGGCGCGATCCACGCGAAGTGCCGTCGCCGCTGATCGGGAAGCCGGCGCCGGCGTTCACGCTCGCCCAGCTGCATCAGCCCGCGAAAACGCTCGGTCCCGCCGACCTCAAGGGACAAGTCTGGCTGCTGAATGTCTGGGCGTCGTGGTGCGTATCCTGCCGCGAGGAACATCCGCTGCTCGTTGAACTGCGAACAGCGAAAATCGTTCCGATTGTCGGGCTCAAGTACAAGGCCGAGCCCGCCGCCGGAATGCGCTGGCTCGCGCAGTACGGCGATCCGTACAACGTGTCCGTCGTCGATCGCGACGGGCGCGTCGGAATCGACTGGGGCGTCTACGGCGTGCCCGAGACGTTCGTCGTCGACAAAGGCGGTGCAATCCGATACAAGCAGATAGGGCCGATCACCGCGGAGGCGCTGGAGAAGAAAATACTGCCGCTCATCCGCGAGCTGCAGAAGTCATGAAAAAACTCGCCTCTGTGCTGCTCGTCGCGGTGAGCGTAGGGTCGCCGCTCTTTGCGCTCGCCGCGGACGCGGTGCCGACCGAGAAGGACGCGGTGGCGGCGTCGCGCGCGGTGAAGCTGTCGGAAAAGCTGCGCTGCCTCGTCTGTCAGAACCAGACCATCGCCGATTCGAACGCCGAGCTGGCACAGGACCTGCGCCGCCAGATCCACGAGCAGATCGCCGCGGGCAAGAACGATGGCGAGATCATCGATTTCATGGTCGCGCGCTATGGCGACTTCGTCCTTTACCAGCCTCCGGTGAAGCCGACCACCCTACTTCTCTGGGCCGGTCCCGGACTGCTGCTGCTGTTCGGATTCATCGTACTCGCCCGCATGCTGCGCGCGCGGCGCAGGCAGGCTGAAGCGCCCTCGCTCACCGCCGAAGAGCACGAACGCGCCGCGAGCCTTCTCGCCGGCCACAACGGGACGGAACGCACGTGATCACCTTTATCAGCATCGCCGCGGTGATGGTCGTGACCGCCCTCGCGTGGATTCTCGTCCCGTTGCTCGGGCGCGGCAAAGCCGGGGGTATCGCGCGCGAAGCGTCGAACGTCGCGATCCTGCGCGACCAGCTCCGCGAGCTCGACGCTGATCTCGCCACCGGCGCGATGCCGCGCGAGCACTACGAGCAGGCGCGGCGCGAACTCGAGCAGCGGGTGCTCGAAGAATCGAAGGCCGTGTCCATACCAGGGGGCGCGGCTTCACAGTCGACCGCCTGGACTGCGGCCATTCTTGGGGCTGCGATCCCCCTCGCAGCACTGCTTCTCTATGTCTCGCTCGGCAACCACGATGCCTTCCTGCCAGCCGCGACGCGCGCGGCGAAGGCCGGCGCCGAGCACGAGGTCACGCCGCAGCAAGTCGAGGAGATGGTCGCGAAGCTCGCGGCTAAGCTGGACAAGGAGCCGGACAATCCCGACGGATGGGTGATGCTCGCGCGCACCTACTACGCGCTCAACCGGCACGCCGATGCCGCGCGAGCATTCGAACGCGCGCTGACCGTCGTTCCCGACAATGCCGAGCTCCTCGCCGACTACGCCGATTCGGTCGCCGCCTCGCAGGGCGGGCTGCGCGGCAAGGCGCTCGAACTTGTCGACCGCGCCCTGAAGGCGGATCCGACGCACTGGAAAGCGCTCGCGCTCGCCGGCACCGCCGCGTTCGAGCGCAAGGACTACAAATCGGCCGTCGTTTACTGGGAACGGATGAAGGCGACGGTTCCACCGGGCTCGCCGATCGCCGGTTCGATCGACGCCAGCATCGCCGAGGCACGCGAATTGGGTGATCTGAAATCGGCGCCGACGTCAGCCGCCGCGCCTTCGGCGAACGCACGCGTGGCCGAAAGCGCCAGCGCTCCGGCCGGCGCCGCGGCGACGCTATCCCTGCTGGCCGGCGCGACGGTTGCGGGCACCGTGACGCTCGCGCCGGACCTTGCGGCGAAGACCGCGCCGACCGACGTCGTCTACATCTTCGCGCGCGCGGCGGAAGGCCCGAAGCTGCCGCTGGCGATCCTGAAGAAGCAGGTGAAGGACTTGCCGGCCGCGTTCAGGCTCGACGACTCGATGGCGATGGCACCCAACTTCGCCCTTTCGAACTTCCCCCAGGTCGTCGTCGGCGCACGGATTTCGAAATCCGGGAACGCCACACCGCAAAGCGGCGACCTCGAAGGGTTCTCGCCGGTGGTCAAGACAGGCTCGACCGGCCTCACGGTCGTCATCGATCGCGCGCTGCCCTGACTGCGGGCGCTCCACGCGCAATTCCACCGCGCCCGAACGCGGCCCCGCGCCGCAGCGATACTTCCGCATGCCCACCGACGTCGACCTGCTCGTGACCGGAGGCGGAATCTCCGGCCTCGCCGTCGCATTCGGTGCGCGCCGACGCGGCGCGTCGGTCGAAGTGTTCGATGCCGCGGCACGCGCGGGCGGCGTCATCGGCACGGTACACCGGGACGGCGCGCTATTCGAGACCGGCCCGAACAGTGCGCTCGATACGACGCCGCTCATCAACGAACTGCTCGATGCTTTGGGCATTCGCAACGAGCGTCTCGAGGCGAGCGCCGTCGCCTCGACGCGGTTCATCGTGCGCGATGGCAAGCTCATCGCGCTGCCGACGTCGCCCGGAGCGTTTCTGACCACGCGGGCGTTCTCGCTCCGGGCGAAATTGCGGCTCGCGCGCGAACCGTTCATCGCGCCGGCTCCCGCCGACGCCGAGGAGTCGATCGCCGCGTTCGTCCGGCGCAGGCTCGGGACGGAGTTTCTCGACTATGCGATCGATCCGTTCGTCTCCGGCATCTACGCCGGCGACCCGGAGCGGATCTCGGTGCCGGCCGCGTTTCCGCGACTGCATGCGCTCGAGCAGAATTACGGCAGCCTGATCAAGGGCCAGATCAAGGGTGCGCGGGAACGCAAACGAAACACGGGGACGGCGAGGAACAGCGCAGGGAGCTTCTCGTTCGGCGGCGGAATGCAGACAGTCACCGACGCCCTCGCCCGCGCCGTCGGCGCGGTCACGACCGGCGTGCATGTGCAAGCCATCGCGCGCGACGCCGGCGCCGGCTGGACCGTCACGGGGACGCGCGACGGTGAGCGCATCGTGCGGCGCGCGAAGGCCGTCGTGCTGGCCGTACCCGCGTACGAGGCCGCAGTGCTCGTCCGCGAACTCGCGCCTTCGGCAGCGCAGGGGCTGGCCGCCATCGATTACGCACCGATTGCGAGTGTCGCAACGGCGTATCGGCGCGCCGACGTCGGGCATCCGCTTGCGGGTTTCGGATTCCTCGTACCGAAGAAGGAGCGGCGCGAAATCCTGGGCTCGCTGTTTTCGAGCAGCATGTTCGAAGGCCGGGCACCCGCCGGGACCGTATTGCTCACGACTTTCGTCGGCGGCCAGCGCAATCCGGATCTCGTCGTGAAGACGGACACCGAACTGGGAAATCTCGTGCACGACGAGCTGCGCGTGCTCGTCGGCGCGACGAGCGCCCCGCGATGGTTCGCGATCACGCGCTGGACGCACGCCATTCCCCAATACGACATCGGCCATCGCCAACGGCTGCGCCCGGTTGACGAGGCCGAGCGCGCGCTGCCCGGACTGTTCTTCAGCGGCAGCTATCGCGGCGGGTTGTCTGTCGGCGACTGCATCAAATCGGCGGACGCGATGGCGGACACCGTCACTCGCTTCCTCGGCGTCCGCCGCGGAATCCCGGCATAGCGCCGGCCAAACCCAATCCCCGGTGCGTGAAGTCGCGCGCCGAATCTCCTGTCCCCGCCCGCCGCACGTTCGACGGCATCGAATGCCGGATGACGCCGCCGGGAACCGTCAGAGGTCCCAGCGCCAACCGATGTAATAGAAATGCCGCCGCACGTCGTCGGCGATCACCGGGCTTCGCGTCTTCGAGATTTCGGTTTCCGCTTGCGCCTCGATCGCGAATCGCTCCGGCATCTGCTAGACGATCTTGAGGCCGGGCGTGGTGCGTGTCAGCCGCGTGTTCAGCGTATCGGTCTGCCGGTACCACTTGAGCGTCGGCTCGACCAGGACGGCCTGCCATGGCGTGAAGCGGAAGTCGACGCCGGCTTGGACCGCGTCGCTCTGTCTGCCGTTGAGCGTTCTCACATTCATCACGAGAATGTCCTGCCACGACGTAAGCGGATCGCGCAAGGGCTCGTTTCATGCGTCGATCAGGAAGCAGCGCGCGGAGCGTTGGCTCCCCGTCCGGAAACAGAAGGGGACAGGGTTCGCGGGGCGCAATTCCCTTGCGCATCGGGGTGGCGAGGCTAGCGCGCCAGGACGGCCGTGGCGCGGCCGACGCGATCGGCGCCGCAGGTGTCCCGCGAACGATGCGCGAAGCCGCGCCTTTCAGCGCGCGCGGCGCGCCGCGGGAAAGCTCACTGGAACGAGACCTTGTTCGCCACGAGAATGCCGTTCTTCAATCTGCCCTCGACCTCGACCTGTCGGCCGTTCGCGAGGTTGGCGGCGCTGCCATTCTCGAAAGCCGCCGCCGACGCATCGATGCTGCGCGCTGCCACGGTAAAGCTCGAGACCGACACGAAGTTTGCAATCGTCCCTTTGGCGGAGACCTCGGTGAGCTCCGGCGCATCCTTGATTTCGACCTTCGTCGCCCGCAACACACCGCCAGTGACGGTGCCCACGACGCCGACCTTGCGACCGTTGCCGAGGTCGGCCATCGTCCCGCTGGATATGGTTGCCGTCGAAGCATCGACGAGCTGGCCCGCGACCTTGAAATTCGCCACCGAAACAAAATCCGTAATCGCCCCTTCGACTTCGAGTGTCGCCGTGGCCTGGGCGCTCTTGAATTCCACCCGGGCCGCGACGAGCACGCCGCCTGTCAGCGTACCGACGACACCGACCCGGCGTCCGTTGGCAAGGTCGGCTGCCGCGCCGCCCTGAAAGAGCGCCTGTGTCGCGTCGACCGTTTGCCCATCCACCTTGAACCGGGCCTGCGAAACGAAGTCCGTGATCGTCCCTTCGAGGCTGCCCGACGAAGGCGCCGCCGCGTCATCCGCCTCGAACACGACGCCGGTCGCCATCAGGACGTCGCCCGCGAGCACGCCTTCGACCTCGACGCGCCGGCCGTCGCGGAGGTCGCCGGCGATCCCGCCCTCGAACCTGGCCGAACCGGCATTGACCTTGCGCCCCGCCACCTTGAAACTCGCCACCGACACGAAATCCGTGATTACGCCTTCGGCCTTCGTCGCTGCCGCCGTATCGGCCGGCGCCGAGGCATCGAGCCGCACGATTCGCGTCGCCATCAGGCCCGCAGCGCCACGCGTCGCACGCACCGAAAGCCTGTCGCCGACGCGGATCGCGGTGAGGCTGAATTCACGCACGGCCGCCACGCTCCGGTCCTCGTACTGCGTCGTCGGCGTGACGATGAAGCGTTGCCCGCCCAACGTGAGCCCCGTTGCATCGACCGCTTCGACCCTGGCGTCGAGCGCGATTTCGGCCTCCTGCTCGATTTCGATCTTCGAGGCCACCACCGCGCCCTGCATGAGCCGGCCCTCGACCTCGACCTTGGCGCCATTGCCCAACATCGCCGCCGTGCCGCCGGTCACGATGGCGCCACGGCCGTCGATCAGCTGCCCGTTCACGCGGAAGCTCGCCATACCTGCGAAGTCGGTGACGACGCCTTCGATTTCCACATTCGAGTTCTCGGTCCCCGGCACCGCCGTCGAAACGAGGCGGATGTCCGATGCGATGAAGCGGTCGCCGGCACTGACCATCGTGCCGTGTACTTCGGCCACGACGCCATTCATCAGTCCCGGCGGCAGGAATGCCACGCCTACCTGCGAGTAGTCGACGGGCTGGGCGCCAACCGCGAACGTCTTCGCCACCGGATCGAATGCGGACACCGTGCCCGTGACTTCGAGCGGCTCCCCGGAGGTTATCGTCGGGCTGATCTCGACCCGCGTCGCGAGCAGATCACCGGCCGCGCCACGGAAGCCGCTGACCTCGACGTATTGGTTCAGCAGCGTATCGAAGGTGCCGCCGGCGAATACGGTGAGCTGGTCCGTGCGAACACGCTGGCCGAGAACCGTGAATGCGCGCGCTGCGCTGTCGACACCGCTGACGATTCCCTTCACCTCCGTTCGCGCATCGACCGAATTGGCGGTCGCGGTTCCGTCGGGAAGTACCTGTCCCCGCACGGTCACGACCATCCCGACCTTGAGCGCGATTTCCGATGCCGGTGAACCGTTGATGCTCACGGAGGCTGCCGTGGTCGTGAAACGCACTCCGTTGACGGTGACGCTGCCGATCGCCGAAATGGTCCCGACCGAACTGATCGATATGCCGGTACCCACGATGCCGCCGTCCGCCAATTGGCCGCCGCCGCCGCAGGCCGCAAGGATCAAGGCCGCGGTCCCCAGCGACGCATGCAGCAGCCACCGCCCCAAGGAATTTGTCGAGGGTGCCGTCGTCATTTGTCGCTCCTGTTGCGCTTCCGGGGCGCGGGCTTCGGCGCGTCGGCGTTGGGTGGCTGCGGAACCGGCTCCGCGTAGAAATACACGCCCAGACGCATCCGCATCCGCTGCGTCGGCGACGGCGGATCGCTCGCCTCGAGCGCCATGCCGTCACGGTTGATCTCCTGCAGCACTTGCATCGAC
>JANMBN010000362.1:0-15909 GCA_031360485.1 Betaproteobacteria bacterium | reverse complement strand
GGCGGCCTGGTGTTCCACGGGGGGTTTATAATCTTGGCCAACACCTTGGCCCGAACTAGCGCCGGCCGCCCCGGGTTGGGGGGGGTTTTGCCGCCGGTGGGGGGCGCCGCCGCGGCGGCGCCCGCTTGAGGGGACCGCCGGGCACGGCGACACCGGGGTGAACGATGAAGATCGACCAGGCATACATCGAGCAGCACAACGGCTGGATGATCGCGTTGATCATCCTCGTCGTGAGCGTGGGCGGTCTCGTCGAGATCGTGCCGCTGTATTTCCAGAAATCGACGACCGAGCCCGTGGCGGGCATCAAGCCTTATACGCCGCTGCAGCTGACGGGCCGCGACGTCTATATCCGCGAAGGCTGCTACAACTGTCATTCGCAGATGATCCGGCCGTTCCGCGCCGAGACCGAACGCTACGGGCATTACTCGGTCGCCGGCGAGTTCGTCTACGACCATCCGTTCCAGTGGGGCAGCAAGCGCACCGGCCCGGACCTGGCGCGCGTCGGCGCCCGGTACTCCGACGACTGGCACCGCGTGCACCTCGCGAATCCGCGCGATGTCGTGCCGGAGTCGAACATGCCGGGCTACCCGTGGCTGGCCAGGGCGCCCGCGAACGCCGCCGACATCGAGGCGAAGATGCGTGCGCTGCGGCGGGTCGGCGTTCCCTATACCGACGACGCGATCGCCAAGGCCCCCGCCGAGCTGAAGGACCGGACCGAGGAGGACGCGCTGATCGCGTACCTGCAGAACCTCGGCCTCGCGATGAAGAATGCGAGGTGAATGATGGGCGCGTACGACATCGTGAGCATCGTCACCATCGTCACCACCGTGCTGGCGTTCGTCGCGTTCCTCGGCATCGTCGCGTGGGCGTACGGCAGGGGGCGCAGGAAGGCATTCGACGACGCCGCGAATGCGCCTTTCGCGCTGCCTGACGAGAGCGGCGATCCTTCGACTGGAACAAAGGGGCGGGCGGAGCCGCGGCCATGAGCGATTTCACTTCGGAATTCTGGAACGTCTTCGTCATCGTCGGCACGATCGCCTCGATCGCCTATTGCGCGTGGCTGCTATTGGTGACGAGCCGGGCCCGGGTCAAGACCGGCCCGGCGGCGGGCGCCGACCCCTCGGTCAAGACCACCGGCCACGTGTGGGACGGCGACCTCGCCGAGTACAACAACCCGCTGCCGCGCTGGTGGATGTGGCTGTTCTGGATCACCATCGTCTATTCGGTCGCCTACCTCGCGATGTATCCGGGGCTCGGCCGGATTCCGGGTCTGCTGGGCTGGACGTCGGCCGACGCGCACGCGAAGGAGAATGCCGCCGCCGACGCGAAGGCCAGGCCGCTCTACGAAAAGTATCTTGCGATGGATCTGAAGCAGGTGGCGGCGGACCCGCAGGCGCGGGCGATGGGCGAGCGGCTCTTCCTCGGCGAATGCGCGCAATGTCACGGTTCCGATGCGGGCGGCAGCCGCGGATTCCCCAACCTGCGCGACAACGACTGGCTCTATGGCGGCGCGCCGGAGACGATCCGCGAATCCATCATGAACGGGCGGATGGGCGTCATGCCCGCGCTGGGAGGCGTGCTCGGCGCGGACGGCACCAGGAACGTCGTCGCCTACGTCCGCTCGCTGTCCGGGCTCCCCAGCGACGGCTTGCGCGCGCAGATCGGCAAGCCGCTGTTCGAACAGAACTGCTCGGCTTGCCACGGCATGGACGGCAAAGGCAACCAGGCGATCGGCGCGCCGAACCTGACCGACAAGGTCTGGCTGTACGGCAGTTCCGAGGCCACCATCACCGAGGGCATCAACAAGGGGCGCAACATCAATGCGACGGCGGGCACGACGACCATGCCGTCCCACAAGGACACGCTCGGCGCTGGCAAGGTGCAGATTCTCGCCGCGTACGTCTGGGGCCTGTCCAACGGCCCGACGGCGAAATAGCCTCCCCGGACATCGTGGCGGCGACGGCGTCGGCGATTGCGCATGATCGGCTGCGCGCCACCGCAGGGCATTGCCTGCCATTGCGTCGGTCCAGGGCCGCGTCCGGACTTCCGCCGTGAAATCCACCGGCAATGCCGCTCCGATTGCGCCGGCCCAGGCGACGGCCGATGCGGAGGTCGGCCTCTTCGAGATCCGGAAGAAGATCTATCCGCGCGCGGTGACCGGGTGGTTCGCGAACGCCTCATGGACGATGGTGTTCGTCACCCAGGTCGTCTACTACGGCCTGCCATGGCTCGCCTGGAACGACCGTCAGGCCGTGCTGTTCGACATCGCCGCGCGCCGGTTCTACATCTTCGGCGCGGTATTCTGGCCGCAGGACGTCATCTACCTCGCCGTGCTGCTGATCATCGCCGCGCTCTCGCTTTTCCTGTTCACGGCGATGGCCGGCCGGCTGTGGTGCGGCTTCGCCTGTCCGCAGACCGTGTACACGCAGATCTTCCTGTGGGTCGAGCGCAGGATCGAGGGCAGTCACACGGCGCAGATGCGTGCCGACCGCGAACCGATGACGTTGGCGAAGCTCGCGAAAAAGACCGCGAAGCACGCGATCTGGATCGCGATCTCGCTCTGGACCGGCATCACGTTCGTCGGGTATTTCACGCCGTTCCGGCCATTGCTGGCGGCGATCCCGGGCAACCTCGGCGGCTGGGAGGGCTTCTGGGTCCTGTTCTACGGCCTCGCAACTTACGGCAACGCGGGGTATCTGCGCGAGCAGGTGTGCAAGTACATGTGCCCGTACGCGCGCTTCCAGTCCGTGATGTTCGACAAGGACACGCTCGTCATCACGTACGATGCGGGGCGCGGCGAGCCGCGCGGCGCCCGCGGCCGCAAGGTGGACCGCAGGGGCGCGGGACTGGGCGACTGCATCGACTGCTCGATCTGCGTGCAGGTCTGCCCGACCGGGATCGACATCCGCAAGGGTTTGCAATACGAATGCATCGGTTGCGCGGCCTGCATCGACGGCTGCAACCAGGTGATGGACAAGATGGGCTATCCGCGCGGCCTGATACGCTATGCGACGGAGAATGCGCTGACGAACGGCTACGACAACGCGACGATGTGGAGGCGCGTGTTCCGCGCCCGGACGCTCGTCTACATCGCGCTCCTCGCGACGATCGTCACGGCGGCGGGCGTTTCGCTCTACCTGCGCGAATCGCTGAAGGTCGACGTGATTCGCGACCGCGGCGCGCTCGCGCGTGAAGCGGCGCCGGGAATCGTGGAGAACGTGTACCGCTTGCAGATCATGAACACGGGCGAGGCGCCGCAGCGGTTCTCGATCGCCGCCGACGGCGTGCCGGGAATCGCGGTCGTCGGCGTCGAGCAACCGGTCGTCATCCCGGGCGCATCGTCGCGCCTCGTGGCCGTTCGGCTGCAGGCGCCGGCGGAGGCGGGCAAGCCCGGCGCCAACCGGATCGAATTCGTGGTGGAGGCCCTCGGCGACGCGAAGCTCTCGCGGCGCGAGAAATCCACGTTCCTGTTTCCGCGCTGACAAAACCGGGAATGACCCGCATCGACATGCCCGCGCCGACTTCCGCCCGCCCCTGGTACCGCCACCGTTGGCCGTGGCTGCTGATCGCCGGTCCCGCGATCGTCGTGGTCGCCGGGCTCGCCACCGCATGGCTCGCCTGGTCGACCGACGATGGCGTAGTCGCCGACGATTACTACAAGCGCGGCCTCGTCATCAACAAGCAACTGGAGCGTTCGGGCCGCGGAGAGGCGTTGGGGCTCGGTGCGGTGCTCGACATCGGACCGGATGGCGCCACGGCTTTGACGTTGTCCGGCAGCACGGCGGACGTGGCGGCGCCCCCGACGGTCCGGGTGAGGCTCACCAACGCCACGCGCGCGGGTCAGGACCGGACCGCCACGCTAGCGCGCGGCCTCGACGGGTCGTACGCGGGCCGCATGGAACCGCCGCCGCCGGGGCGCTGGCTCGTATCGGTCGAGACGGACATGTGGCGTTTGCCCACCGTGGAGGTTGGCGGCGCGGTGCGGGCCGTGCGTCTGGGCACGGCGCGAGCCGTGGATTGAGGATGGATGGCGCCGGGGTCATGCGTGCACTCGCGCCGGAACGCGAGCGAAGATCGGGGAGGCAGCGATGCATTGGAGCGAAATCTTTGCGCGGCGGCTGATGTGGGTGATCTGGCCCGCGTTCCTGGTGGCCGGTGTCGCGGAAGGGATATTCTTCACCGTGTTCGACCCGTTCGAACTGCATTTCTTCGGCGCGACGCTCGACATGTCGCGCGGGGCGATCTACACGATGGGTTTCTTCGGGTTCTGGGGGATGGGAATGGCCTCGTCGGCGCTCACCGTGTTCCTCGAGCACTCGCCGGACGAGGCGGAACACTGAGCCGTCGCGCCGCACGAAAGGCAGCCCCGATTCCCGACCTGCGATCGGGTCTGCGCCGCCACCGAATTACCGCGCTGGGGACGGCGATCCGTTCATCGAACGCGATGTCAGCAGCGCTGGCCGATGATCTTCTTCAGCGCGCCTGCATCGAGCAGTTTCACCGCGCGACCCTGCACCTGGATCAGCCCTTCTTCCTGGAACCGCGAGAAGAGCCGGCTCACGGTCTCGAGCTTGAGGCCGAGATAGCTGCCGATCTCCTCGCGCGTCATCCGCAGCACGAATTCGGTGGACGAATAGCCGCGGCGGCGGTAGCGCTCGGCGAGGTTCAACAGGAACGCGGCGAGGCGCTCCTCCGCGCGCATGCTGCCGAGGAGCAGCATGACGCTCTGGTCCCGCGTGATCTCCCTGGACATGATCTGGTGGAGGTTGTGCTGCAGCGCCGGCAGGTTCCGCGCGAGATCCTCGATGTTGGCGAATGGCAGCACGCAGACTTCGGTATCCTCGAGCGCGATCGCTTCGCAGCCGTGGCGGTCCGTGCCGATGCCGTCGAGCCCGATGATTTCGCCCAGCATGTGGTAGCCCGCGACCTGCTCGCGGCCATCCTCGGCGAGCACGGTCGTCTTGAGCGACCCTATACGGATCGCATACAGCGCGTGGAAGGCTTCCCCGGCGCGATACAGCGTCTCGTTCTTCTTGAGCTTGGCCCGGTTATGGATCAACACGTCGACCTGTTTCATCTCGTCGCCGCTGAGACCGACGGGCAGGCACAGTTCGCGCATGCTGCAGGTCCCGCAATGGGCCTTGAGATCGCGGATCGAGATGACCGGCGCAGGCGACGCCATGCCGGCGGCGCGCGCCGCCGGCGGGCCGGCGGGCGCCACTACGGACACTGGCTTCGCAATGGGCGCCATGGGGGTCGGCCGATTTGGAGGAAGATGTCAGTGAAGCCGAACAAAACGATCCAGTTTAATGGGATTTCCCGCGAAAGAACAGGAGCATAGTCTTTTGACACCCGGCCTGCCGTCGCACGAACCCGGGCGACCGTGTTGCATCCCGTCCCGCGGACCCCGTTCTCGCGGGGGCAAACGGCCATGGCCCTGACGGCGCTGATGGGCGCCTGGCTGGCGGGGATGCTGGGCGGAGCGCACTGCCTTGCCATGTGCGGCGGCTTCGTGGCGGTGATGGCGGGTGACGGCGGGACGCCGGTCGGGACGCGCGCCGCTCCGCTGCTCCCAGCGCGGGCCCTCGCGTGGCGGCAGCTCTCGTACAACGCGGGCCGGGTCACCACTTATGCGCTCCTGGGCGCTGCCGCGGGCGGCGCCGGCGGCGCCCTGCTGAGCGCCGCGGACGGGGTGCCGCTGCTGCGGTTCCTTTACCTGGCCGCCAACGTCTTTCTGCTCGCGCTGGCGCTGGCGATCGCGTGGAAGAACAACGGGTTCGCGTGGGTCCAACACGCCGGCAACGCTTTGTTCGGCAAGGTACTTCCGGCCGTGCGTCCGCTCTTTCTCTCCCGCTCGTTGGCTGCGCGCTACACGCTGGGCATGGTCTGGGGCCTCGTTCCGTGCGCGCTCGTCTACAGCGTGCTCCCGATCGCGCTATTCGCCGGAGGGGCCTATCAAGGTGCGCTGGTCATGCTCGCGTTCGGCGTCGGCACTTTGCCCAATCTGCTCGCCGCCGGCTGGGTCGTGTCGCGGGCGCGCGGATGGCTCGACGCGCGGCTCGTCCGGTACGCCGCCGCGACGCTCATCGCGGGCTTCGCCGCCGTGGGCATCTGGCGCGCGCTTTTCGGCGCCGCTTCGCTCGCCCAAGGGCCGTTCTGCCTGTGATCCCGGATCCCCGCACATTCGCCGACGTCGCGTCCGCGCCGGCGCCGGCGCGCGCGCTCTACGCGCTGGCGGAGGCGAGCCTCGGCGCCGCGACCGGACAGCGCGCCGACGCGCTCGATCACGAGTTGCGCGACGCGATGGGCGCGAGGCTCAAGGACGACGGCGCGGTCCTTGCCGCGGCCATCTCGGGGGCGCCGTCGGTTGCGGTCGCGCGGCATCTCTGGCGTGCGCTCGACGCCGCGTGGCGGGACGCCGCAGTGTCGGGCGACTCGGGTCTCGCCGTCACCTTGTTCGCGCTGCCGTTGGTCATCGTCACGGGCCTCGAGACCGCAGGCGACGAAGGTACGCTGCCCGGAATCCTCGACGATCCGGCGAAGCTTGCGGCGATCCTCGGCGAATTCGGCGCGGTCAAGGGCAACCGGACGATCGCGCTCGCGAACGGGCTCGTTGCGGCCGACGCGATCGACATCGCGCGGCTGCCGGAGATCCACGCGTGGCGGCGTCTGCCCGACGCCCTCGCGCCCGGAGCGGTGCTGCCCGCGCGCGCACTCGCGCCGGCGCCGCTCGTGTTTCATGCGGCGCGGGAGGCGGTGCAACTGCGCTTCCTCGTCGGCACGGCGATCGCGAAACCGGGCGTTGACCTCCTCGCGGATGCCGGCGTCGGTCGATGGGGTCTCCCGTTCACGCAGGAACTGGCCCGGCAGGTCGGCGGCGGCGCGGTGTCGGTGCTCGCGCTGCCGAGAGCGCCGCGGCGATTGCTCCCGGCGGTCTCCGACGGGCGGGCCGCACAACGCGAGGTGTCCGCGCAGATTTTCGCCAGCAACGCGATACGCAAATTCCGCGGCACCGTTGGCGAGCCGACGGCGGTCATCAGCGCCCACCGCGCGCCCGACGCGCCGGGGGGCGGCGAGCTGCGGCTCTCGCTGTCCTCGCCATTCGAGCCGCGCGCCGCCGAAGGCTTCCGCTGCCCCCTCTACGCGCTGGACCGTGTCGGCGACGTGGTATCGATGCTCGTCGACCTGCTGCGCGATTGCCGCGTCACGGATATCCGCGCGCTGGCGGGCGTGCATCCCGACCGGGAGCCGGAGACGCAGTTGCCGCTGCTGTTCAAGCCGGATACGATCCCCGAATCCGCCCGGATTGCATTGCACTGATGCGAAAACTCACGGCGAACCTCCAACCCGACGAATGCGAGCGGATCACGCTCGCCGAAGCGGCGGCGATAGTGCCCACGCCCGATGGCAAGCGCTCGGCGGCCGTCTTCGAGCACGGGACGCTGCAGGTCAAGCTGTACGCGCCGCGCGGCGCCGACCCGCAGCAGCCGCACACTCGCGACGAGGCCTACGTCGTCGCGCGCGGCACCGGCTGGTTCGTCAACGGCGGGCACCGCCACCCGTTTGCACCGCACGACGTGCTGTTCGTCAAAGCCGGCGTCGCGCATCGCTTCGAGGCGTTCAGCGACGATTTCCTGGTCTGGGTATTCTTCTACGGCCCCGAGGGGGGCGAAGCGGACGCGGGGTGAAGCGTCGAGCTCGCGAAAGGTCATGGTCACGCGGAGCCTCCCGCGCGCGAACAGGCGTATCTTAGGCGCGGTCCGGAACGCTTTCGGATTCGGCGCGCCGAGCGCCGTTGAACCGCAAGGGAGTCATCGCGTGGATCCCGCGACGAATCATATCCGCGTCCTCGTTGCCAAGGTGGGGCTGGACGGTCACGACCGCGGCGTGAAGATCGTCGCGCGCACGCTGCGGGACGCCGGGATGGACGTCATCTACACGGGGCTGCACCGGACGCCGCTCGAGGTCGTCGAAGCCGCGATCCAGGAGGACGTCGACGTGATCGGCATCAGCATTCTGTCCGGGGCGCACATGACGGTATTCCCGCGGGTGCTGAAGCTCCTCGCCGAACGCGGCGCCGGCGACGTGCTCGTCATCGGCGGCGGCGTAATTCCGGACGAAGACGTCAAGGTGCTCATGGCGCAGGGGGTCAGGGCGGTGATCCTCCAGGATACCCCGCCGGACGAGATCGTCGAGGCGGTCCGGCGGGTGGTCAACGAGCGGGGCGCGCGATAAGCTACGGGCAACGACGCTCGCGCCGGTTCGCGCCGGCCGGGGAAGCCCCGGTCGTCGACCCGACGGATGCGCGCAGAGGATCGGCGCGCTGACGCGAGCGAGCACGCATGGAATCCTGGACGTTCCCCCCGCGATTCGACGCCGGCTACCTGCCGCCCGCGCAATCGCGCTACTGGTTTCCGGTGCGCGAGACGATGCCGGCGGCCGAACGCGACCGCGCGATCCTCGAGCGGCTCCAGGTCCTCACACGCTATGCATGGCGGCATTCGCCGTTCTACCGCCGCAAGTGGGACGAGGCGGGTTTCCATCCGGACCACCTGCGCACGCTCGAGGACTTCGAGGCCAGGGTGCCGGTCGTCACCAAGCGCGATTTGCGCGAGGCGCAGGCGCGGGTGCCCCCGTTCGGCGATTACCTTTGCGTCGCGGGCGACGAGGTCCATCACATCCACGGCACGTCCGGCACGACGGGCAGGCCCACCGTGTTCGCGGTCGGTCGCGACGACTGGGATGCGATCGCGAATGCGCACGCCCGCATTCTGTGGGGAATGGGCCTGCGGCCGGGCGACACGGTTTTCGTCGCGGCGATCTTCAGCCTGTACATGGGATCGTGGGGCACGCTGGCCGGCGTCGAGCGCCTGCGCGGCAAGGCGTTTCCCTTCGGAGCCGGAGCGCCGGGAATGACGGCGAGGGCCGCGATGTGGCTCGATCTGATGAAGCCGTCGGCGTTCTATTCGACGCCGTCGTACGCGCTGCACCTCGCCGAGGTGGCGCGTGCCGAAGGCTACGACCCGCAGGCATTCGGGTTGAAGACGATGTTCTTTTCCGGCGAGCCGGGGGCATCGGTGCCGGGCGTGCGCGACCGGATCGCCGACGCCTATCGCGCCAAGGTGATCGATTGCGGGTCGATGGCCGAAATGACGCCGTTCATGAATGTCGCGGGTACCGCCGAGACCGATGGCATGGTGCTGTGGCAGGACGTGGTCTACACCGAGGTGTGCGATCCGGCGTCGTTCCGCCGCGTGCCGTTTGGCCGGCGCGGCACGCCCGTGTACACGCACCTCGAGCGAACGTCGCAGCCGATGATCCGGCTCGTGTCGGGAGACCTCACGCTGTGGGAGGACGGCCCGACGCCGTGCGGGCGCACTTACCCGCGGCTGCCGCAAGGCATCTTCGGCCGCATCGACGACATGTTCACCATTCGCGGCGAGAACGTCTATCCGAGCGAGGTCGATGCGGCAGTGAACGAACTTTCCGGCTACGGCGGCGAGCACCGGATCGTCATCACGCGCGAGGGCACGATGGACGAGCTCATGATCCGCATCGAGGCGGCGCCGGCGATCGACGCGGCGGGGCCCGCGGCGATGCGGTCACTCCGTGACGAGGCCACGCAAAGGCTCCTGCGGATGCTCGGCCTGCGCGCCAGGGTCGAGATCGTCGCGCCCGGGACGTTCCCGCGCACCGATTTCAAGGCGCGGCGCGTCATCGACGATCGCGACGTGTTCCGCGAGCTGAACGCGCGGCTCGCGAACGGCGCGTGATGGCGTTCGTCCCGTCGCTCGACCTCGTTCCCGGTGTGCTCGCCGGTGAAACCCGCGCGATCGCGCGGCTGCTGACGCGCGCCGAGGCCGGCGACGACGAATGCCGGCTTGCGCTGGAGGAAGTCTTCCGGCGAGCCGGCCGCGCGCACGTCGTCGGGATCACGGGGGTGCCGGGCTGCGGGAAGTCGACGCTCGTCGCGAAGCTCGCCGCCGAGATCCGGCGCACGGCGCGTCGGGTGGGCATCATCGCGATCGACCCGTCGTCCCCGTTCTCCGGAGGCGCGATCCTCGGCGACCGCATCCGGATGGGCGACGTCGCGGGCGACCCGGGCGTCTACGTGCGCAGCATGGCCACGCGCGGCGCGCTCGGCGGACTTGCGAACGGCACGCTGGAAGCCGTCGACGTGCTCGATGCGGCGGGGTACGATATTGTCCTCATCGAGACCGTCGGCGTGGGTCAGGACGAGGTCGAGGTCGCGCGCGCCGCGCACACGACGGTCGTCGTTTCGGCGCCGGGCCTCGGTGACGACATTCAGGCGATCAAATCCGGCATCCTCGAGATCGCCGACATCCATGTCGTCGGAAAGTCCGATCGGCCCGACGCCGGCAAGGCGATCGCGGACCTCAAGAACATGCTGACGCTGGGATATCCGCGCGCGCGAAGCGGCGCATGGCAGGTGCCGGTCTTGCCCGTCTGCGCGCTCTCCGGCGAGGGGATTGCGGCGCTCGCCGGCGCGATCGACGGCCATCGCGCGGCGCTGAGCGCCTGCGGCGCCATGGCTGCCCGTCGCGCCGAGATCAACGAACGCCGGCTGCTGATCGCCGGCGAGGCGATCCTGCGGAGCGCTTTTCTCCGCCAGCGCGACCGCCATGTCGCGCCACTGGTCGGAGAGCTCAACGCGCGCACGCTCGGCCCGCATGCCGCAGCCAAACGCCTGCTCGACGCCATTCGAAGGGACGACGCATGAGTGCGGCGGGCGAAGCCAAGGACGGAACGTCGCGTCGCCGCACGATTGCGGGCGTCCGACGCGCTGCCGCGGGATCTTCGAATTGCGACAAGGAGGACGCATGAACGAATCCGACCGCCGCGATTCCGCCGGTTCCGAAGCGGCCACGCTCGCGGCCCAGGTCGACGCGTGGTCGAAGAGCGAGGTTGCCGGATTCATCGCGCGGCAGCCCGAGCGAATGCCGGAGTTCCGCACGCTGGGCGGCATCGCGCTGAAGCGCGTCTACACGATGCTCGACATGGCGGACACGCCGCCCGCGGACATCGGATTGCCGGGGCAGTATCCGTTCACGCGCGGACCCTACCCGACGATGTATCGCGGCCGCCTGTGGACGATGCGGCAGATCGCGGGCTTCGGCACCGCCGAGGACACGAACGGTCGCTTCAAGTACCTGATCGGCCAGGGACAGACCGGATTGTCCACCGATTTCGACATGCCGACGCTGATGGGTTACGACAGCGACCATCCGCTTGCCGAAGGCGAAGTGGGCCGGGAAGGCGTCGCGATCGACACGCTGGCTGACGTCGAGCATCTGTTCGACGGCATCGACCTCGAGCGGATCTCGGTGTCGATGACGATCAACCCGACCGCGTGGATCCTGCTCGCGATGTACATTGCGCTGGCGCGCGAGCGCGGATACGACCTCGACCGGCTGTCGGGCACGATCCAGGCCGACATCCTGAAGGAGTATCAGGCGCAGAAGGAATGGATCTTCCCGATCGCGCCGTCGGTGCGCATCGTCCGCGACTGCATCACCTACTGCGCGCGGAACATGAAGCGGTACAACCCGATCAACGTCTCCGGGTACCACATCTCCGAGGCGGGCGCCTCTCCGCTGGACGAGGCGGCGTTCACGATGTGCAATCTCGTGACCTACGTCGACGCGGTGACGAAGACGGGAATGCACGTCGACGAGTTCGCGCCGCGGCTCGCCTTCTATTTTGTCTCACAGGCCGATTTCTTCGAGGAGATCGCCAAGTTTCGCGCGGTGCGGCGCGTCTACGCGAAGATCATGCGCGAGCGTTTCGGCGCCACGAATCCCGAGTCGATGCGGCTGCGCTTCCACTGCCAGACCGCGGCGGCGTCGCTCACCAGGCCGCAGCCGAAGATCAACATCGTGCGCACCGGGCTGCAGGCGCTCGCCGCGGTGCTGGGCGGCGCGCAGAGCCTGCACACGAACGGGATGGACGAGGCATTCGCGATTCCCACCGAAGAGGCGATGAAGATCGCGTTGCGCACGCAGCAGATTATCGCCGACGAGACGGGCGTCGCGAGCGTCGCCGACCCGCTCGGCGGCTCGTACTTCGTCGAGAGCCTGACGACGCAGTTCGAACGGGGGATCTTCGGGATCCTGGAAGAGGTCGAGCGCCGGGGCGGCACCGTCAAGCTGATCGAGGAAGGATGGTTCCAGCAGCGGATCGCCGACTTCGCCTACGAGACCGCCAGGCGCAAGGCGAGCGGCGAGAAGCCGGTGGTCGGCGTCAACAAGTACGTCGAACCGGACGAGCGGTTCGACGTCGAAACCCATCCGTACGACCCGACGACCGCGCAGCGCCAGATCGCTCGCCTCGTGCGCGTGCGCCGCGAGCGCGACGACGCGAAAGTGGCGGCGCTGCTCGATCGCCTCGTTGCCGTCGCCTCGGACGAGCGCGAGAATATCCTGCCGGTGACGATCGAGCTGGTCGCCGCCGGCGCGTCGATGGGCGACATCGTCGAGCGCCTCAAGGGTCTATGGGGCATTTACCGGGAAAAGCCGGTGTTTTGACGGCGTGTCGAATGGTGCCCGTGTGAACCGATGCTGATTCGCTATCTGGATTTCGTCCCCTCGGTCGCGTCGCCCGTCGAATGCGCGGCCACCGCGGCCATCGTAGGCCGTACCGTCGCGGGTCCGGGATTGGTGTTGCGCGACTACGCAACGCTTCGCGCGGATGGCGACTGGGTGCGCATCGGCGCGAACGCTTACTTCGGCGAGCGCGCCACCGTGCATATCGCGGACAGCGTGCTTCCGGCCGTGATCGGCGACGACGTCACGGTCGGACGATTCGCCCTGGTGCACGCGTGCACCGTCGACGACCGCGTCGTCGTCGGCGATACCGCCGTGGTCATGGACGGCGCGCACGTCGGCGCGGGCGCATTGATCACGGCGGGCAGCCTCGTGCCGCCACGCAAACGCCTCGCGGGCGGGTGGGTCTACGAAGGCAACCCGGCGACGCCCGCACGCGAGATCGGTGCCGGGGAGCTGGCCGAGGCGGCATCCGCGATCCGCAACCGGGTCACCTCGGCGCTCGTGACGGCGCATGACCTGCCGCCGCTCGACGCGGGGGCGTACCTGATCGCGGGCTCCGACGAGCGCACGGCGCGCGACGGTCGCCACGCGCCGCGGGTGGGTCTCGCCTTCGTCGCGCCGACCGCGATCCTCGCCGGCGATGTCGCCGTCGCCGACGATGCAAGTATCTATTTCGGTTGCGCCGTCGTTGCCGGCGGGGGTCGGATCACGATCGGTCCGCGGACCAACGTGCAGGACAACTCGCTGCTGGTCACCGACGCCGCGCGCGGGCCGCTCGTCATCGGCGCCGACGCCACCATTGGGCACAACGTGCGCCTGGGCGCTGCCCGGATCGGCGACGGCGCGCTCATCGGCATGGGATCCCAGGTCGGTGACCGGGTCGTCGTCGAGGTGGGCGGCTGCATCGGCGCGCGCGCGTGGGTCGAACCCGGGACCGTGGTCAAGGCGGGCTGGATCTGGGCGGGCCGGCCCGCGTGCGCGTTCCGCGAAGTCAAGCCCGCGGAGCGGGAGATGTTTGCGCAGGCGGCGCAGATCTACGTCCGCTACGGATCGGCGTATCGCGCGGGTCCCCGAGCAGGATAGCGGGCGCCAGGGAACAGGTTTCGATGATGCAGCCGGACGCGGGCTTGCCGTGGTCCGTATAATCATGTCCGGTTCCCCCAAACGATTCCATTGGTCCCGATGAATCTCGACCGCGTGCCTGCCGGCAAGGATGTCCCGAACGACTGCAACGTGATCATCGAGATCCCGATGCGCGGGGACCCGATCAAGTACGAGGTCGACAAGGAAACCGGCGCGGTGTTCGTCGACCGGTTCATGTCGACGGCGATGCACTATCCGTGCAACTACGGGTACATCCCGCGCACGCTGTCCGACGATGGCGATCCCTGCGATGTGCTGGTGCTCTCGCCGGTGCCGCTCATCACGGGCGTCGTCGTCCGCTGCCGGCCGATCGGCATGCTGAAGATGGATGACGAGGCCGGCGGCGACGCGAAGATCCTGGCGGTGCCGATCGACAAGCTGTCCGGCCTCTACCGTGCCGTGCAGTCGCCGCGCGACCTGCCCGAGATCACGACGCAGCAGATCGCCCACTTCTTCGAGCACTACAAGGACCTGGAGCCCGGCAAATGGGTCCGGATCTCCACGTGGGTCGGCGCCGAGGAGGCCAAGCGGGAGATTCAGGGCGGGGTCGCGCGCTACGAGGCTTCGACGCCCAAGCCGAAGTTCTGATTCCATTCACCCGCGCGCCGCGAGCGCGCGTCGGCAACCTGCCTCCGGCCCCGACTTCCATGACCGACGCCGCCCACGCGCGCCGGCAATTCGCGTTTCCCATCCTGTTCGTGGTGCTGTGGAGCACCGGCTTCATCGCCGCGAAGTACGGCTTGCCGTACGCGCCGCCACTCACGTTCCTGCTCTACCGCTTCGCGCTCGTCGCCGCGCTGATGACGGTCGTCGCCGTGGTCACGCGCGCCGCGTGGCCGCGAACGCTCGGAGAGGCCGGGCACGTCGCGGTGTCGGCATGGCTCGTGCACGGCGCCTATCTGGGCGGCGTGTTCGTCGCGCTCGCCGGGGGCATGCCCGCCGGAACGGCCGCTATGCTGGTCGGTCTGCAGCCGATTCTGACCGTCGTCGTCGCGCGCGGGTGGCTCGGCGAGCGCGTCGTCCCGCGGCAGTGGCTTGGGCTCGCGCTGGGCCTCTTCGGCGTCTGGCTCGTCGTCCGGCACAAGCTGGAGCCGACGGGCGACCTCGCGGGACTCGCCGCCATCGGCGTGGCGCTCGCCGCCATCAGCGTCGGCACGCTCTACCAGAAACGATTCTGTTCGCATGTCGATTTGCGTACCGGCGCCGTGATCCAGTTCGCGGCGTGCGCGCTTGTCTACCTTCCGATCGCGCTCGCGTTCGAGCGCGCGCCCGTGCGCTGGACGCCGGCGTTCGTGTTCGCGCTCGGCTGGTCGGTCGTCGTGCTCTCGGTCGGCGCGATCAGCCTGCTCTACTGGCTGTTGCGCCACGGGGCCGCGGCCAACGTCGCGCGGCTGTTTTTTCTCGTCCCCGCCGTGACCGCCGTCATGGCCGCGCTGGTGTTCGGCGAAACACTGGACGCGCTCGCCATCGCCGGCATGGTGTTGATCAGCGCGGGCGTCGCGCTCGCGCGCCCGAAAATGCTGCCGGCGCAGTAGACACCGGACCTCGATGGCCCGGGCGATCACTCCATGACGATCCGCGTGCCCGCGATCCGGTCGTGCAGGAATTGCCGGTCAGGGTCGATCAGGGGCCACAGATACCCGATCGCGACGAGCCAGGTGCTGTGCACGGCGAGGTTCGCCGGCTTCAGCGCCTCGTAGGCGACGAGCGAAGCCATGGGGCCGATCCACGCGGCCACGTAGCGCGCGATCGCGGTCTTGCCGTCGACCGCTCCGCCGTCGGCACGCGTCAAGGCCAACCGCCAGGTCTTCATCGGCAATGTCCGGCGTCCGCCGGTCCAGGACCACGCGAAGTAGAGCCCGACGACGCCCACGACGACGGACGCCGACAGGATGCGCGCCGGCAGCGGGGGAACCGCGAGGGAACGGGAACGCGCCACGTCGGGGGCCGCCGCAACGAGCGGCAACGTCAGGAATCCGACGATGAGCGCGATCGCCGCAAGCAGCAGGCCTTCGTAGCCGAGGGCCGCATAGCGGCGAAGGAGCGGTGCAAACGGACGCGGCGCGCGGGCCGCGTCCGGCGGCGGCGCAGGCGTTTCGCGCGTCACGCGAATTTCACTTGGGCGATGGTGCCGGAGGCGGAGGCGGAGGCGGAGGCGGAGGAAGAGGCACAGGTGGAGCGGGCGCCAGAGGCGGCGCGC
>JANMBN010000342.1:0-9668 GCA_031360485.1 Betaproteobacteria bacterium | reverse complement strand
GACAAAAGCCTCGGCGGCATCAAGGACCTGAACGGACTGCCGGACGCGTTGTTCGTCATCGACGTCGGCTACCACAAGATCGCGATCACCGAAGCGACCAAGCTCGCCATTCCGATCGTCGCCGTCGTCGATACCAATCATTCGCCGATCGGCATCGCCCACGTGATTCCCGGCAACGACGACTCGAGCCGCGCGATTCGCCTCTATGCGCGCGGTGCCGCGGATGCAATCGTCGAAGGCCGGAGCGAAGTGATCCAGGAGATCGTCCAGGCCGGCGACGAGTTCGTCGAGGTTGCCGCCGACGCGTCGGCTTAGGCGCACCGGGCAAGAGGCCGCGACGGTTCGGTTGCCCGCGGCGAGCATTTCAGGACTTGTGCCGGGATCGCACGCGGCACGCGGTGCGCCCGGCGGACCGCACGGACCGGCGAGCACGACAACGAACCGAATACGGAGCATCGAAATGGCGGAAATCTCCGCGAGCATGGTGATGGACCTGCGCCAGCGCACGGGGCTGGGCATGATGGAATGCAAGAAGGCGCTGACCGAGGCCGCCGGTGACACGGCCAAGGCCGAGGAACTGCTGCGGATCAGGAGTGGCGCCAAGGCGTCGAAGGCGGCCGGCCGCATCGCGGCGGAAGGCATGGTCGGGTTGTACGTCGCGCCGGATGCGAAGACGGCCGCGATGGTCGAAGTCAATTGCGAAACCGATTTCGTCGCCAAAAACGACGATTTCCGTGCTTTCGCGACCGAACTGGCGGCGATCGTCGCGCGCGAAAATCCGTCGGATCTCGCTGCGCTTGGCGCGGCCGCGCTTGGCTCGGGTGAAACCGTCGAAACCCGCCGCGTCGCGCTCGTGCAGAAGATCGGCGAGAACATCACGATCCGCCGGTTCGCACGGCAGTCCGCCACGGGCCGGCTGGCGTCGTATGTCCACGGCAACCGGATCGGCGTGCTGGTCGACGTGACCGGCGGTTCCGGCACGCTGGGCAAGGATCTGGCCATGCACGTTGCGGCGAGCAAGCCGATGGCGGTCAGCCGCGAACAGGTGCCTGCGGAGGTCGTGGCCAAGGAACGCACCATTGCCGCCGCACGCGCGGCGGAGTCGGGAAAGCCCGCAAACATCGTCGAAAAGATGGTCGAGGGCGCCGTCGCGAAGTTCCTGGCCGAAGTCACACTGCTCGCCCAGCCTTTCGTCAAGGGCGACGGCAAGGAAACCGTGGAGCACCTCGTCAAGGCGCAGGGCGCCGTCGTCAATGGCTTCGTGCTCTACGTCGTGGGCGAAGGCATCGAGAAGAAGAAGGACGATTTCGCGGCCGAAGTCGCGGCGATGGCCAGGACCTAGCGCAACGGCATTGCCGCGATCGCCCGCCCCGTCCGGAAGCCGCCGCCATGACCGTCAAGCCCGTTGCCGCCGCCGCTGCCAGCGCAACCACGGCGCCTGCCGTCGCCGCGCACCCGACGGCTGTGCGGCAGCCTGCCTATCGGCGCATCCTGCTCAAGCTTTCGGGCGAGGCGCTGATGGGTGACGACGCCTACGGCATCAACCGGGAAGTGATCGACCGCATTGTGGCCGAGGTCGCCGACGTGGCGCGCCTCGGCGTCGAAGTCGCGGTGGTGATCGGTGGCGGCAACATCTTTCGCGGCGTGGCGCCCGGTGCGGCGGGAATCGACCGCGCCACCGCCGATTACATGGGCATGCTCGCGACGCTGATGAACGCGATGGCGCTCCAGGACGCCTTTCGGCGTGCCGGAGTCGAGTCGCGGGTCCAGTCCGCGCTGCGGATCGATCAGGTCGCGGAGCCCTATATCCGCGGGCGGGCATTGCGGCACCTGGAGGAGGGCAAGGTCGTCATCTTCGGCGCCGGCACGGGCAATCCTTTCTTCACCACGGACACGGCCGCCGCGCTGCGCGGGCGCGAAATGGGCGTGGACATCGTGCTGAAGGCGACGAAGGTCGACGGCGTCTACACGGCCGATCCCAAGAAGGATCCGTCGGCGACACGCTATGCGACGCTCACGTTCGACGAGGCGATCATCCGGAATCTCAAGGTGATGGATGCGACGGCGCTCGCACTCTGCCGCGACCAGAACATGCTGCTCAAGGTCTTTTCGATCACGGTTCCCGGCGCGTTGAAGCGCGTGGTGCTGGGCGAGGACGAGGGTACCCTCGTGCATTGCTAGGCTCGTTTGAACCGCGAGCGTCGAGCGCGTCCATCGGCGATCGAAGCCCGGCCTCCGGCGCCGCCTCCGCGTTCCCGCGGCGATCGACGCACGGCGCCCCACTCTGAAACGGTCCTGGAGAAACCATGATCCCCGAAATCAAGAAGTCCGCCGAGCAGAAGATGCAGAAATCCGTCGATGCGTTGAAGGTCGACCTCGGCAAGGTCCGCACAGGGCGCGCGCACACCGGCCTCCTCGATCACATTCAGGTCGACTACTACGGCTCGCCGATGCCGATCAGCCAGGTCGCGAACGTGACGCTCGCCGACGCGCGGACGATCACGGTGCAGCCGTGGGAGAAGAAGATGATCCAGTCCGTCGAGAAGGCGATACGCGACTCGGACCTCGGCTTGAACCCCGCGACGTCGGGCGACGTGATCCGGGTTCCCATGCCGGCGCTCACCGAGGAGCGGCGCAGGGAATTGATCAAGGTCGTCCGTCACGAAGCCGAGAACGCCCGCATCGCGGTGCGCAACATCCGCCGCGACGCGAACGACCACCTGAAAAGGCTGCTGAAGGAGCACGCGGTGGCGGAGGACGACGAGCGCCACGCGCAGACCGACGTCCAGAAGCTCACCGACCGCTACATCGCCGAGATCGACAAGGTGCTCGCGGCGAAGGAAACCGATCTGATGGCGGTCTGAGCGACAGGGCGGATGCGCGTCGCGGCCTATGAAAACGAACCCCGAACCACGCGTCGCGGCGTCCCTGCCGCGCGCCTGACCTCCACACCCGGAACATGTTCACGAGCTCCACCCGCGAGATCCCGGCGCCGCGCGCGGTTCCGCGCCATGTCGCGATCATCATGGACGGCAACGGCCGTTGGGCCAAGCAGAGGATGCTGCCGCGCGTCGCCGGCCATCGCCGGGGCGTCGAAGCCGTGCGCGCGATCATCCTCGCGTGCATCGAGCTCGACATCGAATTCCTCACGCTGTTCGCCTTCTCGAGCGAGAACTGGCGACGGCCCCCCGACGAGGTTTCGATCCTGATGGAGCTCTTCCTTCGCGCGCTCGAGCAGGAAGTGGCCAAGCTTCACGCAAACGGAATTCGATTCAAGGTGATCGGGGACACGTCGGTGTTCGACCCGCGCATCCGGGAGCTGATCGCCGACGGCGAGACACAGACGGCGTCCAACACGCGGCTCACGGTGACGATCGCGGCAAACTACGGCGGCCGCTGGGATGTCGCGCAGGCGGCACGCAGGTACTTCGCGGCAAATCCCGAGGCGACACGCGCGACGGCGGAGTTCCGGCCGGAAGTGCTCGAACCGTTCCTGGCGATGGCCTATGCGCCGGAGCCCGAGCTATTCATACGCACCGGCGGCGAGCAGCGGATATCGAATTTCCTGCTCTGGCAGCTCGCGTACACCGAGCTCTACTTCACCGACATGCTGTGGCCCGATTTCGACGCGATCGCGCTCAACGCGTCCATCGATTGGTTTCGCGCGCGCGAACGCCGGTTCGGGCGCACGAGCGAGCAGGTCAAGGCTGTCCAGGGCGCGTGATGCGCCCCGGCGCCGCCGTTGCCGCCGCGTCGGCGATCCCCACCATGCTCGGAACGCGCATTCTGACGGCGGTCGTTCTCGTTCCCCTCGTGCTCGCGGCGCTGTTCATGCTGCCGCCGTCGGGCTGGGGCGTGGTATCGCTGCTGGTGATCGTCGCGGCCGCGGCCGAGTGGGCCAGCCTTGCCGGATTCCGGAAGGCGATGTGGCTGGTGTTCGTGGCCGGGACGTTCGCCACGGGCATCGTGCTTCTCGTCGCCCCGTCATCCGGATTCGCGCGCGGCTGGCCCGACGGCATCGTTCTTGCCGCGTGCGGCACCGCAACACTCTTCTGGCTGTTCGTCGCGACGCCGTGGCTCGCGCGGCGCTGGAAGCCCGAGTCGCGGCTCCCGATGGCCATCGCGGGGTGGGTCGTGCTGATCGGCGCGTGGGTGGCCATCGTCGAGTTGCAGGCGCACTCGCCGTGGCTCGTTCTCGCCGCAATGGCGATCGTCTGGATCGCCGACACCGCCGCGTATTTTGCGGGCCGTGCGTTCGGCAGGCACAAGCTCGCGCCGCAGGTCAGTCCCGGCAAGACGTGGGAGGGTGTGTTCGGCGCGCTGGGGGCAGTCGCTGTCTACGCACTGGTCCTGGTGCCGTTCGCCGGTGCGGGCGGCTATTCCGGCGCTCTATCACCGATGGCGGTGCTCGCCTGGGTCGCGCTTGTGCTCGGGCTCGTCGCCTTGTCGGTCGTCGGCGATCTTTACGAATCGCTGCTCAAGCGCCACGCCGGTGTGAAGGACAGCGGCCGCCTTCTGCCGGGTCACGGTGGCGTCCTCGACCGGCTCGACGCGATGCTGGCCGCGATGCCGGCGGCCGCGTTGCTCGCACTCGCGTACCTGCGATGAAGTCGCGCAGAATCAGCGTGCTCGGGGCGACCGGTTCGATCGGCGATTCGGCGCTCGACGTCATCGCGCGCCATCCGGACCACATGGTCGTCGTGGCGCTCACCGCGCATCGACACTGGGAAAAGCTCGCGGAACTCTGCCGGCGGCATCGCCCGGAGATCGCGGCGCTCTCCGATCCGGCGGCCGCGCGCGCGCTGGAACGCGCATTGGCGGGGCAGGGCCTGCCGACGCGGGTGCTCGCCGGCGAAGCGGGGCTCGTCGAAGCGGCGGCACTTCCGCAGGCGGACACCGTCGTCGCTGCAATCGTCGGTGCCGCCGGATTGAAATCGACGATGGCGGCAGCGCTCAAGGGCAAGCGGATCCTGCTCGCGAACAAGGAAGCGCTGGTCATCGGTGGCGCCGTGTTCATGGCCGCCGTCGAAGAAGGCGGTGCGACGCTGCTGCCGATCGATAGTGAGCATAATGCGATCTTTCAATGCCTGCCGCCGAGCTATGCGCGTAATCCGGCGGCGGCAGGAGTGCGCCGGATTCTTCTCACGGGTTCGGGCGGTCCATTCAGGACGCGACCGCTCGCGGAACTCTCGAGGGTTACAGTTGACGAAGCCTGTGCGCATCCGAACTGGGTGATGGGGCGCAAGGTCAGCGTGGACTCGGCGACGATGATGAACAAGGGCCTGGAGATGATCGAAGCGCATTGGCTGTTCGGAGTTCCACGCGAGGCGATCGAGGTCGTCGTCCATCCGGAGAGCGTCGTTCATTCATTGGTCGAATACATCGACGGCTCCGTGCTGGCCCAGCTCGGCCACCCCGACATGCGCACGCCGATCGCACAGGCGCTCGCATTTCCCGACCGGGTCGACGCGGGCGTGCCCGCACTCGAGCTCGTGCGACGGGGTTCGCTGACGTTCGAGGCACCCGACCACGATCGCTTTCCCAGTCTCGGACTCGCGTACGGCGCGCTCGGCGCCGGGGGTACCGCTCCGGCAGTCCTGAACGCGGCGAACGAGGTCGCGGTCGAAGCATTTCTCGCAGGCCGCATCCGCTACATCGATATTGCGCCGGCCAGCGGCGAGGCACTCGCGCGCCTGCCGGCGCGGCCGGTGTCCACACTCGACGACGCGCTTGCCGCCGACGCCGAGGCGCGCGCGGTCGCCCGCGCGTGGCTGAAACTTCCGCGCGCGGCCTGATGGACGCGGTCACCAAGCTTCTCGCGTTTCTCGTCGTGCTCGGCGTGCTCGTCGTGTTCCACGAGCTCGGGCACTTCTGGGTCGCGCGCTGGTGCGGGGTCAAGGTGCTGCGATTCTCGATCGGGTTCGGCCGCGTCCTCTGGTCGCGTCGGGTCGGCTCGGAGGGCACCGAATGGGCCGTCTCGGCGGTGCCGCTCGGCGGATACGTGAAGATGCTCGACGAGCGGGAAGGCGCCGTCGCCGACGCCGACCTTTCGCGCGCGTTCAACCGGCAAGGCGTCGCCAAAAGGATCGCGATCGTCGCGGCAGGACCGGTCGCCAATCTTCTGCTCGCGGTGCTGCTGTTCGCGGGCACCTACATGTACGGCATTCCCGGGCAGCGTGCGCTGCTGAGCGACCCACCCGCGAACACGCCGGCGGCGGTGGCCGGCGTCCGCGACGGCGATCTCGTCGTTGCCGTCGACGGTGCACCGGTCGGTAGCTGGCAGGACCTGCGCTGGCGCCTCCTGCGGGCGTCGGGAGCGAGCGACGCCGCGATCGAGGTCGAGCGTCCGGACGGTTCCCGGCAGCAGCGCACCCTCCCGCTCGCCTCGGTCGCGGGTGCCGACTGGGAGGGCAATTTCATGTCGACGCTCGGGCTTCGCGCCGATCTCGGGATGCCGGTGATCGACGAAGTCGTGCCCGACAAGCCCGCCGCGCGCGCCGGTCTCCGCGGGGGCGACCGCATTGTCGCGATCGATGGCGCGCCGGTCCGCTCGCCGGCGGAAGTCGCCGCAAAGACGAATGCGAAGCTCGGCGCAGCCATGGTGTTTCGCATCCTGCGTGACGGCGCCGAGCAGGATGTGGCCATCACCACCGAGATCGCGGAGCAGGCGGGCCGGAAGGTCGGCATCGCCGGCGTTCGACTCAAGGTCGATCCTGCCGTCGCCGAGCGACTCGCCGTGACGGTGCGCTATGGCGTGGTCGACGCGCTAGGCAACGGGGTGCGCAAGACGTGGGAGCTCACGGTGTTCACGCTGCGGATGCTGGGACGCATCGTGACCGGTGAAGCCTCGCTCAAGAATATCAGCGGTCCGATCACGATGGCCGATTTCGCCGGCCAGTCGGCGCAGGCGGGAATGCTCGTCTTCATCGGCTATCTCGCCTTGATCAGCATCAGCCTCGGCGTGCTCAACCTGCTGCCGGTTCCACTGTTGGATGGGGGCCATTTGCTGTATTATTTCGTCGAAATCATCAAGGGCAGTCCTGTCTCCGACCGCGCCTTCGAGGTCGGCCAGCGCATTGGCATGGCGATGCTGGCCGTTTTGATGGCGTTGGCTCTCTTCAATGACCTTTCCCGTTTGTTCTGATCGCCGTCGGCGCGGTCTGCCCTCGGCGGACCGCCGTGTCGGCGCGCCTTGCATCGCGCGCGCGCTGCTCGCCGCCATCATTGCCCTCGCGGCGCCCCTGGCGCTCGCCATCGTGCCTTTCGTCGTCAAGGACATCCGCGTCGAGGGCGTGCAGCGGACAGAGGCCGGCACCGTCTTTTCCTACCTGCCCGTCAAGGTTGGCGACCGCATCGACGACGAAAAGGCCGCGCAGGCCGTCAAGGCGCTTTTCGCGACCGGATTCTTCCGCGACGTGAGGCTGGAGGTGCAGGGCGACGTGCTGCTCGTCATCGTGCAGGAGCGGCCGACCATCAGCAAGGTCGACATTGCCGGCAACAAGGAATTCGAAACAGAGGCGCTCAAGAAAGCGCTGAAGGAGATCGGCCTCGTCGAGGCGCGCATCTTCGACCGGTCGGCTCTCGATCGCGCCGAACAGGAAATGAAGCGCCAGTACATCTCGCGCGGCCGGTACGCGGCAAAGGTCACGGTGACGGTGACGCCGCAGGAGCGCAACCGCGTTGCCGTGAACATCACGGTCGAGGAAGGCGAGCCGTCCAAGATCGCACGGATCAACATCGTTGGCGCCACCGCGTTCCCGGAGAGCGAGCTCCTGGCGCTCATGCAACTCACCACGCCGGGGTGGACGACGTGGTACACGAAGAACGATCAGTATTCGAAGCAGAAGCTGTCGGCCGACCTCGAGGCGCTGCGAAGCTTTTACCAGAACCGGGGTTACCTCGAGTTCAACGCCGAGTCGACGCAGGTTTCGATCACGCCGGACAAGGAAGACATCTACATCACGATCAACGTTTCCGAGGGACCGCGCTATACGGTTTCCGGCATCCGGCTCGCCGGCGATCTGCCGGTGCCCGGAATCGAGCTTTCGCGGCTCGTGCAGATCCGGACCGGCGACATGTTCTCGCGGGAGCGGCTGCAATCGAGCACCAAGGCGATCAGCGACCGGCTGGGCGCCGAAGGTTTCGCCTTCGCCAACGTCAATGCCGTGCCCGAACTCGACCGCGAGAAGCGGCAGGCGGCATTCACGATCTATGTCGATGCCGGCCGCCGCGTCTACATCCGCAAGATCAACATCAACGGCAACACCAAGACGCGCGACGAAGTCGTTCGCCGCGAGTTGCGCCAGCTCGAGAGCGCCTGGTACGACGGCACGCGCATCGAGCGCTCGAAGGTGCGCATCAAGCGCCTCGGCTACTTCGAGGACGTCAGCATCGAGACGCCCCCGGTCCCCGGCACCACCGACGAAGTCGATCTCGACGTCACCGTCACGGAAAAGAACACAGGTACGCTGCTGGCGGGCGTCGGCTACTCCAGCGCCGACAAGCTGGTGTTCAATGCATCGGTCTCGCAGCAGAATATCTTCGGTAGCGGCAATGCACTGACCGCGGCGATCAACACGAGCTCGGTCAACCGCACGATTTCACTCTCCTTCTCGGAGCCCTACTATACGGTCGACGGGGTGTCGCGGGTATTCGAGATCTACCAGAGAACCACCGAACCGGGGTCGCTCAGCGTGTCGCAGTACGCGTCGAGGACATCCGGCGCAGCGGTGGGCTTCGGCATTCCGATCACCGAGACCGACGCGGTAAACGTCGGGCTCCGCTACGAGCATACGAGACTCACGCTGTTCTCGAACAGCCCGCCGCAATACATCGAATATGTCAGCCAGTTCGGCAATGTCACCGACAGCTTTGTCCTGAGCGGCGGCTGGTCGCGTGACACCCGCGACGACATCCTCTATCCTAGCCAAGGCAGGCTGCAAACCTTCCTGGTGGAGGCCGCCTTGCCGGTAGGGAGTCTCGAGTACTACAAGATCAACTACCTGCAGCAGCTGTTCTGGCCGGTCTACGGGGATTTTGTGCTGATGCTGCGCGGCGATATCGGATACGCGGGAGGGTACGGGGGCAAGCCGTTGCCGTTCTTCAAGGCATTCTACGGCGGCGGCGTGGGGTCGGTCAGAGGGTATCAGCAGAGTTCGCTCGGATTGCAGGACATCTACGGCAACGCGACCGGCGGCAAACGCAAGATCATCGGCAATGCGGAATTGTTCCATCCAATCCTCAAAGGCGACAAATCGGTGCGTGCCAGCGTGTTCCTCGACGCCGGCCAGATCTATCAGGACGGCAAGGATCTGCCCGGAACCGAGTCGTCCGACCTTCAGGGCTTTCGCTTCTCGACCGGCGTGGGAATCGCGTGGAATTCACCGATCGGGCCGCTCAAATTCAGCTTTGCGCATCCGCTCAACGTGAAGGAGCGCGACAAGATCCAGCGCTTCCAGTTCCAGGTCGGGACGTTATTCTGACATCGCGCAGGAGATTCACTTGAACCGCAGCAACCCACGCATTTCGGGCGCCATACTGGGCCTTGCCGCGCTGCTCGCGCTCGGCACGGCATCGGCGCAGGCGGCCGAGTACAAGATCGGCTTCGTCAACACCGAGCGCCTGTTCCGCGAGGCGGCGCCGGCGAAGCGCGCGCAGCTCAAGCTCGA
>JANMBN010000311.1:0-3067 GCA_031360485.1 Betaproteobacteria bacterium | reverse complement strand
GGATTCTGACCGACGTATTCGACGCCGATGTCGACGCGATCCCCGATGCGCTTCTGGAGCCGGCGCACCACGGCAAGGGTCCACGGCATGTCGTCGCGCTCGCGAAACGCCACGAGGACGCCCGGAAGCACCCGGTTGGATTCCCGTATCTGGCCGCGCAGCCCACAGCCCGAATCGCTGCGGTCCTTGAGTTGCCAGACCTGGTGCGGCACGCCGAAGTCGTCGTCCGCTCCGGCCGCCCCCCGGCCGCCGTTCTTGCGCATGCCCGCCGGCGATGACTCCGTGAAGCCGCCGAAGACCGTGATCGTGATCTCTTCGACCTCCGGCACGGGTGGCGGAGCGGCGACGGCCTTCCTGTGTTCCTCGTTGCGCAGCATCCGCATGATGTGCGACAGACCGACGACGGCTGTGACCGTCGACGCGACAGGCTTGCGCTCGCCGCGGCGATTGATCTGCGCCGGCTTCGGCAGGCAGCTCGTGTGGAACTTGCGCAACACCTTGAGCTGCCGGCCGCGTCCGAATGGTGCCGGCCCTTCGGCGGGACGCTCACGATCGCGAAGCGCCGTGATTTCCTGTTCGACCAGTGCCAACAGCGGAGCCGGGTCGAGATACCGAAGCTCGCCCGCCGCCGACCGCGTCAGCCGCATCAGCCCCTGTGCACTTCCGACATCGACGACGAATCGTTCGTTCGTGCGGCCGGCGGGGACATCCGATTGACCCGACTGCAGCGAAAGCCCGGCGCACCAGCGAGGAATCCGCCGGTTCAGCCAGAAGACGTCGTGCGGCGAGAACTGGCCGTCGTTGATCAGTTCGACGAGCAGGAGGTTGATGTACTCGCGCTCGAGCGTGCTCTCGTCGCTCTGTTCCTCGTGCCACCGCCGGGGCGCCACGGCTTGCGCCAGCAATCCTGCCGATTCTGCATTTTGGTAGGCCGCATGGAGATCGGCCCAGCCGTCGGCGACCGTTCGCTCGGTGACAAAGGGTCGCAGCAGGAATTCGACCTGCCTGTGCTGGAACAATCGAAGGGAGACGATCGGCAGGTATTTTTCGCAGCCCCGCGGCGGCGTGTCACCGCGCAGGTCCTGCATGATCTGTGCGTACGCCCGGCCGAACGACTGGGCAAGCTCGAAGGCCGATTGCCACGACCTCTTTTCCAGCGAATGCGATTGCGTGTTTGCCGTCGCATAATTGATCAGCAGCGCCTCGCCCAGCTTCCGCGCCCGCTGGTCGAGGGCCATCAGGGCCCGGATCTGGTCGCGGGTGTGCTCCTTCTTGCCGGCAAAGTCCGCGAGCACCTCCGACACCGTCAGCTGCGACTCGAAAGGATCGTTTCGCGGCAACAAGCGCCAAAAATGGTCAGCCGCCGCGACATCGGTCAACGGGCCGGCGTCCTGGCGGATGGGCGAATTCAGGAATTCGAACATTGGGAGCGAATCCCTCCTCGGGGATGGCTGTTCATATGCACGATTCGTGCCGGTGCCGGTCTTTGGCGGGGTGACAAGGGTAGGTGCGCCCCCGGCACGAGGCCGGCAGCCGGGCCGTAGAATGGCGCCATGCTCGAAGGAGAGGTCGCGGACCGCGTCGACCCGCTGTCGCCGGTCCGCGCGTGGTTTGCCGCGCAGGGATGGACGCCGTTCCCGTTTCAGGAGCAGGTATGGGCGGCGTTCGCGCGCGGCACATCCGGCCTCGTCCACGCGCCGACGGGAATGGGCAAGACCTACGCGGCGGCGCTCCCGCCGATGCTCTTCGGCGGCACCGAGGAGCCCGACGGCCCGCCCCCGCTCTCGCTCCTGTGGATCACGCCGCTGCGCGCGCTGGCCGGCGACACGGGGCTGGCGCTCGCGCGCGCGGCCGCCGAACTCGCGCCGCGTTGGTCGATCGGCGTCCGCACCGGCGATACCGGCACCGCCGCGCGCGCGCGGCAAGGCAGGCGATTGCCGACCGGGCTGGTGACGACGCCGGAAAGCCTCACGCTTTTCCTCGCGCGCGCCGACTGGCGCGAGCGCTTTGCGCACCTCGGCACGATCGTCGTCGACGAGTGGCACGAATTGATGGGGACGAAGCGCGGAGCGCAGACCGAGCTCGCGCTCGCCCGCCTGCGCGGCTTGCACCCGAAACTACGCGTATGGGGTCTTTCCGCGACGCTCGCCAACCTCGACGACGCGCTCGCGTGCCTCGTCGGTACGGCAGCGGTTGCGCGCGCTGCCATCGTCAAGGGTCTCGATGCGAAGGAGATCGTCATCGACAGCCTGAGACCCAGGACGATCGAACGCTTTCCCTGGGCCGGGCACATCGGATTGAAGCTCCTGCCCCAGGTGATCCGCGCCATCGATCGCGCGAAATCCACGCTCGTCTTCACCAACGTCCGCTCGCAAACCGAGATCTGGTACCAGGCGATCCTCGAGGCGCGCCCGGACTGGGCGGGAACGATCGCGCTGCACCACGGCTCGCTCGAACGCGAAGTCCGCGAGTGGGTCGAAGACGGGCTGCGCGGCGAGCGGCTGCGCGCGGTCGTCTGCACGTCGAGCCTCGACCTCGGCGTCGATTTCGCGCCGGTCGACCAGGTGGTGCAGATCGGCAGTCCGAAAGGCGTCGCGCGGCTGTTGCAGCGCGCCGGTCGCAGCGGTCACCGTCCCGGCGCGGTCTCGCGCGCGCTGATCGTTCCCACGCAGGCGCTCGAACTCGTCGAGGCGGCTGCCGCGCGAGACGCCGCGGCCGCGCGCGCGATCGAAGCGCGCGTCCCGCTGGCCGCCCCGCTCGACACGCTGGTGCAGCATGTCGTCACGTGCGCGCTCGGCGGCGGATTCAGGCCGGACGAACTCGCGATCGAGATCCGCAGTACGCAGTCCTATGCGAACCTGACGGCCGCCGACTGGCAGTTCACGCTCGACTTCGCCCTCCACGGCGGGGCGAGTCTCAACGCCTACCCGGAGTACCGGCGCGTCGTGATCGGCGACGACGGCGTGGCGCGCGTGCCCGATGCGCGAATCGCGCGCCGGCACCGGATCGGCATCGGCACGATCGTCTCCGAGGCGTCGATCACCGTGCGGTTCAAGAACGGGAAGGC
>JANMBN010000281.1:0-1657 GCA_031360485.1 Betaproteobacteria bacterium | reverse complement strand
GCTTCACATGTTCCAGTTTCAGCGGCCGCTTTAGCAACGGATTGTCGTAAAGATAAATCTGGCCGACCGACAGATAATTGGCAGCTCGCCAATAGGCGTGCATCTTGTCGAGCAGTCCCGGCGCGACTTTGTTTGTTTTCACGGTTCAAGGTTCCTGAATTTACTTGAGGTTGAGGACGCGGGTGACGGACCCCGCGATCATGATGTCCTCGTCGGTGCGGATGACCATAGGCACGGCGTGCGCACAATGCCGTGGGAAGTCCGCAACTGACGTGGCGCGAGAGCCTGCGCGACATCGCGGCGAGCCTGTCGGCCAATGCGGCCAAGCTCTACGCGATGGGCTTTCGCTCGGCGGTCAGGCGCTCCACGCTGGCCGATGCCAACGAGCTGCGGGACTGGCATATCTGGGCCGACCTGGCCGCGGTGCTGATCCGGCGCGCGCGCAAACTCTACGCGAACGACTCGCTCGGCGTCGAGTTGGACAACAACGTATACGCGCTGGACTCCAGCAGAATCGATCTGTGCTTGAGCTTGTTCGATTGGGCGCCGTTTCGCTCGACCAAGGCCGCCATCAAGCTGCACACGCTGCTGGACCTGCGCGGCGCGATTCCCGCCTTCATCCACATCAACGACGGCAAGCTGCACGACGTGAACGTGCTGGACACGCTGGCCTGGGAGGCCGGCGCGTTCGACATGATGGATCGCGGCTATTTGGACTTCTCGCGCTTGTACACGCTGCATCAGGCCGGCGCCTTCTTCGTCACCCGTGCCAAGTCGCCGACGGACGCACGGCGCGTGTACTCGGCAACCACCGACCGAACCGCGGGTGTGCTCTGCGATCAGCGCGTGATGCTCAACGGCTACTATTCGGCCAAGAAATATCCCGAGCATCTGCGGCGTATTCGATACAAGGACCCCGAGTCGGGCAAGACGCTCGTCTTCCTGACCAACAACACGGCGCTGCCGGCGCTTACCATCGCCGCGTTGTACAAGAGCCGCTGGCAAGTCGGGCTGTTCTTCAAGTGGATAAAGCAGCACCTGCGGATCAAGCATTTTTTTGGGCGACAGCGAGAACGCGGTGAAGGCGCAGGTGTGGTGCGCCGTGGCCACGTACGTGCTCATCGCCATCGTCAAGAAGGAGCTTCAACTCGATGCCTCACTCTACACGCTGCTACGGATTCTCTCAGTGTCGATCTTCGAGAAAATGCCGCTGCAACAGGCCCCGCATCGCATATGCGTCGATCGTCAGCAGCCATGTCGTCGATGGTGGTGACGCTCTTCCGCGGTTCGCGCATCGACGCCGCCCGCGCTCGTTGCGAATCGCTCGGGCTTGGCATCGAAGCGCCCGCGAGTCTCTTCGCTCTCGAAGAAGTACATGCGGCCGCGATAATTCGAGGTGATCGCGTGCTCGGTCTTCAACGCATTGCCACTGACAGGATCGACGGCCGCCGGCGGCACGCCGAATGGCGCGGCATTGTCCTGCGGGCGAGCCTCACCGGTTTCGGCGGATTCATCGTGCGTGCCGAATGCGTGATACGCGACGAAGCCGCGATGTCCTATTCGTCGGAGCAGAACTACGGCCGCTACGATCACGAGGATCCAAATCCCATACTGTATCAACCAATCCATATTCGTTTCTCCCTTACCGTTTCCTCGC
>JANMBN010000098.1:0-13770 GCA_031360485.1 Betaproteobacteria bacterium | reverse complement strand
TTCGCCGGGTAGGCGTCCTGACCCCATGCCGGGACGGAAAGCGCGAGCGCGGCGGCGCACGCCGCGAGCCGAAGCTTCATGGCGGGTCCGATTTCAGTCGCAACGCGTCCCTTGCCGACACGGGGCGAGCATGCGCTAGTGTAGTGCTTCGTTCTGTTTGGAACTTAAATTGCGATTGGCGCGAATCACCTTGGCGAGGATGTCGTGAGCCTTGGCGGTCCAGACGAAAGGCTTGGGATTTTTGTTATGCACGGCGATGTACTCCTTGATGGCGGCGGTCAGTTCCGGGACGCTGCGAAACACGCCGTTGCGCAAGCGCTTGGTTGTGATATTGCGGAAGAACCGCTCGACCATGTTGAGCCAGGACGCCGAGGTCGGAGTGAAATGCACCTGGAAACGGGGGTGCTTGGCGATCCACTCCTTGACCTTCGGATGCTTGTGGGTCGCGTAGTTGTCGCAGATCAGATGCAGCGTCTTGTCCGGCGCTGTTTCACGGTTGATCTGGCGCAGGAAGTCGAGCCACTCGACATGACGATGGCGCTGCTCGCAGCGCGAGATGACCGTGCCGTCGAGGGTATTCATCGCGGCAAACAGGGTGGTGGTGCCGTTGCGCTTGTAGTCGTGCGTCATGGTGGCAGCACGGCCAGGCTTCATCGGCAGGCCCGGCTGGGTGCGATCGAGCGCCTGCACTTGGCTCTTCTCGTCGCAACACAGCACCAGCGCGTGCTCGGGCGGAGACATGTACAGACCGACGATGTCTTCGAGCTTCTCGACGAACCTGGGATCGCGCGACACCTTGAAGCGCTTGACCCGGTGCGGCTTCAAGCCGCGCGCCGTCCAAATGCGCTGGATCGTGGTGTCGCTCACCCCGGCCACCGCCGCCAACGTCCGGGTACTCCACTGGGTCGCACCCTCCGGCTTGGTCTGCGTGGTCAGACGCACGATCTCGGCCGGATCGATCTTGGGCTTGCGCCCGCCGCGCGGCAAATCCTGCTCGATGGCTTGCAATCCGCCGACGGCGTAGCGCTCACGCCAGCGTCCTGCTTGGATCCGACCAACGCCGAGCATCTCGCCAATCCGGTAATTGTCCAGCCCGTCCGCCGCCAGCAGCACGATGCTGGCCCGGCGCGCCAAACGCACTTCCGTGATATTCGAGTGTGCCAGCTTCACCAGCTTCTCCCGCTGCGCGTCGTCCAGCTCAATCGCCCTTGCCACTCGCATCGCCGCCTCCAAAGTGCATCGTATACACCTTGGAGTTGGCAGATTATAAATAGTTCTATTAAATACGAAGCACTACACTAGCTTACGTCGCGTTGAGCGTCCGCTTTAGGCCCAGTCGCGGGTCTGTCTAGCGCGGGACGGACCGACAGGTTTGGGTCGTTCGCGCCCACTCACGAATCGCACAGAAGTGACTGCTTTCTGCCTGGATTGCGGATCAATCCGCGCAGACCGTGTCCGTCAGGTCGAATTCCGATCAGGGCACTTGCATGGCAGGGGTGGGAACGGACGCACTGCGAATCGACCGGAAAGCCTTTCCTTCGCGCACTCAACGTTCTTCGCAGTTCAAGACTTGCCTGTCACAAGTCAGGCGTTTCGGGATTTTCGAACCCGCGCAATTGGCTGCGGCGCGTGCGACCGACGCGCGGAGGCCGTTGCGTCAATCGACGCGCGCGCCTGATGCCCGCACGATCGGTACCCATTTGTCGGATTCCGCTTTCATGAAGCGGGCCGTCTCGGCGCGCGAGTACGGAGGCATGATCGGCACGCCGGACTTTTCGAGCTGCTCGCGGACCGCGGGTTCGGCGAGGACCCTGATCACCGCTGCGTTGAGCCTGTCGAGGATTGGCTCGGGAGTTCCGGCCGGCGCCCAGAACGCGTTCCACGAATAAGCCTCGTAACCCTTGAGTCCCGCTTCCGCCATCGTGGGCACGTCGGGCAGCAGAGCGAGCCGCGACGGTGTCGCGATCGCGTGGGCCTTGAGTCCGCCCGACTGGATGTGCGGCGCGAGCACCGAAGGCGCATCGAACGTATAGGTGAGGCGGCCGGCCAGCATGTCGGTCATCACCGGTCCCGTGCCCTTGTACGGAATGTGCTCGACTTTCGCGCCGATCATGTCGGCGAACAGGAAGCACGCGATATGACCCGACGTGCCGTTGCCGGCGCTGCCGTAGTTGTACTTGCCCGGGCTGTCGCGCAGCAGCTTGATCAGTTCCTGCAGGTTCGCGACGTTGAGCGACGGATGCGTGACGATCACGAGCGGCACCATCACCGTCATGGCGACCGGCGCGAGGTCCTTCTGCGGATCGTAGGGCAGCTTGCTGTAAAGGCCGACGTTGAGCGCGTAAGTGGAGAGCGTGCTCACCAGCAGCGTATATCCGTCGGGCGCGGCCTTGGCGACGATATCCGAGCCGATGTTGCCGCCGGCGCCCGGCCGGTTATCGAACACGAACGCCTGACCGAGCATCGCCTGCAACCGCGAGATGATCAGGCGGCCGACGACATCGGTGTTGCCTCCCGGCGGGAACGGGCAGACGACCCGCACCTGCCGGTTGGGCCAGTCGTGCCCCTGAGCGAGCACAGGGGCCGCGGCGCCGGCGAGGGCGCCGGCGATCGGCGCGGGCATCAACTGCAGAAAGCGGCGGCGGAGCATCTCGAATTCATCCTCGTATGTGTGCCGTCGGGAAAAGCGGATCGATTCGCTTCGACGCTACCGCGAAAACGCATGCATCGAAACGATCGAGCGCTCGCATCGCTCGTTGAACCCGCGCATCAATACCTTGAGCGTCATTCCCCAAAACGGACTTCAATCTGGCGATTCATATGAACCGTCGCGACGACTTGCCCGCCGGCCGTCTTGAGCACCGACGAATAGTTCGTGTTCGGTTCCCACGTGATGAGCCAAGAAGGCCCTCGATCGTCTCTCGGGTTCACATTCAACGTTGCAGACGCAATATACCTCTTGGATACATCAATTTTGCGTTCTTTGACATGATTCTTTGCAAGCGAGATCGCCTGCTCGACGGAAATCGGAGGCGCACGCTTGTTTGGCTGAGATGCAAGTCCGGAATTCAGAGTCAGCAGGACAATCGCGATAAGCAGACAGGCTCGGGAACCAATGGTTTTCATGGCTTCATTGATGAGTCACGTGCACGCTAAGGAAGGTCTGCAAAAGCGGACATCGTGAAGGCTAGCAACGACGATGAACGCGAATGAGCGGACTCAAAGTGCGAGACGGCCGACGCACTCCAGCTGCAGTCCAGGACATAGCCGGTTGAGTGGTTAGGTGGGGGTGTGGGCAGCATAGAAGACGTCCAGCGTCGGGAACTGCGCCTCCGCGCGCAGGCAGTCCCAGAGGTAGATCGCGAAACCAAGGTCGCCGGTCCACAACGAGTACCGCGATTGCCCATAGCGCAGCGCATCCTCCTGAGATTGGTAAATGCCGTGCATGGCGAAGGATCGCGCGCGTTCGAGCCACAGCGAATCACGCGTTCGCTGATAGAGCTTCAGAAGCGCATATCCATTGCCGCCGGTGCCGTGACACAAATTGGAGCCTTTGGTCAGTGGGCCGGCCGACCAAATGGTCTCTCCGGCGGCAAGCAGCAAGTCATCAAGCCGTGAACTCGGCATACCAGCGAGGCAGATGACGAAACCCGGCGATCCATGGCAGAACTGGAGGAGTTTCTTTCGAGCTTCGCTCGCGCTGTCGAGTTGAGGAGGCCAGTTGGCATGGGCGCCAAGTCGATCAGCGGTTCGCTGCACGGTGTTGTCGATGCATCGCTCCCACGCATTCCAATCTTCACTATCCAAGAGGTGCCGGCCTCGGATCAGCGGCAGGGCCGTGGCAACGAAACCGTGCACAGCGTCAAGATACGTTGACCGCCGGCCATACAAGTCCTGAGTCCAATGAGAGCACCGATGTCGAGGCGACCACTCGAGTTGGCTCCAGAGTTTGCCGGCGGTCAACCGAAACAGCTCCGACCATCGCTGCCCCCCGGTGCGCTCGAACAGGAACAATGCGGCCAGCAGGGTCCCCGGGGAACCCCACATCAGTTCGCGTGCCGGGTGTTCGGTGTTGCCGGCGATCATGGCATCGAGAATGCTCTCGAGTTCCCCGGTCTGCTCTTCGCCGAAGGACATCATCTGAATCGGCGTGTCGCCCATCATGAACGAAGCCCGCTCTCGCTCGGCGGATTCGCCAAGCCAGGCGCGGTTGCGCGCCAGGAGTCGCTCCAATCCGGCGCCATAGCTTCGCGACAGCGCGGCTGCCCCGACGCCCTGAAGGTAGTGCAGCGCCCAGAAGATGCCGCAGGCACCGTGGTACAAAGGTGTCGCGAAAACGTCCGTCTCGTCTTCGACGTCTCGGTCAAGGGGATGCAGGGGCCAATACCGGTCTTCGGTAAAGCGCGACTCGGTGTCCATCACAATGCGTTCGATTGCCGCTCGAACCTGGCTCTCATCCCATTGGAGCGGACGGAGCGGCTCGTGCCTTGCCGGGTCGTAGAGCATCGCGTCATTCACCGGTCGTTGACATCTAGCCCTTGCGATACGCTCGGCTTCGGGTTCGATGATGCCATTGACTCATTGCCCATCGGGAGGCTGCCAGAGCTCGACCTTGTTGCCCTCCGGATCGATGACCCATCCGAACTTTCCGTACTCGGAGTCGTCGGACTTTTCGAGTACGTTGCAGCCCTCGCCGCGCAACGCCTCCAGGACGCCGTGCAGGTCTGCGACCCGGTAGTTGATCATGAAGGACGACTTGCTCGGTGCGAAGTATTCGTTATCGGGACCGCCGATAGACCATACGGTCGTGCCCGTTACGGGGTTGCCGGTTTCGTCGGTCCAGCGAAAAGCGGCACCTCCCCATTCCTGTACATCGATACCCAGGTGCGTCTTGTACCAAGACCTCAGCGCGACAGGATCCTTCGCATTGAAAAAGATCCCGCCAATTCCCGTGACTCTCTTCATCGGCGCCTCCGGAGCGTGACAGAAATCGAAGTGAAGTGCACTGACGACTGTCCAGTGCTCAACCAAGTGCTTTATCGGGCACAGGTACTCCCGGTGGCCCCAATCCTTTGAGCAAGAGCCAAAAGCCCATCGTGATTTCGAAAACACCCATGGGCGCCATATAACCCATTGAAATTGTCTTCTCGAGGCCGGGAAAAATGATGAACGCGAAATTGCATGTCGCCAGCAGCAGGGATGAAAACACTCCCAATGCGGCCAATGCGCCGGGAATATATTTTGATTTGAACCACAGGTAACTGAACAATGCGGATCCCAATCCAAGGAACACAAAACCGACATGGTACCCGGCGCCATACGCGTCAAGCGATAGCCTCGCCAGGGCCTGCAGTCGATCTGCCTCGAATACTCGCAAGTAATCGGCACCGCTCAGGAGCCGCAGAACGTCAAAGCCATTGAGCGTAACAACAAGCAGGACGGCCGTCTCCATCAGCCGCCAAAACGTCGCGAGCAATGCAAGGTTGCAATTCACCGGCTTCAGAACCACGTAAAGAGCCGTGATCAGCACTATATCGGTCACGAAGGTGACGACGTCGCTGGCGATGCCTATACGAAATAGCCGTTCCGACGCCACGATATTGTGGGCGGTTTCCGCTGCGTTGCCGGAAACAATGAGATCGCCGCGGATATAGAACCCGAGCACCGCGCTTACCATCGCAAGGAGGTAAGTGAACCCGACGACTCGTGCAGCGCTGCGTTGTAACTCGTCGATGGTGCCGATCGTCATGTCATGTCCGGTTAACATTGAATTTTTCTTTCGGTAGGTGCTTCAGTATCGGCTTCCAGGGGACGGCTCAATGGACAGGTTGTTCCCGGGAGCGGCCCGGCGGCCGGTCAGGGCGCTCCGGCCCCCTTCCCGCACCCGCGCGCCCTTTCTTCCCACTTCGGGACATCGACTCCCTTCAGCAGGAGCCACAGTGCGAGTCCCAGTTCGGCGGGAAAGGCCGGGAGCATGATCCAGGGGAACAGGTACTTCGCGGCGAGTGCCGGCGACAGCATTTGCGCAACGCTGAAGATGACGTAACCCAGGCCCCCGACGACAAGGAGGGTACCGATGATTCGTGGCAAGTATCCGGATTTGTGGATCAGATAGCCGAAGAGAATGCAGCAGAGGCCAAAGAACAACAGACTGATGCCATAGCCGAGGCCATGCACTCTGAGCGACATGTACGCCAGCGCGTGCAGTTGTGGCGCGTCAAAGGCCTTCCAAAGGCCCGCGTCCCCCAGCGCGACCAGCGCCACGACCTCGAAGAGCTTCGCGGCCCCATGGATTCCGACGAACGCCAGCCGGAAGAACGCCGCAAGCAAGGCGAGGTGCCGGTTTACGGGCTGGAGCAGCACGTAGAGGATCACCGCGAGCGCGACGTCGCACGCGGACGTGAGCATTTCACCCACCAGGCCAACACGGAACAATGTCTCGGAGCCGAGTATCCTCTCAGCGGTGGCGGCCGGGTCACGCGGCACGATCAGGGTGCCCCGGACGAAGAATTCGCCGAACAGCGCGGCAACGATGACGAACAGATAGAGGAGCCCGCCGGTTCTCGCGTAGGTCATCGGTGAGCTCACAAGGGCACGACTTGTCATATAGCCTCAGCGGGCGACCATTAGGTCACATTGCCGTACGAAGCCGAATGCCGTATGCGACGGACGGCGTTCCGGCACGACGTGCTGCGCTTTCAAAGCGACAAACGGTGAACCCGTTTAGCCGATCCGGCAGTGCCGGAGAGCGGCAGGTGTCGACGTTCCTGCATCATGGCCGCGGAGAAAGGCGCTACGCGTCGCGACCACAAAGCCTCCAGGTGAGCATGGCCGCAAGCAGCGCGGTTGCAAGCATGATGATGTCACCCATGCTGAGATGAACGCCTGCCGCGGACCAAGTCAGATATTCTCGGGTAAGACCGGCATATCCATGTCCGGACAAATAGATGTCAACGATCGTAATGATCAATGCGGATAGTATTGCGGTCGCCGCACCAACCGAAAGCGTCAATACAATTCGACGGAAAGCCATGAGCCGTGGGTCCAGGCGGGTGAAGAACCGGATCTAGCCCGATGCCAAGGCGGAGAGGATCGCGGAACCGGCCGACGTCCCGATGCGATTGGCGCCGGCTTCCATCATCGATAGCGCGTCGGCGAGGTTGCGAATTCCGCCGGAGGCCTTGACCCCGACGTCCGGGCCGACAGCCGCGCGCAGCAGCCGCACATCGGCGATGGTTGCGCCACCGCTCGGGTGAAAACCGGTCGAGGTCTTGACGAACGTCGCTCCGGAATCGCAAGCGAGCCGGCACGCGAGATGCTTCTCGTCGTCGGTAAGCGCCGTCGTCTCGAGGATCACCTTGACCGGGACACGCGGCACGGCGCGCACGACGGCCTCGATATCCGCGGCAACCCGGCTCGTGAGGCCGCTTTTGAGCGCGCCAAGCGAGATCACCATGTCGATCTCGCCGGCGCCGTCGTCGAACGCGATCGTGGCGGCGCGCGCCTTCACGCCGGAATCGTCGCAGCCGTGCGGAAATCCGACGACGCTGACGATCCGCGCGTCGGTGCCCGAGAGCGCCTCGGCGGCCACCTTGACCCAGCAGGGCTGCACGCAATAGAACCCGATTCGCCAGGTGCGGACGACGGCGGCTCCGGCGCGAATATCGCGTTCCGTCGCCTCCGGCTTCAGCACCGAGTGGTCGAGCATCCGTGCGAGCTCCATTCGAGTCATGGCGGCTTGCTCCCGGGATTGATGCGGGTCCGCGCGAGCCGGTCGGCGAGATACGCGTCGAGCGCGGCCTCGGTCGCAAATTCCGGTGTCGTATCGGGCACGCCAAGGTAGAACACGACCAGCTTCGGCAGCCCGGTTTGCGCCGCCGTCGGCGACGCGTAGAACCGCAGTTCCGTTCGCGGGTAGTCGGCGAAGTGCGTGCGCGGCACGCGCACGTCGATGCTGCCAGCGAGAGGCGTCGGGGCGAGCAGCGGCTTCGTGCGCTGCGTGAAGGGATCGCTGCCCGCGGCCGCGATCGAACGGTACTCCGCGGGATCGGCGACAACGCGCAGCACGACCACGGTGGCCGTCTCGCTCGCGCCCCGCAGCACGCCCCAGGCCAGCGCCACGCCTGGCGCATAGAACGCGTCGGACATGCCGTGCACCTCGCGAGCCGGTTCGGCCGCGCGGACCGGAAATGCCACACCGGCGGTGAAGCAGGCGTACGCGAAACCCAGCACAAGGCGAACGATCATGGCGTGCTTCGGGGAAGCGCGGTCGCCGCGCTCTTGGCAATGCGCAAGGAAACCGTCGCGCCCTCCGCGAACGCCTCGCCACCGCCGGCGTTGTAGCGGATGCACTGCAGCGTTTCCCCGCCGCATCGCAACAGATACTCGCTCTTTTCGCCGAGAAACGTGCGCGAGACGATCGTTGCCCGCAACGGTCCCGGCACGTCTCCCTCCGGAACGATCTCGACGGCTTCCGGGCGCACGGCCAGCATGACCGGTTCGCCCACGGTCACGTCTCTGCGCACCGGCCCTGCGACGATCTCCGTGCCCAGTGCCGCTATCGTCGCCGACTCGGCGGTGATCGCCAACACCCGCCCGGCGACGAGATTGACGCGGCCGACGAACTGCGCCACGAATTCCGACACGGGGCGGTGGTACAGGTCCTCGGCCGTCCCCTCCTGGACGACGCTGCCCCGGTTCATCACGGCGATCCGGTCGGAAACCGCCATCGCCTCTTCCTGGTCGTGCGTCACGTAGATGGCCGTAATCGCCAGACGGCGCTGCAGATCGCGTATCTCCTGCCGCATCTGGACCCGGAGCTTCGCGTCGAGATTCGAAAGCGGCTCGTCGAACAGCAGCACCTGCGGCCGGATGACGATGGCGCGCGCCAGCGCGACGCGCTGCTGTTCGCCCCCCGAAAGCTGGCCGGAAAACTGCTCTTCGTAGCCGGCAAGACCGACCAGCGACAGGACGTCGCCGACCCGGCGGGCGACCTCGCCGTTCGGGAGCGCGCGGACGCGCAGACCGTACGCGACGTTCTCGAAAATGGAGAGGTGCGGAAACAGGGCGTAATTCTGGAACACGAAGCCGATGTTGCGCTGGTTCGCCGGCAGTCCGGTGACGTCCTGGCCGCCGAAGCGAATGCGTCCGGCGTCGGGCATCTCGTAGCCGGCGATCATGCGCAGCGTCGTGGTCTTCCCGCATCCCGACGGCCCGAGCAGCGTCAGGAACTCCCCGGGATGCACGTCGAGCGCGACGTCGCGCGCGGCGTAGATTTCGCCCTTCACGCGGTGCGCGTAGCGCTTCGACACGCGGTCGACCTGTACGCCGATCGATTCCGTCGCCACCGCGTTCATCCTCCGAGCAGGCTCGTCATCGGTATCGCGCCGGGCGCCCGGAAGAGACGCAGCACGCGGCCGATGGCGGCGATCACAACGAACACGATGACGACGACGAGGACCGAAAACGCCGCTGCGGGTCCCAGCGAGAGCTCGGTGATGTTCTCCAGTATCTTCACCGTGACCAGGGTCCAGCTGATCGAGATCAGGAAGATCGTCGCGCTGATCGCGGTCATCGAGCGGATGAACACGACACCCAGCCCCGCGAAGAACGCCGGCATGATAAGCGGCAACGTTATGCGCTTGAACGTGGTCCCGCTGCGGGCCCCGAGTCCCTGCGACGCCTCCTCGAGGCTCTTGTCGATCTGCTGCAGCAGCGCGACGGTGGCGCGGATGCCGGTGGGGCCGTAGCGAAAGATGTAGCAGGCGATGATGATGAGCGCGGTGCCGGTCAGCTCGATCGGCGGGTCGTTGAAGGCGATCAGGTACGCGATGCCGACGATCGTTCCGGGCAGCGCGTAGTTGATCATCGACACGAGTTCCATCGTCCGGCGCCCGACGAACACCTTTTTCGCGACCAGGTAGCCGAGAAGAACGCCATAGAGGCCACCGAGCGGCATGGCGAATCCGGCGATGATCAGCGTGTCGCGAATCGCGTTGGCGCCATCGCTGAAGACCACGCGGTAGTGCTGCAGGGTGAACGCGTGATTGGCGCCCAACGCCATCACGAGCGACGCGTAGAGCAGCAGCGCATAGAAGTAGACGATGACGAGCGCGACCGCGAGGCAGGTCGCCAGCAACGCCAAGCGGGCGGCGGGGGAGATGCTGTCGAACGGCGTCTGGCCCGCGCCTTTGCCGGTGACGGTCACGTAGAACCGCCGGCTCACCCAGTAGCGCTGCAGGAGAAACACGATCAGCGCGGGAACCAGCAGCACGAAAGACAGCGCCGCGCCGCCGCGCAGGTCGAACAGGCCCGTGATCTGAAGGTAGGCCTGCGTGGGCAGCACGGGGAACTGGTTTCCCGCAAGGATGAGCGGCGTCGCGAAATCGGCGAGCGATGCCGCGAACAGCAGCAGGAAAGCGTTGGCGAGCCCCGGGATGGCGAGCGGCAGCGTCACCGTGCGAAATACGCGCCAGCGCGACGCCCCGAGCGAGAACGCCATCCCTTCGATGTTCGAATCGATCGCGGCGAGAATCGGCCGCAGCGTCAGGTACGCGATCGGAAAATAGGTCAGCGCCTCGGAGAACAGCGTGCTCGTCATTCCGTAGACCGTGACGCCCTTGAGGCCGAGCAGGTCGTAGGTGATGAGGCCGCGCGGCCCGAACGAGAAGATCATCGCGATGGCGGTCGTGAACGGAGGGGAGACGAGCGGCAGCAACACGCAGGCGTCGATGGCGGTGAGGAGGGCGCGCGGCAGCCGTCCGCGCGCAGCGGTGAACGCGAAGAGAAAGCCGAGCGCGGTGCCGACGACCCCGACCAGCAGGGCGAGCAGCAGGCTGTTCCAGAATGCGCGAACCTGGTGCCGATCGGTCAGCACGGCCACGATGCCGGTCGTCGTGAACGCGCCGTGGTCGGTCAGCATCCGGGCGATCAGCATCGCCAGCGGATAGACGACGAACAGTCCCAACAGCAGCCACAGCGCCAGCGCGGCCACGGCGACGGCGGGGTCGCCGCGGGTGCGGGCGAGGCTCGCCGTCGTCAGCTCGCGTTCGGAACCGCCGGCCACGGGGCGAGGCCGACTACGGATTCAGCACTTCCGCGACCCAGCGATCGACGATGCGCTTGCGGTTCGCCCCCGCGAAGTCGGCATCGATCGGAAATAGCTTCGCGCCTTTCAGCACTTCCGCGAGACTCGGTTCGAGCGCGACCGTGGGACTTGCGGGCACGAAGTTGATCTTGTATTTCGCGAACAGGGACTGCATCGCGGGCGAGGTCGCCCAATCGATGAGCTTCTTGCCCAATTCCGGATTCCTGGCGCCCTTGATCAGCGCGATCGCTTCGGCCGCGGTGCCGATGCCTTCCTTCGGAAAGCTGATCGTCACGTCGTAGCCTTTGGCCTTGGTATCCAGCGCATCGACGATGAAGAAGATTCCGCCGCCGGCCTGGCCCAGGCCCACCGGCAGCGTCCCGCCGCCGCCGCTCTTCGTGTAGAGCTGCACATTGGGCCGCAGCTTCTTCATGTAATCGAAGGCCTTGGTTTCGTCACGGCCGTTGACTTCCAGGATCGAGAAGATCCGCGTGACGGCGGTGCCGGATGTACGGGCATCGGCCATCTGCAGCATGTTCTTGTAGGGAGGCGCCAGCAGGTCGTTCCACGATGCGGGCGCCTTGAGGTTGTTCTCCTTAAGGAACTTTTCGTTCGTCATGAAGACGAGCGGGTCGTCCGCGATCGCGACCCATTGCCCGTCGGCATGCTTGAAGCGGGCCGGCAGCGCCGCGAACGACGGCGGCTTGTAGGACTCGAACAGTCCCTCGCCGATTCCCGCGGCGAAAGTCTCGACCGGGCCGCCGAACAGCACGTCGACGCGCGGATTGTTCTTCTCGGCATTGACGCGCGCCAGCGCCTCGCCCGACGAGAAGCGGACGAAGTTGACCTTGATTCCGGTCGCCTTCTCGAACTCCTCGAACATCGGCCGCGCCCAGTTCTCGGGCCAGATCGAATAGACGTTGACGGTGTCGGCCGCGGCTGCGGGCATTGCGCCGAACGTCGCCAATCCCAGCAGCGGAAGCAGCGCGAGGGCTCGCGCGATGCAGTGCAGCAAACCGCGGCGGGTGGTCATGGGAATCCTCCGGTCGATGTTCGTGCCGCGCGACGTGTTTCAAGCGAACCGCGCGGCCGGGACGTACCCTTTTGCCGACGGTACCCGAGTCGTGCCGCGGACGTCAAATGGATTATCATTCGCCGACCGAAATGGCCAACCTCACGCTCAAGAGTCTCACCAAGCGATATCCCGGTGTCGTTTCGGTCGACGCGATCGATCTCACCGTCGAGCACGGCGAGTTCGTGTGCCTCCTCGGGCCGTCGGGATGCGGGAAGACCACGACGCTGCGCATGATCGCCGGATTTCTCGTGCCCGACGACGGCGAGATTCGCGTGGACGGCGCGACGATTTCTTCGCCGACGTCCGTGGTCCCGCCCGAGCGCCGCAACATGAGCATGATCTTTCAGAGCTACGCGATCTGGCCGCACATGACGGTCCGGCAGAATGTCGGTTACGCGCTGAAGATGAAGAAGATCGCCGCCGCCGAAAAGCGGAGCCGCGTCGATGCGCTGCTGGCGGCGACCAAGCTCGACACGCAGGCGGAACGTTATCCCTCCGAGCTCTCCGGCGGGCAGCAGCAGCGGGTCGCGCTCGCCCGCGCGCTCGCGCCGAAGCCCGACATCCTGCTTCTGGACGAGCCGCTGTCCAACCTCGACGCCAGCCTGCGCGGCGACATGCGTTTCGAGATCCGGCGCCTGCATGACGAATTCCAGTACACCTCGATCTACGTGACGCACGATCAGGTCGAGGCGATGACGATGGCCGACCGAATCGTCATCATGAATGCCGGACGGATCGAGCAGATCGGCACGCCGGAGGAGGTCTACGAACGGCCTAACTCGGAGTTCGTCGCGCGCTTCATCGGCGGGAGCAACGTGCTCAAGGTCAAGCACCTCGGCGGCGGGCAGGTGGAACTCGGCGGTCGCGTGCTGGCCATCGGGCAGGGGGATTTCACGGGGCCCGGCAGCCCGATGAGCATCTGCGTCAAGACCCACGACGTCCTGCTGCTGACGGATGCGTCGGCCGCCGGCGACAACACGGTGCCCGGCACCGTCCGCAGCCAGGCCTATCTCGGCAGCCACCGCGATTACATCGTCGACGTGGGCCAGGAAATCCTGATTGCCGCGCCGGCGCACGTCGGCGTTCCGAACGGATCCCGGGTTGCCGTTCAATTCAAGGCCGATCGTTGCCGCGGCCTCGCCCGCTGAGACCGGGAACCGCATACACTGGCACTCCTCGTCGAAAAGTCAACGGAGGCTCTACATGGGAAAGGCGAAGCTGCAGGTTCTCGCATCGTTGTCGGCACTGCTGATCGCGGGAATCGCGCCGGCGCAGGAGACCACGCCGAGCATGGTGGCGGCCGCCGCGAAGGAAGGCAAGGTCGTCTGGTACACGGCGGTCGACGTCAAGGTAGCCGAGGCGCTCGCCAAGGTATTCCGCGCCGAGTATCCGAACATCAGTATCGATGTCGAGCGCTCCGGGTCCGAAAGGGTCTTTCAGCGGATCAACCAGGAGTACCAGTCGGGCATCAAGAACGTCGACGTCGTCAACTCGTCGGATGCGTCGCACTTCATCTTCTGGAAGCAGCAGAAATGGCTTGCCCCGCACGTGCCGCCCGACGTCAAGCGCTTTCCCGCGCAGTTCAAGGATGCGGAGGGCTACTACGCGA
>JANMBN010000243.1:0-1642 GCA_031360485.1 Betaproteobacteria bacterium | reverse complement strand
GTCCGCCGAACGCGCGCGGCTCACCTCCGCATGGAACGCGGCGCTCGACCGGTTCATCGCGGATGCGCAACTCGCCACCGCGGACCGGCTCGTCGCGGTCAATGCGAAAATCGAGTTGGCGCGACTCGAGACGCCCAAGGGGGCATTGCCCGACGCGCTGCTCGCGGCCGTGCGCGAGCAAGTTGCGCGCGCCAACCAGGAAACGGCTGACGTCTATGCGCGCCAATCGGTCGTCAGCGCGGGTGCGGAAGTGCTCGCCGAGGCCGGCCTTCTCGAAGACTCCGACGCGCTGCTGACGAAAGAACTGGAACGCTCGCATTCGCCGTACTACTTCATGTCGGGCCTCGCCGCCAATGCCAGGAAACGCGGCGACAAGGCGAGCGCGATCGAGTGGGCGGGAAAGGCTTTTGCGGGCGCAAGCGGTCCGGCAACCCGCCTTCAATGGGGCGTCGGTTACGTCAAGACATTGGTCGAGCTCGCACCGCAGGACGCGGCCCGGATCGAGAGCGCGGCGGGGCAGGTGATCGGTGAACTGGAAGCCCGTCCCGAGACGTTCTACGAACGCAATCGCCGCGCCCTCGAGCGAATGGGGAAGGTTCTGGTGGCCTGGAACAAGAACAAGGTGCACGACGATTCGGTGCAGCGCATTCGGGCGCAGATGGCGAACGTATGCGCGAAGCTGCCGGCTGCCGATCCTGCGCGGGCCACTTGCGACGGCGCACTGCGCCCCGTGAAGGCATAGGATCAGGTCTGCTCGAACTGCAGGTCGAATGCTGCCTGCTCGTCGCGGCCAAGCGCCTCCACCAGCGTTGGCATCGCCGCACGGACCGGCGTCTCGAGATTCCAGGGCGGATTGAATAGGAAGAGGCCGCTGCCGAACAGTCCGAATCCGTCCGCGGCGGGCGCCGCGACTCTGAGCGACACGTCGAGCCAGTCGCCGCCGGCGAGGCGGCGCAGCTGGGCGGGCAGATTTTCGGCCTCGCGGCGCTGCACCTGCGGATACCACACGGCGTACGTGCCCGTCGCAAAGCGCTGAAGTGCGTCGCGCATGGCCGCCAGGACGTCGTGGTAGTCGGACGCCTGTTCGTACGACGGATCGATCAGCACCAAACCGCGACGCGAGGGCGGCGGGAGAACCGCCTTCAACCCGGCAAACCCGTCGCCGGCGATGACGGCCACCCGCCGGCCGGCACTGCAAAAGGTGTCCTGCAGCGCCTTGCTTTCGTTGGTGTGCCGCTCGAAGAAGCGCAGCCGATCCTGGTCGCGCGTCAACTGTAACGCGAACTGCGGAGAACCCGGGTAGTTGCGCAACACGCCGTCGGGATTGAAGGCGCGGACCTGTTCCACGTAAGCGGCAAGCGGGCCGGGCAAACCACTTTTCGACCATAGGCGAGCGATGCCCGTTTCGAACTCGGCATTTTTCGCGGCGTAGCCCTGTTCGAGCGAGTAGCAGCCCGCGCCGGCGTGGGTGTCGATCACCCAGAGCGGCTTGTCCTTTTTCGTGAGATGGAGCAGGAGCTGCACCCAGACGAAATGCTTGAGCACGTCGGCATGGTTGCCCGCATGGAAACCATGGCGATAACTCAGCATGGACGCTTGCTTCGCAGTGAGAATGAAGCGGCGAGGCGCGCGCGCATTGCGT
>JANMBN010000095.1:0-5781 GCA_031360485.1 Betaproteobacteria bacterium | reverse complement strand
CCGCGTAGTCGACCAGCCACTTCATCGCTTCGCGAACTTCCGCCTTGGCGAGCGTCGGGTTCTTCTGGTTGAGCGAGAAATAGTAGACGGTGCCCTTCGGCGTGGACGTCGTCTTGATGTCCTTGTTGGATGCCAGCGCGGCGAGGTCTTGCGGCGTGAGGTTCCGCGCGATGTCGATATCGCCTTTCTCGAGCAGCAGCCGCTGCGTCGCCGCCTCTTTCACGTGCCGGTAGATGACGCGGGGTAGCTTCGATTTTTCGCCGTAGTAATTGTCGTTGCGTTCGAGCGCGAGAATCTCGTTGGCGCGCCACTCGCGAATCTTGAGCGGGCCCGAGCCGGCGTAGTTGGTCTTGAGCCAGCCGTAGCCCATGTCGTTGTTCTGCTCCTTCGAAAGCACCAGCTTCTTGTCGACGATCGCCGCGATGTTGGCCGTGAGGCAATTGAGCACGAACGTCGGCGCGTACGACTTGTCGGTCTCGAGCTGGAGCGTCAGGCGGCCGGTCTGCTTGATCTTCTCCTTCACGTTGTCCTTGGAAAAGCCGAACTGCGTGAGGATGAACGCCGGCGTCTTGTCGAGCAGGACGGCGCGCTGCAGCGAGAAGACGACGTCCTCGGCCGTCAGCGGATTTCCGGAGGCGAACTTCAGGCCGTCCTTCAGCTCGAAGCTGTAGGTCTTGCCGTCGGGCTGGACGGTCCAGGTCTTGGCCGTGTCGCCGATCAGCTTGGACGGATCGCTCACGTCGAAGCGGATGAGGCGGTCATAGGCATTGCCCATGATTTCCCCGGCCGAGATCTCGAAGGATTCGGCGGGGTCCATCGTGATGATGTCGTCGATGGCCCAGGCGACGACCAGCGTGTCCTTGGGCGTCGCCGCCAGCACCGGGCCCAGGCCCGTGAGCATTGCGGCGATCGCGGCGGCGGAGAGCAACCGGCGCGCGAGGGGCATTGGCGAGTGTGTCATCTTGTTTCCCTTCGGGTAGGTGTGGGTTGCGAGGGCCGTCGAGTATACCGCCCGTCGGGCTCGGGCCGTCAATGCCCGGCCGAGCCGTGCGCGACGTGCGCCGCGTCGCCCGAACGCCACACGTCCCGCGCCACGCGCAGCATGTTGCCGCCCATGATCCGGGCGGCCTCGTCGCCCGTCATGCCGGTGCGCTCCAGCGCCGACGCGAGCGTCAGCCAGGCCTCGATGGGAGGATAGGTGCTGCGCGAGATCGCCCGGTCGTAGCCCGCCGCCTTGGGCCACCAGTAGCCGGGATCGAAATCCCCCGGGGGCGCGTCGTCGACGCCCTCCTGATGGAAGCTGATATCGAGCCCGATGCCGGCATGATCGACGCCGACGAGCCCGGCGACGTACGCGGCGTGCCGCGCCACATCGTCCACCGCCGGCTCGCGAGTGCCGAGAAATATCGAGACCCCCGACACGCAGATGACGCCGCCGGTCGCCGCGCACGCCCGGATCTGCTCGTCGGTCACGTTGCGCCCGTGCGCGACGAGCGCCAGCGGATTGGAATGGCTGAAGATCACGGGACGTCCGGAGGCCGCCATGATGTCGAGACTGCAGCGCCGGCCCGTGTGCGAGCAATCCATCAGCAGGCCGGCCCCGTTCACGGCGCCGACCACGCGCCGGCCGAGTGCCGTCAATCCGCGTTCGACGTCGTGGCAACCGTCCGCGACGCTGTTGTTGCGGTTGTACGCCAGGTGAATCTGCCGGACGCCGAGGTCGCGATAGAGCGCCACCATCTCGGGCTGCTCCAGCAGCGGCATGGCCCCTTCGAGATCGAAACCGATCGCGACCCGTCCTTCCGCCGCCGCCCGCTCGATGTCGGCGATGCTCGAAGCCAGCACGTAGCGATCCGGATGCGCGGCGATCTTCGTCCGGAAAGCGGCGATGACCGACAGAATCTGCGACAGCGGATTCATGTCCATGCCGACGTTGATCGACACGTAATGGACGCCCGCCGCCCGGTACCGGTCCAGCGGGCCGAAATCCGCCTGCGGCGAGAGCGGCAGGCAGGCGTGGGCTTCCCAGCGGATCACTTGGGCGGCGCCTGTTTTTCCATCATGGCCCGGATACTAGTACCGCGACCCATAAGTTTTGCTATGTTCGAACCGATCCGCATCGTCGATCGCTTTGTCGCTCGTCCTCGCCATAGCACGAGCTATGGCTGCGGCTCGCTTCGCGCGCTCGGCGCGCGGGATCGGTTCTCGGCATGTACGCAAACTTATGGGTCGCGGTACTAGCCTCGGCCTGCCACGCCCGGCATTCGATCGTTCGAGGACGCCGGCCGGATATCGTTTTGCCAGCACGCGATCGCCCGGTGTAGATTGCGGTTCGCCTCGGCGAGCCGTCGCGAACACCGGGAGTCCGCCATGCTGCGTTCCATTGTCAGGTCGATCGCCTGCGTCGTCGTCGCGTCGGCCTGTGCGCCGTCGCTCGCGCAGGACTACCCGGCGAAGCCCATCAGGATCGTCGTGCCGTTCGCCGCCGGCGGCCCGGCGGACGTCTACGCGCGATTCATCGGCCAGCGCCTGCAGGAGGCGCTGGGGCAGCCGGTCGTTGTCGACGACCGCCCGGGCGCAGGCTCGATCATCGGCACCGATGCCGTCGCGAAAAGCGCGCCCGACGGCTACACGCTGCTGATGATGTCGAACACGCAGACCGTCAACGAGACGCTGATACCGAACAAGCCGTACCAGTTGATGCGCGATTTCGTGCCGGTTGCGCCGATCAATTCCTCCGACCTCGTGCTCGTCGTGCATCCGTCGGTCGGCGCCACCAGCGTCGCCGACCTCATACGGATTGCGAAGGCGAGCCCGGGCAAGCTCAACTATGCTTCTTCCGGCCCCGGCACGCCGTACCACATGGCGGGCGAGCTCTTCAAGGCGATGGCGGGCGTCGACATCGTCCACGTCCCGTACAAGGGAAGCTCCGGCGCGCGGACCGACGTGCTCGGCGGGCAGGTGCAGATGATGTTCGACGCCGTGCCGACGATGAGCGAGCACGCGCGGAGCGGCAGGGTCAACGCGCTCGGGACATCGGGCAAGGCGCGCTCGTCGGTATTGCCGAATGTCCCGACGATCGCCGAGGGGGGCGTTCCCGGGTACGAGGCCGTGATCTGGCTCGGCATCATGGCGCCCAAGGGCACGCCGCCGCAGATCGTCGGCCGGCTGAACGCGGAGATCGCGAAGATCCAGAACCGGCCCGAGGTCCGGCAGGAGTGGGCAGGCCAGGGCGCGCTGCCGATGGTGATGACGAGCGAGGAGTTCGGGCGCTATCTCGCGGAGGATGTCGTGAAGTGGGAACGCATCGTGAAGATCTCCGGAGCGAAGCCCGATCAGTGAGCTTGACCCGACAAGCGCGGCCGGCTTTGCGCATCTTGAGCGCCGGGGCCGCACAGGGGCTCGTGACCGCGCTCCAGGACGATTTCCGTGACGCTACGGGGGCGAGCGTGCAGAGCACGTTCGGCGCCGTCGGCGCGCTGAAGGAGCAACTCGTCGCGGGCGAGCACTGCGACGTCGTGATCCTGACGGCCACGATGATCGCGGACCTGGAACGGGACGGTGGCCTGCTGCAAGGCACCAGCGCGCCGCTCGGTCGCGTGCGCACGGGCATCGCGGTGCGCGTGGGCGACGCGTTGCCGCGGGTTTCCGACCGCGCGCAACTGCGGGACATGCTGTTGGCCGCCAAGGGCGTCTTCGTCCCGGACACGCTGCGCTCGACGGCCGGCATCCATTTCGCCCAGGTGCTGGCGCGATTGGGCATCCGCGACGACGTTGCGCCGCGCCTGCGGATTTATCCGAATGGTGCCACCGCGATGCGCGAACTGGCGAGCGCGACCGGATCCGGACTCGTCGGTTGCACGCAGATCACCGAGATCAAATACACACCGGGGGTCGCGCTGGCCGGCCCGCTTCCGCCCGAGTTCGAGCTCGCGACCGTCTATTCGGTGGCCGTACGTGCGGATGCGCGCGAGCCGGAACTCGCGAAGCGGTTCGCCCGACTGCTGTCGGGCTCCGCGTCGCGCGTTCTGCGCGCGGACAGCGGGTTCGAATGACGGACGCCCGCGCGGGCGGGCGTCAGCGTTCCGGCGCCGGATGGAACCGGTACGAGTCGTTCGCGAGCGCGCCCCCTTCGAAGCCCGCGGCAAAGCGCTCGGCACGCGCACCTTCGCCGGCGGCGCCCCACGCGACGAGCAGCGGCAGGTAGTGTTCCTCGGACGGATGGGCGCGCGCCGCTTCCGGCGCCTGCTCGCGATAGGCGATGAGCGCGTCGGTGTCGCGCGCCGCCAGCCGCCCGTGCAGCCATTCGGCGAACGTCTGGGCGTAACGCAACGGCTCCTGCCGCCGCGGATTCGCCATCCAGTCGCGCAGGTTGTGCGTCGCATGTCCGGATCCGACGATCAGGACGCCGTCATCGGCGAGCGACGCCAGCGCGCGGCCCAGCGCGACGTGCTGCGCGGTGCCGAGCTCCGGCTGCAGCGAGATTTCGACGATGGGCACGTCGGCGTCCGGGTACATCCAGCGCAACGGCACCCAGGCGCCGTGGTCGAGCCCGCGACAACCGTTGACACCCGCGGTGATGCCGGCGTCCTTCAACAGCGAAACGGCCTGCGCCGCCAATTCCGGTGCGCCGGGGGCCGGGTAGCGGACGTGGTAGAGGGCGTCGGGGAATCCGCCGAAATCGTGGATGGTTTCCGGCTTCGGGTTGCCGGTGAGCATCGGCACCGAGGTCTCCCAATGCGCCGAGGCCATCAACACCGCGCGCGGTTTGGGTAGCGTGCGCGCCAGCGCCGCCCAGGCGTCGCTCGAGGGTGTCTGCTCGATCCCGTTCATCGGCGAGCCATGCGACAGGAACAGCGTGGGCAGGCGGGACATGGTCGTTCGTGCCTTCATTGAAGTGTGATGGCTTTCCGTGCGGACGTCATCCCCGCTCGCGCAGGGACGACGTCATCGAACGCAGCGTTTCCGCGGCGGCACGGGCGCGCCCCGGCTTCAGGCCGTGCGCAATTCGGGTTCGCGGCTCGCGGCACCCAGGGCGTACGCGCCATCACCCAGCAACGCCTGCACGACCAGCGCGATGGTCCAGAACGCCGGATATTCCCATCCGCCATTCGGTGCGTTGAAGAGCCAGCCGTTGCCGGCGTGCGCCCACGTGGCACCGATCATCACGGGGACGAGCGCCAACGCGACGGCGCGGGTGCGAACGCCGGCGATGAGCAGGATGCCGCCGATGAGTTCGGCCGCGAAGACGACGTAACCGAGGACACCCGGCAGCCCGATCGACTGGAAGAACTGGGCGGTGCCCGGCAGCGTGAAGACAAAGTACTTGAGCAGTGCGTGGGCGATGAACATCGTGCCCAGCGAAACGCGCAGCGTCAGCGCGGCGAGGTTGGTGTTGCGTGCGTCCGTCATGTTGGCTCCTTGGTTTGGCGTGCGCCGTGGGTGGCGCGACGGAGTGAATCATGACAGTTGCCAAACACAGGATAAATAGGGTTATATGTGATAGATCGTTGCTTATTTTGCAACAATAGGGAAAACACCGTGGACCGTTTCGCTGCCCTCACCGCATTTGCCCGTGTCGTCGAGGCCGGCAGCTTCGCGCGCGCCGCGGAGCGCCTCGGTGTCTCGGTTTCGTCGGTCTCGCGCCAGGTCGCCGACCTCGAGACGCATCTCGGGGCGCGGCTTCTCAATCGCACGACGCGGCGCCTGTCGCTCACCGAGACCGGGCAGTCGTTCCACGAGCGCTGCGTCCAGCTCCTGGCGGATCTCGAGGAAGCCGAG
>JANMBN010000225.1:0-1540 GCA_031360485.1 Betaproteobacteria bacterium | reverse complement strand
GCGGGAGTGCTGGCGGTGCTGCCGATGATCACGCCACCCTTCGTCATCGGCCTGGCACTCATCATGCTGTTCGGCCGGTCCGGCGCGATCAACGCGCTGCTCGAATGGGCGTTTGGCATCAGCCCGACGCGCTGGATCTACGGGCTGCCCGGCGTCTGGCTCGCGCAGACGCTTGCGCTGACGCCGGTCGCCTATCTGGTCCTCGTCGGGGTAGTCGAGGGCATCAGCCCGAGCTTCGAAGAGGCGGCGCAGACGCTGCGGGCGTCGACACTCAAGACGTTCACGTCGATCACGCTCCCGCTGATGGCGCCCGGGCTCGTCAACGCGTTTCTGATCGTCTTCATCGAAAGCCTCGCGGATTTCGGTAACCCGTTGCTGCTCGGCGGCAATCTCGAGGTGTTGTCGGTCGCGATCTATTTCGCGATCGTCGGCGTGCAGCAGGACCCGGGCCGCGCGGCCATCCTGGCGATCGTGCTGCTGAGCCTGTCGCTGACGCTATTCGTGCTGCAGCGGCGCCTGCTCAAGCGGCGCGGATTCGTCACGATTTCCGGGAAGGGCGAGGGCGCGGTTCGCCTGCCGCTGCCCCGGGCCGTGACGGGATTTGCGGCCGCGCTCACGATACCGTGGCTGGTGCTTGCGGTCGTCGTCTACGCGATGATCTTTTCCGGTGGTTTCTTCGAGAAATGGGGACTCAACCACGCGCTGACGTTGCGCCACTACGCCACCGCCTTCGGGATCGACTTCGGCGGTGACGGCATTCGCTGGACGGGTGGAGCGTGGAGCTCGTTCGGGACGACGCTGATGATCGCGGCGGTCTCGGCGCCGCTGACGGCCGGTTTCGGGCTCCTCGTCGCATATCTTCTCAGCCGGCAGCAATTCGCGGGCAAGGGTGCGTTCGAATTCATCACGATGCTGAGTTTCGCCATGCCCGGGACCGTCGTCGGCATCGGCTACATTCTCGCGTTCAACGCGCCGCCGATCGAGCTAGCGTATTCCGGGATCATTCTCGTCGCGTGCTTCGTATTCCGCGACATGACGACGAGCCTCCGCGCCGGTCTCGCCTCGTTGAGCCAGATCGATCCCAGTCTCGACGAGGCGTCGTCGACGATGCGCGCGGGCACGTTCGTGACGCTGCGCCGTGTCGTCCTGCCGTTGATCCGGCCCGCGATCATCGCCGCGCTCGGTTACAGCTTCATCAGCGCGATGACGTCGATCAGCGCCGTGATCTTCCTGACGAGCCCGCGTTTCGACATGGCGACGGTCAACATCGTCGGCCGCGCGGAGGTCGGCGAGTACGGGTACGCGTCGGCTTACGCGTCGATTCTGATCGTGCTGATGATGCTCGCCGTGCTTCTGATCCGGGCGCTGGTGGGCCGGCGTCGCGTGTCCCGCCGGCAGGTCCTCGCCGACGCTGCCTAATCGCAACCGTGGGTCCGGCTTCGGCCGGTCGAACCGTGGGTCCGGCTTCAGCCGGTCGAACCGTGGGTCCGGCTTCAGCCGGTCGAACCGTGGGTCCGGCTTCAGCCGGTCGCACCGTGGG
>JANMBN010000218.1:0-3665 GCA_031360485.1 Betaproteobacteria bacterium | reverse complement strand
GGCTACGTGATCCAGCAGATCGGGCTCTTCCCGAACATGACCGTCGCCGAGAACATCGGCGTCGTCCCCCGTCTTCTCGGCTGGAGCGCGGAAAGGCGGCGCCGCCGCGCGCAGGAACTGCTCGCGATGCTGGCGCTCGAGCCGGCGCAGTTTCTGGACCGCTATCCGAGCGAATTGTCCGGCGGCCAGGCGCAGCGCATCGGCGTCGCGCGCGCGCTGGCGGCGGATCCTCCGGTGCTGCTGATGGACGAGCCTTTCGGGGCGCTCGATCCCGTGAACCGCGAGGTGATCCAGGACGAGTTCCTGCGCATGCAGCGCACGCTGCGGAAAACGGTACTTTTCGTCAGCCACGACATCGACGAAGCGGTGAAGATGGCCGACCGCATCGCGATCTTCCGCGCGGGCTGTCTCGTGCAGTTCGCCGCGCCCGACACGATGCTCGCGCATCCGGCCGATGAATTCGTCGCGGGCTTCGTCGGCAGCGACCGGACGTTGAAACGCCTGCGCCTCATTCGCGTCCGCGAGGTGATGGTGGCAGTGCCCGGCGGCGCGCGCGTGGCGGGCACACCGACGGTCGCGCCCGAGGACGACTTGCGCCGCGTCGCGACGTTGTTTCTGGAGCACGGTCTCGACGAGCTGGCTTGCGTGGGTGCCGACGGAACCATCGTCGGTCATGTGACGCGCGCGGCCGTCGCCGCGAGGCTGGCGGCGGAGACCGGCGCGTGAACGCCGTCGGAGCGCCGCGCCGCTCGGCGATGCCGCCGCTGGTGCTGGGAGCGATCGCGCTGGCGATCGCGTGGGGGCTCTACGCGAGCGGCCTCGCGACCGACATCCTCCGCTACAAGAAAGACATACTCTATCTCGTCAGGCAGCATCTGGTGCTCGTCGGCATATCCGGATCGCTGGCGATCGTCTGCGGCGTCGGGCTGGGCGTCTGGCTTTCGCGGCCGTGGATGGCGCGCTGGGCGGAGAGCGCGATCCAGGCCGTCAACATGGCGACTTCGATCCCGACGCTCGGCAAGCTCGCGCTGATGATGAGCCTGCTCGGGATCGGCGCGCTGCCGGCGATCGTCGGTCTGTGGATCGCGACGCTGCTGCCGATCATCCGCAACACGTACGAGGGGATCCGCGCCGTGCCCGAACATCTGGTCGACGCGGCGCGCGGAATGGGCATGGGGCCGGGCGCCATCCTGGCCCGCGTCGAGCTCCCGAACGCGCTGTTCGTCATTTTCGCCGGCGTGCGCACCGCGATGGCCGTCAACGTCGGCACGGCGCCGATCGCCTTTCTGATCGGCGGGGGCGGGCTGGGAGAGCTAATCTTCACCGGCATCGATCTGCAGGAGCATGGCATGATGCTCGCCGGCGCGATCCCGACCGCGTTGCTTGCCGTCGCCGTGGATTTTTTGTTCGGGCAGGCGCAGTATTGGCTCGTGCCGCGCGGGGTGAATCCGCAGCGGAATTCGTGATTAATCCGATGGGCAAGGAGGATCTGACGATGAAACACGCATGGGGCAGGCTGCTGACCGGTATTGCGCTGACGATCCTGTGCTGGGGGGGCGGCGCCGCCGCGCAGACGATTGTCGTCGGCGGCAAGGCGTTCACCGAACAGCAGATCATGACGGCGATGACGGTGGCGCTGCTCAAGGCCAAGGGCTTCACGCCGGATCGCAAGGCCGGCATGGGCAGCGCGGCGGTGCGTGCGGCGATGGAGAACGGCCAGGTCGACGTCTACTGGGAATACACGGGCACCGGTCTCGGGGTCTTCAACAAGATCACCGACAAGTTCGCTTCGGCCGAGGACGCGTACCGGAAGATCAGGGAAGTCGACGCCGCGAAAGGCATCGTCTGGCTCAACATGTCGGCGGTGAACAACACCTACGGGTTCGCGATGAACCGCGACGACGCGCAGAAGCGCGGCATCGTCACGATGAGCGACCTCGCCAAGGCGATCAAGGGCGGCGTCAAGCTCACGTTCGCATCGAACGCCGAGTTCTACGCCCGCCCCGACGGGCTTCCGGGATGGCAGAGCGCCTACGGATTCGAGTTCGACCGCGACAACGTCAAGCGGATGGACACCGGATTGACGTACTCAGCGCTCAAGGACCGGCAGGTCGACACGGCCGTGGTGTTCGCGACCGATGGCCGCATCCCGGCGTTCAACTTCGTCGTGCTGAAAGACGACAGGAACTACGCGGCGCCGTACAACCTGACGCCGGTCGTGCGCAAGGAAATCCTCGACAAGAACCCGAAGATCGCGGACGCGCTGAACGCGCTGGCCGCCAAGCTCAACGACGACAACATGTCGAAGCTCAACGCCAGCGTCGACGTCGAGAAGAAGACGCCCGAGGAGGTCGCAGACGCCTTCCTGAAGGCCAACGGGCTCATTTGAACGGGGCGCACGGGATGGCCGAAGGTGATCGCGGCTCGAAGGGTGCCGTAGGGTTTGCCGACGTTCCCGCTCTCGTGCGCGGTCTCGCGTTCGGCGATCTGCCGGGCGATGTCGTGCAGCAGGGCCAGCGCTGCCTCCTCGATCTCATCGGCGTCGCCGCGGCCGGCAGCAGAACCAGGGCGGCGGCGATCGCCAATGCGTATGCGGCGACGCAACTGTGCGGCCGCGACCGCGACGCCCGCATCCTATTCGACGGCCGGCGCGCGGGTCTCGCCGGTGCGGCGTTCGCCGGAGCCGCCACGATCGATGCGCTCGACGCGCACGACGGCCACGTGCTGACCAAGGGTCACGCGGGCGCGGCGATCCTGCCCGCGCTGCTCTCGGTGATCGACGGGTCGAAGCCGGGCGAATCCGGCGCCGCCATCGGCGGCCGCGAATTCCTGACCTGCCTCGTGCTCGGCTACGAGGTCGCCACGCGCGCGGGCATCGCGCTGCACGCGACCTCGGCGGATTACCACTGTTCCGGCGCGTGGAACTCGCTTGCCTGCGCGGCGGTGACCGCGCGGCTGCTCGGGTTCGATGCGGCGCAGATCCGGCAGGCGATGGGGATCGCCGAATACTTCGGGCCGCGCGGACAGATCCTGCGCGCATGCGATTCCCCGACGATGGTGAAGGATGGCTCCGGCTGGGGCGTGCACGTCGGCGTGACCGCGGCGCTGCTCGCGCGCGACGGGTTTACCGGCGCACCGGCGCTGACCGTCGAGCGTCAAGATGTGCAGGCCTTCTGGAACGACCTCGGCACGCGCTGGCGAATTCGCGAGCAGTACTTCAAGGCGTACCCGGTCTGCCGCTGGGCGCAGCCGGCGGTCGAGGCGGCGCTCGAACTGCAGCGCACGCACCACTTCGCCGCGGACGAAGTCGTGTTGCTTTCGATCGAGAGCTTCCGCGAAGCCGTCGCGCTCGGCTCCGCGTGCGCGATGGCCACGACGACCGAGGAAGCGCAATACAGTCTGCCATTCCCGGTCGCCGCCGCGCTCGTGTTCGGTGATATCGGCCCGCCGGAGGTGAGTCTTCCCAAGCTCGCCGATCCTCGCGTCGCGCGTCTGCAACGCGTGATGATGCTGTCCGAGGATGCGGAGTTCACCCGCCGCTTTCCCGCGGAGCGCTGGGCGCGCGTGCGCGTGACGCTCGCCGACGGCCGCACGCTGGCCTCCGAGCCGGCCCGCGCGCGCGGCAACCCCGAGAACCCGCTCGCCGATGACGAATTGCGGCGGAA
>JANMBN010000202.1:0-12028 GCA_031360485.1 Betaproteobacteria bacterium | reverse complement strand
CGTCGTCGAAGGCATCGAAACGTGCCACCAGCTCGATCGCCTCATCGATCTGCATTGCGACCGGGGCCAGGGTTTCCTCCTTGCGCACCCGTCGTCCCCCGAAGTGGTCGGATCGCTGCTGAGGCAGGATTCGCTATACGCGGTGAAGGACTCGCGCGCAATGCCGGAACTCCTCCAGGTTCCGCGGCTCCAGGTCGTGGCGGAGTCGCCGCGCCTCAAGGTCTTCGCAAGCGCCTAGCGCCGCGTCGGCCATTCGCTCGATCGTTCGCGGCTGGATTACCCGCGCGTCAGCCCCTTCGCCCACCGCGCGTACACGTCGCCGGCGACGGCATGGAGATTCGCGAGACGCGCGTCGATATCGCGGCGAATATCGGCGGCGCTCTGCACGGCCGGCGACGAAGAGGCGGGAAGTTCGCCCGCGCCGGTCGCAAGCCACGTCTCGGTTAGCTCACGCGTCATCTCGATGTGGCATTGGAAGCCGATGTGCCGTTCGCCGATCACGTACGCCTGGTTGGCGTTGAACGCATTGGTCAACACCCGCGTCGCGCCGGCAGGCAGCGCGAACGCGTCGTAATGCCACTCGAACGTCGTGAACGAACCGCGGCCGCCGAACCAGTCGTGTCGCGCCCGCTCGTCGCACACGGCCACGTCGAGCCAGCCGATCTCCGCGGCGGGTGCGCGCGTCACCGCCGCGCCGAGGGCCTGCGCGAGAAGTTGCCCCCCCAGGCAGTGGCCGATCACCGGGATGTCGGCGGCGACGGCGTCGCGGAGCAACGCGTTGAGCGGCGCCGTCCATCCGAGCCCGTCGTTGACGCTCATCGGACCGCCCATCATGCCGATCCCGGAAAATGCCTTGGCGTCGACCGGCACCCGCGCGCCTTCGTCCAGCGGAACGAGCTGCCACGGCAGACCGTGTTCATCGAGCCAGTCGGCGAAATGCGCCGGGCCCTCGGTCGGGGAGAAGCGGAAGATCGCGATGGGCCGCATGGCCGGCTCGTGGTGTCGAGTGTCGATCCGGCGCGACGTGGCGCCGCGTGTCAGGCGGCCGGTTTCGACAACGGATCGGTACGGCGCTGCCCGAACCGGGCATTGACGGCTGCGACGATTCCGCGCGCATCGAGTCCGCAGTCGGCGAGGAGCTGCGCAGGATCGCCGTGGTCGACGAAAGCGTCCGGCAAGCCCATCTGCAGGACAGGAACGACGATGGACTCGGCGGCCAGCGCCTCGGCGACCGCGCTGCCGGCTCCGCCGCGGACGACGTTCTCCTCGATCGTCACCAGTGCGTCGTGGCCCTGCGCGAGCCTCGACACAAGGTCCATGTCGAGCGGTTTGACGAAGCGCATGTTGGCGACCGTCGCGTCGAGTTCTTCCGCCGCGGCCAGCGCGGGCTGGAGCATGCTGCCGAACGCCAGGATCGCGATGCGGTTGGTTCGCCGGGAAGTCCTGCGGCGGATCTCGCCCCTGCCGACAGGCAGCGCGGTCATCGCGGCTTCGACCGCGACGCCGGGGCCGGCGCCGCGCGGATAGCGAACGGCGGACGGCGTGCCCAGCGTGAACGCCGTATACAGGAGCTGCCGGCATTCGTTCTCGTCGGAGGGCGCCATCACGGTCATGTTGGGAAGGCAGCGCAGGTACGACAGGTCGAACGCGCCGTTGTGCGTCGCGCCGTCGGCGCCAACGATGCCCGCACGGTCGATCGCGAACACCACGGGCAGGTTCTGCAGCGCGACGTCGTGGATCAGCTGGTCGTAGGCGCGTTGCAGGAACGTCGAATAGATGGCGACGACCGGCTTCATCCCGCCGCACGCCAGCCCCGCGGCGAACGTGACCGCGTGCTGCTCGGCGATGCCGACGTCGAAGTAGCGCTTCGGGTATTCCTGCGAAAAGCGGACGAGCCCCGACCCTTCGCGCATGGCGGGCGTAATTGCGACGAGGCGCGGGTCCGCCGCGGCCATGTCGCAAATCCAGTCGCCGAAAATCTGCGTGTACGGGGGTTTCGCGACGGCCTTCGGAGCGTAGCCGACCGCCAGGTCGAATTTCGGGACGCCGTGATAGAGGATCGGATCGTCCTCGGCGCGGGCATACCCGAAACCTTTCTTCGTGATGACGTGCAGGAGCTGCGGCCCCTTCAGCAGCTTCACGTTGGCGAGCGTCTTCACCAGCGTGTCGACGTCGTGGCCATCGATCGGGCCGATGTAGTTGAATCCGAATTCCTCGAACAGCGTGCCGGGCAGCACCATCCCCTTCATGTGCTCTTCCCAGCGCTTGGCGAGCTCCTTCACGGGAGGCATTTTCGACAGGACTTCCTTGCCGCCGCGGCGCACCGAATTGTAGAAGCGCGACGCGAGCAGTCGCGCGAGGTAGCTGTTCAGCGCGCCGACCGGTTCCGAGATCGACATGTCGTTGTCGTTGAGGATCACCAGCAGGTCGGCGCCGGCGGTGCCCGCGTTGTTCAGCGCCTCGAACGCCATTCCGGCGCTCATCGCTCCGTCGCCGATCACGGCGACGACGCCGCGGTCCTCGCCCATCCGCTGCGACGCGATCGCCATGCCAAGCGCCGCCGAAATCGACGTCGACGAATGCGCGGTGCCGAACGTGTCGTATTCGCTTTCGGAGCGCCGCGGAAAGCCCGACGGCCCTCCGGCCATCCGCAACCGGCTCATCTCTGCGCGCCGGCCGGTCAGGACCTTGTGCGCATAGGTCTGGTGCCCGACGTCCCACACGATGCGGTCGCGCGGCGTGTCGAACGCGTAGTGGAGCGCGATCGTGAGCTCGACCGTGCCGAGATTCGACGACAGATGCCCGCCCGTCTGCGCCACGGAGGTGAGCAGAAAGTTGCGCAGCTCGCGCGCGAGCTGCGGCAGCGCGTCGCGGTCGAGACGGCGAAGCGCGGCGGGACGGTCGATCCGATCGAGCAGCGGATACATCAGGATCTGCTCACGCTAGTGGGCCCGGAGAACAATCCAGTCGGCGAGCTCGGCGAGCCGACGCGCCGCGCCGCCGAAAGGAGCGAGCGCCGCGCGCGCTTCGACGCGGAGCGCTTCCGCGCGCGCCTTCGCGGCAGCGAGACCAAGGCCCGATACGAACGTCGGCTTACCCTGGGCGACGTCCTTCCCGGCGGTCTTGCCGAGCGAGGCTGCCGAGCCCTCGACATCGAGCACGTCGTCGACGACCTGAAACGCGAGACCCGCCGCACCCGCGAACGCATCGAGCGCCGCCGCCTCGGCGGCGGCGAGGGGCCGCCCGCACGCGGCGCCCAGCTGCACCGCCGCACGTATCAGGGCGCCGGTCTTCATCCGGTGCATCGTTTCGAGTTCCGGCATGGAAAGCGTCGCACCCACGCTTTCGAGGTCGATCGCCTGCCCTCCCGCCATGCCGCGGACGCCCGCCGCATCCGCGAGCAGCAAACAGGCACGGGCACGATCGGGAAGCCGTCCGCCGGCCAGAACGCCAAATGCCAGCGCCTGCAACGCGTCGCCTGCCAGCAGCGCCGTTGCCTCTCCAAACGCGACGTGGCACGTCGGCTTGCCCCGGCGCAGCGTGTCGTCATCCATGCACGGAAGGTCGTCGTGGATGAGCGAGTAGGCGTGGATGAGCTCGACCGCGGCCGCGGCGGTATCGACGACGTCCGGAGGCGCTTCCGTGAGTTCACCCGCCGCGTACGCCAGCAGGGGACGCATGCGTTTCCCGCCGTCGAGAACGGCATAACGCATCGCCCGAACCAGCGGTGCCGGGGCCAGATCGGGCCGGGGCAGGACGCGAGCGAGAACGTCCTCGATCCGCCGCTGGCGCTCGCTCGACCAGACGGCCCACGCAAGGTCAGGATTCATCGCTCCGCGCCGCGTCGGCATCGGTCGGATCGAACGCCTTCAGCATGCCCTTTTCGAAGATCCGGACCTGCTGCTCCGCGTCCTTGAGCGCCGACTGGCAATACTGGAGGAGTTCCGCGCCGCGCTTGTACGCGGCGAGCGATTCGCTCAGCGGCAGCTGGCCGCCTTCCATGGTTCCGACGATCGCTTCGAGCTCCGCCAATGCGGCCTCGAAACTTGCGGGTACGGCGCTGGTCTTGGCCATGGAAGGGATTGGTTCGGCCCGCGGGCCCGCCTCGTTGCGGGATCGGGTGCGCGAACGAGCGACGGAGACGGGAGGTTCGAGTAATCGCGTTGCCGAGGCAAAACCGCATGCGTCGACGATTCGCCGCGGTTGTCGATGGCTGCCAAACATCCCTGGACGCGTCCTATTTGACCCCTATAGCAGCTGCCATTTATAATAACATTTTTTGACGACGCGGCCTTACGCGATCCTTTCGCGCGGCCGACTTAGCAAAGCGGTCCGGGGCGGCCGAAAACGCCGTAATCGTCCCGGGTTGTTGGGTTGGGTTGGTTGGTTTGTTCGAAATACGCGAAGAAAGGGAAGGCCGATGTCCAGTCTCGCCACCATCGGGCACCTGCGGCGCGCGTCGCCGCAGCTCCCCGCCTCCTGGTACTGCGACCCAGCGATCTACGAAGCCGAGCAGCGGCTCCTGTTCGCGCGCGCGCCCGGCTACGTCGGGCACGAGCTCATGGTTCCGAATCACGGCGATTTTTGCGCGCTGGAATCGCGCGACAATGCGCAGGCGCTCGTCCGCAATGCCAACGGCGTCGAGCTGATCTCGAACATCTGCCGGCATCGGCAGGCGATCATGCTGAAGGGCCGGGGCAACGCGCCCAACATCGTCTGCCCGATCCACCGCTGGACCTACGACCTCGAGGGCGAACTGCTCGGCGCGCCGCATTTCGACCACAAGCCATGCGTTTCCCTGGACCGTTCCCCGCTGACCCGATGGAACGGCCTGCTGTTCGACGGCCAGCGCGACGTCCACCGCGACCTCGCGGCGCTCGGCGGCCGCGATTTCGACTTCTCGGGCCACGTGCTCGACCGCGTCGAAATCCACGAGTGCAACTACAACTGGAAAACGTTCATCGAGGTGTACCTCGAGGACTACCACGTCGGGCCGTTCCATCCCGGTCTCGGCCAGTTCGTCACCTGCGACGACCTCAAGTGGAAGTTCGGCGACCGGTACTCGGTGCAGACCGTCGGCGTGAACAACGGGCTCGCAAAACCCGGGACGACGACCTATGCGCGCTGGCACAAGGCGGTCGTCGAATTCTATCGGGGAGCGACGCCGCCGCAGGGCGCCATCTGGATGATCTACTACCCGAACATCATGCTCGAGTGGTACCCGCATGTGCTCGTCGTCAGCACGCTGGTTCCGCGCGGCGTCGACCGGACCACCAACGTCGTCGAGTTCTACTACCCGGAGGAGATCGCGCTTTTCGAGCGCGAGTTCGTCGACGCGGAACAGGCCGCGTACATGGAGACGGCGATCGAGGACGACGAGATCGCCGAGCGGATGGATGCCGGCCGCAACGCGCTTTTCCGGCAGGGAAGAAATGAAATCGGCCCGTACCAGTCGCCGATGGAAGACGGGATGCAGCACTTCCACGAATTCCTCAGCGGCGAGCTCGACCACGTGGTCAAGGGTTGACGATCATGTACACGACGCTCGTCTCCACGGCCGACCTCGCTGCGCATCTCGCCGATCCATCGTGGGTCATCGTCGATGTCCGGCACGATCTCGCACAACCGGATACGTGGGGTGAAGCCGAGTACCGCCGCGCGCACGTCCCCGGTGCGCGATTCGTGCACGTCGATCGCGACCTGTCCGGGCCGAAGTCCGGCACCAACGGCCGGCATCCCCTCCCCGCGCCCGAAACCTGCGCCGCGCTCTTCGGTCGCATCGGCATCGATGCGACCAGACAAGTGGTCGCCTACGATCAGGGCAGCGGCTCCTATGCTGCGCGACTATGGTGGATGTTGCGATGGCTCGGTCACGACACGGCGGCCGTCCTCGATGGCGGGTTTGCCGCGTGGACGCGCGAGGCGCGGCCCGTGACCACCGGCGCACCGACCATTCGCGCCGCGCGTTTCGGCGCGGCGCGCGGAGGCCCGATCGTCGAAGCGCCTGCGGTGGCGGCGAGCCTTGCGTCGCGCTCGCTGCTGCTGGTCGACGCCCGCGGCCGCGAACGTTTTCGCGGCGACGTCGAACCCCTCGATCCGGTTGCCGGACACATTCCGGGCGCAATCAATCGCCCGTACATGGACAACCTCAAAGCCGACGGAGCGTGGAAGCCGGCGGATGAATTGCGTGCGGAGTTCTGCGCGCTCGTCGCCAACCGGCCGACCGCCGCGGTCGTCCACTACTGCGGTTCCGGCGTCACCGCGTGCCACAACCTGCTCGCGATGGAGCACGCCGGGCTCGGCCGTGCGCAACTCTATCCGGGGTCGTGGAGCGAGTGGTGCGCCGATCCCGCGCACCCGATCGCGCGCGGAGACGCCTGACACCGATGCTCGGTTCAACCCCGATTTCGATTCCCCGAAGGCACCGTCATGTCGCCAGCGCCACGGCTTGAGCGGCGCGTCGCCATCGTGACCGGTGCGGCGCGCGGTATCGGCCTCGCGTGTGCGCAGCGGTTCGCCGCCGAGGGTGCCACGCTCGTCCTCGCCGATCTCGAGGAAACGTCGGGACAGGCCGCGGCGGCTTCGATTCCCGGCGCGGTTTTCGTTCGCGCCGACGTCTCGCGAAAGGCGGAGGCGGACGAACTGGTGGAGAGCACTCTCGCCCGGCACGGCCGGGTCGATGTGCTCGTCAACAACGCCGGCATCACCCATGCCTGCGACTTCCTCGATCTCGCCGAGGAGGATTTCGATCGGGTTCTCGCGGTGAACCTGAAGTCGATGTTCCTGTGCGGTCAGGCCGTCGCGCGCGCGATGGTGAAACTCGGCATCCGCGGGTCCATCGTCAACATGTCGTCGGCGAATGCCGTCGTCGCCATTGCCAACCAGGTGCCTTACGTAGTCTCCAAGGGCGGCATCAACCAGCTGACGAAGGTCATGGCCATCGGACTCGCGCCGCATGGCATTCGCGTCAACGGCATAGGGCCAGGCACGATTCTCACCGAATTGTCGAAGAAGGCGGTGTTGACCGACGAAGACGCGCGCCGGAAGATCCTGTCGCGCACGCCGCTCGGACGTTGCGGCGAACCGGAGGAAGTCGCCGCCGTCGCGGCATTCCTCGCGAGCGACGACGCGTCGTATCTGACCGGCCAGACGATCTATCCCGACGGCGGACGGCTCGCGCTAAACTACACGGTACCGGTCACGTAACCGGCGTCGCGCATCGCATTCGATCGTCGGCGCTGCGCGGGCCGAGAGGCCAACTCCAAACCTCGCGGTACCGCATTCCGTCGGGCCCTTGCTCCGACGCGTTCAGCGCGATCCGAGTCGCGTTCCACGCGATTGGCGCCATGATTTCGATCTCGCCCGGCTTCCGGCACCGCCGGGCGAGCGTCACGTGCGGCAAAAACGCGCGGCGATCGATGGCGAATCCGCCCGCCGTCAGCGCATCGCGCAGCTGCCGCACGAGCTCACCCAGTTCGCGCGGCGCGGCGGACGCACCCGCCCACGTGATTCCGGAGCCGCGAAACGTCCCCATGCGGTCGAGGGTCAGTGAAAACGGGGGCACCCGCAGGCCAGCCGCAAGTCCGATGGCCGAGAGCGCGGCGACCCGGCCCACCGCGACGTCCCCGAGAAACGCGAGCGTCAGATGCAGGTTCTCCGGACGCGCCGCGCGGCCCCGGGTCCGGCGAGCGGCCTCGCACGCCAGCGATGCCAGCGCGCCGCCCGCGCCCGTGTCGGGCCACAGCGCGAAGAACGCGCGGATCGCGCCCTCCGGATTTCGCGGCGTTGGCGCGTGCCGTTTGTTCACCCGCGGCATCGCCTCAGTCCGAACGCCGGGGCAAAAAACAAAGCCGCGTCATCCTCGCGGATGGCGCGGCTGCCGATTCCGTGGCGATCGTCGCGTTACGCGTTGGCGGCTTTCTTCTTGTCGAAGAACTGCTCGTCCTCGGTCGAGTGGCTCAACGCCGTCGTCGAGGATTGGCTGCCCTGCACGGTCGTTGTGACCGCATCGAAGTAGCCGGTGCCGACCTCGCGCTGGTGGCGGACCGCGGTAAAGCCTTTGTCGGCGGCGGCGAACTCCGCCTCCTGCAGTTCGACGAACGCGCTCATGTTGCTGCGCGCGTAGCCGTGCGCCAGGTTGAACATCGAGTAGTTGAGGCTGTGGAAGCCGGCGAGCGTGATGAACTGGAACTTGTAGCCCATCGCGCCGAGCTCGCGCTGGAACCGCGCGATCGTTCCGTCGTCCAGGTTCTTTTTCCAGTTGAACGACGGCGAGCAGTTGTATGCGAGCATCTTGCCCGGATACTTCGCCTGGATTGCCTCGGCGAACTGCTTGGCGAAGGCGAGGTCGGGCTTGCCGGTCTCGCACCAGATGAGGTCCGCGTAAGCCGCGTACGCGAGTCCGCGCGAAATCGCCTGGTCCAGACCGGCCCGTGTCTTGTAGAACCCTTCGACGGTACGCTCGCCGGTGCAGAACGGCTTGTCATTGTCGTCGATATCGGAGGTCACGAGGTCGGCGGCCTCGGCGTCGGTGCGCGCGAGCACGATCGTCGGCACGCCCATGCAGTCTGCGGCGAGCCGCGCCGCGACGAGCTTCTCGACCGCCTCGCGCGTCGGGACGAGCACCTTGCCGCCCATGTGTCCGCACTTCTTCACCGCCGCGAGCTGGTCCTCGAAGTGAACGCCAGCGGCGCCGGCCTCGATCATCGCCTTCATCAGCTCGAATGCATTGAGAACGCCGCCGAAACCCGCCTCGGCGTCGGCGACGATCGGCGCGAAGAAATCGATGTCGCCCTTGCCTTCCATGTGCTGGATCTGGTCGGCGCGCATCAGCGCGTTGTTGATCCGGCGCACGACGAGCGGCACGGAATTCACCGGGTACAGCGACTGATCGGGATACATCTCGCCCGCGATGTTCGCGTCGGCCGCGACTTGCCACCCCGAAAGGTAGATCGCCTTGAGGCCCGCCTTCACCTGCTGCAGCGCCTGGTTGCCGGTCAACGCGCCCAGCGTGTTGACGAACGGCTCGTCCAGGATGAGCTTCCACAGCTTTTCGGCGCCCCGGCGCGCGAGCGTTTGCTCGATGTGGATCGAGCCGCGAAGGCGCACGACGTCTTCCGCCGTGTAGCCGCGCTGGATTCCCTTCCAGCGGGGATTTTCCGCCCAGTCCTTCTTCAGTCGTGCCGCTTCGAGATCGTAGTTCATTCGCTTCTCCCATCGTATGCGTCGTGGCCAATCCGGCGCGCCCACGCGGAGCGGTTCGGGACCTTGGTCAGCGGACCCCGGGCGCGAGTGCGCTCGCGCCCGGGGTGCCGCAACATGAAGCAAGAGGCGAGCCCAGCCGCCTGGCGCTTCACTGCACGGACCGGCGAGGATCGCTCGTCCGGTCGGGCGGGCATGGATGGGGTGAAAGCACCAAGCCCTACATGCAGCCTGGGCCGAGGTGGGCCGGCGGCTGCTCGTGACATGACCGCAAGTTAGCAAATAATCTATCGGGTGACAAGTGAATTTCCGCAATGCAATACGAGAAATAAAACATAAAATCATATAGTTAAAAAATGGTTCCACTCTGTGGAAACATCTGATCGCGTCCTGCGCCATTTCTTGTTGCATCGCGGAACATCCGACGGTCGATAAGCCGGCTACGACCCTAATGAAGTGCCCAGTCAATTGAATTTACTGGATATTTTCTGTTTTGATTCGTGCCGCGCCAATCCGGGGCGTGTGTTGCTTTCGGAAATGATTTCCATTCCCAGTCCAAACAGCAGCGTTTCCGTTCGGCTGGCGCCTTTGCGGCGACCGCGATCCGGCACGTGTCGCGCGAGCCCCGCGAGCCACGCGAGCCACGCGAGCCACGCGAGCGTGACCGCGTGCGGGTCGCAGAGGTTCCCAGGGTTACAACGTCGATGCCATCGGCGATTTCCGGTGCATGCGCCGCTTGCACCAGTCCGCCGGAAGTGAAATCAGAGCTCGGGTGACGCGCCGTCGACTCCTGTTGAAAGCGAACGCGGCGCTCCCGGGCCAGGAAGGCGATCCCCTTGACACCCGCGCCGGAGAATGCAAACGTTGCCGGACCGCATGGCCCGCGCGCAGTTCCACGCGCCCGACGTGCCCGTTCCCGATCCGGTTGTCGCGCGCCTCCGCGCGACCGACAGAAGGAGAATCTCGTGCGCACTTTCCCCTTTGTTCTTGCGGCTGCCGTGGCCACGCTGGGTGCAACCCAAGCGCCGGCGCAGGGCGCGGACCCCAACCTCGGGCGCAACCTCGCCGCCACCTGCGCCAACTGCCACGGCACCGGAGGAGTGAGCGCGGGCAGCGTCGAATCGCTCGCCGGCAAGCCGAAGGACGAACTCGTGCGCAAGATGAAGGAGTTCAAGCAGGGAACGAGACCGGCGACGGTGATGGTGCAGCTGGCAAAGGGCTACACCGACGAGCAGATCGAACTCGTCGCCGGCTGGTTCGCGGCGCAGAAAACCAAATGAGGAACCGGCCATGACCATCCAACGACGTGATTTCCTCAAGGCGCTGGGCGCCGCGGGTTTCGGAACGGCGGCGGTTTCCACGTTGCCAGGCTGCGCGACGACGGGCGGTGGCACCCGCGGCAAAGTCGTCGTGGTCGGTGGCGGCTACGGCGGCGCGACGGCGGCCAAGTACATCCGGATGTGGAGCGACGGGGGAATCGACGTGACCGTCGTCGAGCCGAATGCGGAGTTCATCTCGTGCCCGCTCTCGAATCTGGTTCTGGGCGGGAGCAAAGTGATCGCCGACGTCACCGTCGGCTACGACAATCTGGCGAGGCGCCACGGCGTGAAGTTGGTCCGGGACACCGCGACGGCGGTCGACCCCGACAAGCGGACAGTGAAGCTCGCGAGCGGCCAGGAACTCGCCTACGACCGGCTGATCCTGTCGCCCGGGATCGATTTCATGTGGGACAAGGTGCCTGCGCTCAACAACGCGGACGCGCAGGCGAAGATCCTGCATGCGTGGAAGGCGGGCGCGCAGACCGTGGCGCTGCGCAATCAGCTGGTGGCCATGCCGGACGGCGGCGTCTACGCCATCGCGATCCCGGTCGCGCCGTACCGCTGCCCGCCCGGGCCCTATGAACGCGCGTGCCAGGTCGCGTGGTACTTCAAGCGCGCCAAACCGAAATCGAAGGTGCTGATCCTCGACGGCAATGGCGACGTGACGTCGAAGGGACCGCTGTTCAAGAAGGCCTGGGCCGAGGAATTCAAGGGCATCGTCGAATATCGTCCGAACCACGTGCTGACCGACGTCGACGTCGCGGCGCGGACCGCGAAGTTCGACGTTCAGGACAGCGTGAAAGCCGACGTGCTCAATGTCGTTCCACCCCAGCGCGCCAGCGCGATCGCGAGATCGGCGGGCGTCGTCACCGCCAACGATCGCTGGTGCGACGTCGACTTTCTGACGTTCGAGTCGGTGAAGGTGAAGAACGTCCACGTTCTCGGCGACGCGATCCAGATCGCGACCGGAATGCCGAAATCCGGCCACATGGCCAATCAGCACGCGAAGGTCTGCGCCGCCGCGGTCGTCGCGTTGCTCTCGGGGCAGCCGCCGAACCCAATGCCGGTGCTGACCAACACCTGCTACAGCTTCATCACCGACAAGGACGTCGTGCACGTCTGCTCGGTCCACCAGTACGACAAGGAAAAGAAGACGCTGCTGCCGGTCCCGGGCTCGGGCGGCGTTTCGCCGGGAATGAGCGAACTCGAAGGCCTCTACGCGTTCAATTGGGCGAAGAACATCTGGGCCGACTCGTTGGCCTGAGAATACCGGGATCGGGAACGACTTTCGCGGGCGAGCGGGAAGGCGGCGCGATACGGGTCGTTCCTGCCCGAGCCCGGATAGACAAAACGGCGCCGAGGGCGCCGTCCTGTTCCAGGCATCGCGACGAAAGCCGTCGCCGACGCGGCTTTTCAGGCGACCGGCTCGGGCTCCTTTGCCTCCTCGAACGCGAGCCGCACCTTGCCGTCGTCGTCGACGTCGATCGTCACGTGGCCGCCGTTGACGA
>JANMBN010000100.1:0-2165 GCA_031360485.1 Betaproteobacteria bacterium | reverse complement strand
CCTCATCAGCGGGCGACGCGCGTTATAGTTGCTGGATTCCCGGCCGATCCCCGGCGTGCAATCGCGCTCGGGATCGCCATCGGGCGACGCATGACTGCGATGCGGCGTTCCGCCGCGGGAGCATATTTCGTCGTGGCGTGCGGGCCGCGTGGCGCGGCATTTCGCAGATCGCCAGATGAGCCCCCGGCATGCGAACGGAAGCGAACATCACGAATACATAAAGGTCGATGCGCATGAATGCAAGAGAATCGGTGACGGGTGCGAACGGTGATCGGGTCACGACCGACAATCTGATGGCCCATTTGAGGGTGCTTGCGGCTGACACGGAACAACTGCTGAGGGCCACCGCCAGCCAGACCGGACAGCAGGTCGCGCAGGTACGTGCCAAGGCGCAGGAATCGCTGAAGGCGGCCAGGCACCGGGTCGCGGACCTGCAAGACGCGGCGCTGGCGAATACCCGGGCGGCCGGACGAGCGACCGACGACTACGTCCATGCCAATCCCTGGCAGGCCATCGCCATCGGCGCCGCGGCCGGGCTTGTGGTCGGCTTCATGATCTCGCGCTGGGACGCGTCGGATTCGTAGCCTCTGACCCGCCGGATCTCTGCGCCGCGGATATTTCCGCCAGACTCACGCTTGCCGGCGGATGTAACTCTGCGTGACCCGACGCGGCGCGCTGTCGGTTCGCCTGGCCGCGCACCGGACAATCTGATCCGTGTTGCCGCGAATCCCTCCATGGCTCGAACGGATGAGCCCGAATGGCTGGCATGCGATCTCCGGTGATCGCCCGGACCTCGGTCTGCAGCCGACGGCGCCGGGCACGCGCTACCTCGAGGACAACGATCCGGCCGCTGATTCGCGCCTGAATCCGGCGCGCACGCTGAAGGAAGGGCTGCGCCGGATGCTTGGGCGCGATCCCAAATCGCCCTGGCATGGCGTCGCGGGATTCAGCGCGATCACCGAGGCATGGAACAGCGCCGTCTACGCGTCCCGGTTCGGGGTCAGCGGATCGATGATCGTCTTCGGAGGCGGGCACAACAACTATTTCGGTTCCGACGTCCACGCCTTCGATCTGGCATCCAGGGAGTGGACGAGGATCTCGGACGGCTACGTCGCGGGCGCCGACCGCGATTACGGTGCGGGCGCGACCTATCCCGATTCGGTGTATCCCGACGGCTCGCCGCTTCCTCCGCACACCTACGACTACGCCCAGTACGACCCGCTGGGCAACGATTACATCCTTCTGAAGGGTCAGACGGAGCTCGGCAGAGCGGTCAAAGCGGCGGCGATCCCGCACCTGTTAAACCTCGACACCTTGCGCTGGCGGCGCGGACCGAAGCACCCGACGGCAATTCTCAACTCCGGTGGTTGGACGACCTGGGACGAGTCGCGGCGCGTGCTTTGGGGACATTCGGGCGACGACGGCGGCGGCAACGCGTTCATCGGCTTTCATCCTGAGGGTGACAACGGCAACGCAACCTTCGGGCGCTGGACCGATCATTTCCCGAGCAAGCTCCCCGGGATCGCCAATCACAACGCCATGCAGATCGATCCGATGGGCGACATCATCGTCGTGTCGGTGCACGCGCGCGACGAGTTGCATGCGCTGGATCCGGCCGATCCGGCGCGGGCGATCGTCCCCCTGAGATCGGTCGGGTCAAAACCCCTGCTGCGGCCGTTTGCGGCGCTGGAATACGCGCCGAACATCGCCCGTCTCGTGTACTTCTCCCCGATGGACGACGGGGTCGTCTACACGATTGCACCACCGCGTGAACGCGCTTCAGGCGGCAGCCCGTTCGCCGAATGGACCTGGCAGGCACACCGACCCGCGGCCGGAACCCTGACGCCGATAGCCGACGCGGCGGGGCATTCGCGCTTCGCGGTGAGCCGGTCTCACGTTTTCGGGCGCTTTCGGATTGCCGCGTTTGAAGGCGTCGATGTCGCCATTCTGGTTCGGCACGTCGACAGCCCGGTCTATGCGTGGAGGTTCAGCTGAAGCGTCGGGCGCCGCGATACCGACCCCGGGGCAGACGCAGGCGGCGTGATCTCAACTCCGACGAAGGCACATAATGTGCGCTTCTTTGGCGGGGACATAGATGGAATTCAAGGACTATTACGAGGTCATGGGCGTTGCCCGCGACGCAACTCAGTCCGAAATCAAGCGTG
>JANMBN010000094.1:0-3237 GCA_031360485.1 Betaproteobacteria bacterium | reverse complement strand
CCCGAGTAAAGGGCGCGACCGGCAGAAGCTGGCGACGGCGCACTGGCGACCCCTCGGAATTGGGATAAAATCCTTCGACAACAGGCGGAGGGCAGACCGTGCGCAATCGGCCGCTGCCGCAGTACGGCCATGGCATGGCCGGCAGCTTGTCCGAGCCGTCGGCGCGACCGACATTATCCGAGTGAGGAGAACTTAATGGAACGACGTTCCTTCTTGAAGAATACAGGGCTGGCAGGCATTCTCGCCGCGGGCTCCGCGCCCGCTTTGGCGCAGGCTCCCGGCGAGGTCAAGTGGCGCCTCGCGTCGAGCTTTCCGAAGAGCCTGGACACGATCTTTGGTGGCGCCGAGACCATTTCCAAGCGCGTCGCCGCGATCACCAACAACAAGTTCCAGATCCAGGTATTCGCAGGCGGCGAGATCGTCCCGCCGTTCGGCGTCGTCGACGCCGTGCAGAACGCGACGGTGCAGTGCTGCCATACCGCGCCGTATTATTTCTTCGGCAAGGATCCGACGTTCGCATTTGCGTGCGCGATTCCGTTCGGGATGAACGCCCGGCAGCAGAACGCGTGGATGTACCACGGCGGCGGACTGCAGCTCTATCGCGACTTCGTCAAGGAGTACAACATCATCAGCTTCCCGGCCGGCAACACGGGGGCGCAGATGGGCGGCTGGTTCCGCAAGGAAATCAAGTCGGTGGCGGACCTGAAGGGCCTCAAGATGCGGATCGGCGGATTCGCCGGAACCGTGCTCGCGAAGCTCGGTGCGGTCCCGCAGCAGATTCCCGGCGGCGACATCTATCCGGCGCTGGAAAAGGGCACGATCGATGCGGCCGAATGGGTCGGCCCCTACGATGACGAGAAGCTCGGTTTCTACAAGGTCGCGAAGAACTATTACTACCCGGGATGGTGGGAAGGCGGCCCCGAGCTCGACCTGTTCGTCAACACCAAAGCCTGGGCGGACCTGCCTAAGGATTACCAGGCGGCACTCGAGGCGGCGTGTTACGAGGCCAACGTGGACATGCTGGCGAAGTACGACGCCCTGAACCCGCCGGCGCTGCGCCGTCTGCTGGCGAATGGCGTGAACTTGCGCCCGTTCTCGAATGAAATCATGGCGGCGTGCTTCAAGGCCGCGAACGAAGTCTTCGACGAAACGATGGCCAAGAACGCGAACTTCAAGAAGGTCTACGAGCCGTGGAAGAAATTCCGCGACGAGCAGGATCTCTGGTTCAGCGTGGCCGAGAATCGTTTCGACAACTTCATGATCTCGGCGACGCGCGCCGCACCCGCCGCGAAGAAATAAGGCCAGGCGCCCGGTACGACGGTCGCCGGAGTTCTTCGGCGACCGTCGTAAAGGCGCGCTATTTCGGCGCCGCGCCGCCCGGGGACGGCGGCACCTTGAACGCGTCCTGCACTGACTTCGCCGCCTCGTCCTCGGCGTCGCTCTTTTGCTGCTCGGTCTGTGCCGGGGCCGGTTGCCCGTCGGCGCCCGAAGCCGGCGTGTCGCCCTGCGGAATCACGATCTCCATCTTGTTCGGATCGACCGTCGATTCGTCGCTCTTGTAGACCATTACCATCTGCGGGAACAGGATGACGATCGCCACCATCAGCACCTGGATGAGGACGAACGGCACTGCGCCCCAGTAGATCTGCAGGGTCGTGATCGGCGCCATCATCTTGCCTGTGATCTTGTCCCTGTATTCGTTGACCGGCGCGACGCTGCGCAAATAGAACAGCGCGAAGCCGAACGGCGGGTGCATGAACGAGGTCTGCATGTTGACACCGAGCAGCACGCCGAACCAGATGAGGTCGATGCCGAGCTTTTCCGCGACCGGCCCGAGCAGCGGGATCACGATGAACGACAGCTCGAAGAAATCGAGGAAGAACGCGAGGAAGAACACCAGCAGGTTGACGACGATCAGGAATCCGAGCTGGCCGCCGGGCAGTCCGGTGAGAAGGTCCTCGACCCAGACGTGGCCGTTGACGCCGTAGAACGTCAGGCTGAAGACGCGCGCCCCGACCAGGATGAACACGACGAACGCAGTCAGCTTCGCCGTCGTATCCATCGCCTGTTTCAGCAGGCTCAGGCTCAGCCGCCGCCGGGCGAGCGCCATGATCAGCGCGCCGGTCGCGCCCATCGCGCCGCCCTCGGTCGGCGTCGCGACGCCGAGGAAGATCGTGCCCAGCACGAGGAAGATCAGCGCCAGCACCGGAATCAGCACGAACACCACGCGCTCGGCGAGCTTCGACAGCATGCCGAATTTGAGCATCTTCTGGATCAGGGCCGCGAAGAACGCGACTGCGGTACCGACGCAGGTCGCGACCACGATGATTTCGTCGAGCGGCGCGCCCGGCGGGTAGTACCACTTGGCGAACGCCACCGCCGCGATGACCGAGATCACGAACAGGACTGTCAGCGACCGGCTGCCGCTCGATCCATCCGGTTCCTTCAGCGTCCGCGCGTCGGCGGGGAGCGCCGGCGCCCAGTCGGGTTTGAACGCGCAGACTCCCATCGTGTAGACGGCGTAGAGGCCGGTCAGCACGAAACCGGGGATGAACGCGCCCGCATACATGTCGCCGACGGACTTGCCGAGCTGGTCGGCCATGATGATCAGCACGAGCGACGGCGGAATGATCTGGGCGAGTGTCCCGGACGCGGCGATCACGCCTGAGGCGAATCGCCGGTCGTAGCCGTACCGCAGCATGATCGGCAGCGAGATGAGGCCCATCGAGATCACCGAGGCGGCGACCACGCCGGTCGTCGCCGCGAGCAGCGCGCCGACGAAAATCACCGCGTAAGCGAGACCGCCGCGCACGGACCCGAACAGCTGTCCGATGGTTTCGAGCAGGTCCTCGGCCATCCCGCTGCGCTCGAGGATCAGCCCCATGAACGTGAAGAACGGAATCGCGAGCAGCGTGTCGTTCGACATCACACCCCAGATCCGCTCCGGCAGCGCCTGGAACAGCGTCGCCTGGAGAAGTCCCAGCTCGATGCCGAGGAGCCCGAAGCCGATGCCGACCGCACCCAGCGCGAACGCCACCGGGTAGCCAAGCAGCATGACGACGATCAGCCCGGCGAACATCAGCGGGGCCATGTTGTGGATCAGAAAGGCGGTCATGCCTCGGCCTCCTCGGGGCCCCGCGCCGGGTAGCTCATGCCTTCTCCCCCCTGGACCTGAGGATCTCCTCGGCCAGCAGCTCTTCGGGTGTCTTCTCGTGCTGCTTTTCGCTCGGATCGGGG
>JANMBN010000046.1:0-5021 GCA_031360485.1 Betaproteobacteria bacterium | reverse complement strand
TCGAGCAGGACTTCGGAAAACCCGATGATGGCATTGAGCGGCGTGCGCAGCTCGTGCGACATGTTCGCAAGGAACTCGGACTTGTGCTGGTTCGCGGTTTCGAGCTGCCGGCTCTTGTCCTGGATCTCGCGGAACAGGCGCACGTTCTCGATGGCGATGACGGCCTGGTCGGCAAATGTTGCGACAAGCTGGATGTCACGCGGCGAAAACGGCCGCACGTCTTCGCGCCAAACCGCCACCACGCCGATAGGCTCGCCGGCCCTCAGCATCGGAACGCCCAGCATCGTACGAAAGCCGAGCGTGGTCTGAGACTCCTTCCACGTGTACATCGGGTCGGCCGCCGCATCCTCGATATGCACGACTTGGCGGGTCGACGCGACCCGCCCCACGAGCGTCCCGGATCCAGCCGGAATTGGATTGGCGCGGATGAATTCTTCGTGCTCCGGCCGCGCACCGTGGTTCGCGGCGACGACGTACATGTCGCCCTCACGCATGAAGACGAAGCCTTTCTCGGACTTGCACAGCCTGGTCGCATTCTCGATCAGCGTGTCGAGCACGGGCCTGAGGTCGAAGGTCGTGCGGCTGATGGTTTTCAGCACCTCGGCGGTCGCCGTCTGCTGCTCGAGCGCCTCCTTCGTTTCGTTGAACAGGCGCACGTTCTCCAGCGCAATCGCCGCCTGATCGCCGAACGTCCGCAACAGTCCGATTTCCTGGTCGCTGAACGGCCGCACATCCTGCCGCCGCAGCAGGATCGTCCCGAACGGCTTTCCCTCGCGATAGAGCGGCGTGACGACCACGGTGCGATGGCCGAAGCGCTCCGCAATCTCGTGGCTGAGCGGATACTCGGAACCCTCGGACTGCATGTCTCGCACCTGGATCGTCTGCCGCTCGAGCAGCGCCCGTCCCGAGATCGAATCACGGTTGATCGGCAGCGTGTCGACGCTGCTCACCGGGTCGGGTGACGGACCCTTGGACGCAAGGTGCCGCAACACGTTCCCGTCGGTCAGGTACATTGAGGCCGCGGACGCGTCGCAAAGGTGAGCGGCGCGCTCCGCGATCGCGTCGAGCACGGGCTGCACATCGGTCGGAGAGCTCGAAATCACGCGCAGGATCTCGCTGATCGCGGTCTGCTGCTCCAGTGCCTCCTTCGTCTCGTTGAACAGGCGCGCGTTTTCAATTGCGATGACGGCCTGGTCGGCGAACGTCTTCAGCATTCCTATCTGCTTTTCGCTGAACGGCGCCTGCATCATGCGGCCTACCCACAGCGCACCCAATGCCCGGCCTTCGAGGAGCAGCGGCGCGAACAGGATCGAACGGAAACCGATCGCCTGCCGTCCGCGCTTGACGCCGACAGGCACGTCGTCGCGATCCGTGTCCGGATAGTGCATGACGCGCCGCTCGAGGATCGCGCTGCCGGAGCCCGATTCGCGGTCCAGCGGCAACGGGAAGATCTCGCGATACCTTTCCGGTTCGGCGCCGCCCGCGGAACCGGCCAAATGAATCATGCCGTCCTCACCCACCAGTCCAACGCCGACGATATGCCCGTCGAACAGCCGCTGGCAGCTCTGCAGGATCTTGTCGAACACGGGCTTGGCATCGGAAATCGAGCTGCTGATCACGCCCAACACTTCCGCCGAGGCCTTCTGTTGCTCCAACGCCTCCGAGAGTTCCGCCGTGCGCTCGTCGACCTTCCGCTCAAGGCCGGCATAGGACTCGCGCAGCCGCGCCGTCATCCGGTTGAACTGGTCGGCGAGTCCTTCGAGCTCGTCGCCCGTGTGGATCTCGATCCTCTGGTCGAGCTCGCCCGCGCCGATGCGCCGCGCGCCTTCGTCCAGCGTGCGTATCGGGCGCACCATCCCGCGCGCGAGCGCAAGCGCGCCCACCGCCGAAATCACGAGGCCCGCGAGCAGCAGCAGTCCCGTGCGCAGGATGGACGCGTTGAGCTTTGCGTAGACCTCCGCGACCGGCTGCTCGACGAAGACCTTCCAGTCGAGCGACTCGATCGGGGCGACCGACGTCAGCACCTGTGTGTCCGCGAGGTCCTTCGAGAGCATCGCCAGCTCGCCGGTGCCCTCTTTGGCGGTCGCGGCTTTCACGTGCGCCAGATTGGACAGGTCGGTCTTGCGCAGCACCAGCCCGATGTCGGGATCGGCGATGAGAAAACCATTGCCGTCGACGACGTAGGCCTTGCCCTTCTCGCCGATCTTGATGCGCGACACGACGTCCCAGATGAACTTGAGGTTGACGTCGGCGATCGTGACCGGACCGGCGTCGCTGCCAGATCGCATCGCGATCGTCATGTAGGGTTCGGTCTCCTTGCGGAAGTAGACCGGCCCGTGCCAGGGTTGCCCGCGCCTGGCGTTGCGGAATGCCGCCTCCTGCGAGCGATCCTTGCCCGACGCGATGACATCCATCCCGAGGCGCGAGACGGCGATCGTTTCGCGGCCGGTGGCATCGAGCTGCGCGATGTCGGTGACCTCGGGCGCCTGGCGCAAGAGCTTCAGAAACTCGATTCGCCGCAATTCGACGTCGCTCGCGTCGACCTGCGGCAGCGATGCGTACGCGAGCTGCTGCGAGATCTGGCGAATGTACTGCTCGATCCGCGATGCCGCGGCGAGCGCCTTTTCGTGCTGCAGGCTGGCGAGGCCCGACTTGTTCTCCTGATACGAGAAGTAGACGCTGATGGCACCCGAGGCGAGCAGGGCTATCGTGACCAGCGTGAGAATCAGGATCAGGTACTTGCGGAACAGGCGGCCGCGATGCGCGGCGACGGGCGCCGGCTTCTCTGCGTCGATGGAGGAGGGGGCGGGCATTGATCTCAAGCGCTGCGCGCGTTCACTGTATCACTTCGTCCGCGCGCAGCAGCAGCGATTGCGGAAACGTCAGCCCGAGCGTCTTGGCGGTTCTGACGTTGACGATAAGGTAGTATCGGCTCGGCTGCTCCACGGCCAACTCGCCCGGCTTCGCGCCCTTGAAGATTTTGTCGACGTAAAGCGCCAGCCGCCGAAGGCTGTCGGCGTTGTCGGACCCATACGACATCAACCCCCCGTCCCGAACGACGAGACCGTTCTCGTACATTGCGGGAACACGGTGGGCGGCCGCAAAGTCGAGGACCCGCCTCCGATTGAGGGTCGTGAGCGCGTCCGTCACAAGGAAGAGTGCATCGGGACGCTCCCGAACCATCGCGGAAAAGGCTACGTCAAAATCATCGGGTTCGCGCACGCCGTGGGCCCGAATGCTCACGCCAAGCACGCGTGCGGCCTTCTCGATCTCACGATAGCGAAGCGTCATCGCACGATCGTCGGCATTCCAGAGGACGGCGATGCGCGCAGCCTTCGGCACCGCTTCCTTGAGGAGTTCCAGCCGCTTTGCGCTGAGCTCCGTCGCCTGCTCGGATATCCCGGTGACGTTGCCGCCCGGCCGGGCGAGGGATGTGATCAACCCCGTGCTCACCGCATCGCCGGCGCCGGTGATGACGATCGGAATCGTCGAGGTCGCCTCCTTGGCCGCCTCGGCCGCCGGCGCGCCCAGCGTCACGATCAGATCGACCTTGAGCCCGACCAGCTCGGCGGCCAAGCGGGGGAGCCGATCGCTCTTCGCTTCAGCCCAACGGCCCTCATAGCCTATGGTCGTCCCCTCCACGTATCCGAGCTCTTGCAGCGCCTGCCGAAACGCGGGCGCCACGGCACCATCCGGCGGGCGCGCGCCGCCCGCGAGATAGCCGATGCGCCACACTTTGCCGGACTGCTGCCCGACGACTTCGAATGGCGTCGTGAGGGGAATGCATGCCAGCGAAACGATAAACGTGCGCCGATCCATCATTGAATCACCTCGTCCGCGCGCAGCAGCAGCGCCTGTGGGATCGTCATGCCGAGCGCCTTCGCGGTCTTGAGATTGATCACCAGCTCGAACTTGGTCGGATCCTCGACGGGGAGATCGGCGGGCTTACTCCCCTTCAGGATCTTGTCCACGAAGACCGCGGCGTGCCGGCGCAGCTCGAGCCAGTTTACCCAGTAGGACATGAGACCACCTGCTTGTATTTCGTCTCGCTCCCCGTACATTGTCGGCAGGTGGTTCACGGCAGCGAAGTTCGATATCACTCGGGAGTGAGCGCCGTTGATCGAGTTGGGGAACACATAGAGTGCGTCGGCGCGCGCTTGCGTCAACAAAGTGCCCACATCAAGCTGCGTCGGACTGTCGACGATGACGGCGACCGGCGTCACGCCCAACGCGGGTCCCGCCGCCTGCATCTCCTCCAACGCATGACGCTCGACCGGGAAGTTTGTCATCACGACCACAACCCGGACGACGTTGGGGGCGGCTTCCTTGAGCAACTGAAGTTGTTTCGCCGCAAAACCCGGGCCCGGACTGTTGGTCACGCCCGTCACGTTGCCACCGGGGCGCGCCAGGCTCGCCACCAATCCGAGCGCGACCGGGGCGGCGCTGCCTGCCATAACGATGGGAATCGTCGTCGTCGCTGCCTTGGCCGCCTGCGCGGCTGGCGTTGTTATGGTTACGATCACGTCCACGTTCAGTCGAGCCAGTTCTGCAGCGAGGGCAGGGAGCTGGTCCACCTGCCGGTTTGCGGACCGGGCTTCGATGCGAAGGTTCCGACCCTCGACATAGCCCAGCTGTCCCAGGCGCTCGCGGAACGCCGCAATATCCGGGGAATCGGAAGAGACGGAGCCCAGGTTGAGAATTCCAACCCGGTGGACCTTTCCCACCGCCTGCGCTTGCGCGCCGCGGGGGCTCATTGAGCCCAGTGCGCAAGCACCTGTGACGAGCAAGAAATGTCGCCGGGCGATCATCGGATCACCTCGCCCGCGCGCAGCAGCAGCGATTGCGGAAGTATCTGCAATCGCTTCGCGCTCAGCTCGGGCGTGATCGCGGTCATCCCGGTAACGTTGCCGCCCGGCCGCGCCAGACTCTCGACAAAACCGGCGCCGACGGCATCGCCGCTGGTGGCCATCACGATCGGCACGGTGCGGGATGCCTGCCGCGCTGCGCGGATCGCCGCGTCG
>JANMBN010000557.1:0-1655 GCA_031360485.1 Betaproteobacteria bacterium | reverse complement strand
ACGCGCCTAGCGCTCCTGTCCCGGAATCCAGTGGGTCCCGGCCAGCGGCACCCCGGCCATCGCCGCCGCCTCCACCGTCAGCGCAACGAGGTCTTCCCGCTCGAGATGATGGACGTTCTGCTTGCCGCAGGCGCGCGCGATGGTCGTCAACTCCATGTTCATTGTCTTCAGATAGTTTCTCACCCGGCGTGCGCCGACCGCGGGCTCCAGCCGCTGCTCCAGCACCGCATCCTGCGTGGTCACGCCGACGGGGCACCTGCCGGTGTGGCAGTGATGGCAATAACCTGGCGCCGTGCCCAGCTTCGCGTAGTCGTCGACCGCCGAATGATGATTGCCGTTCTGCAGAGAGGATTCGCGGTCACGGGCGTGGTCATCTTCAGTGCCGCGACCGTGCCCCACGTGCCGAACTGACGCGCGTCATTGTCGTCTTGCGGCCGCGCACCTTGCGATCCGCGGAAAATTGGCGCAAGGTTCCCCCGTTTCGCGGCAATCGGCTCGAACCGACAGATTTCGAGGTCGTTGCAGTTGACTTCGTCAGGGCGTGCCTGCGGCGTGCTCCGATGCGCCGCATCCCTCCACCCTCCGGCTCGATCGAGGCGGCACGGACTCGGGGGCTGCATGGCAAATCACATTGCGCGAGACGCTCCGCGGCATGGCGCCGATCGTGCCGTGGTCCTGACGGCGCGCCTGGCATTGGTATGCGGTGCCTTCGTGTGCGCGCCGGCGGCGGCAGCGGGTGCCGCCGAAAGCGACGCCTTCAGCGAATCGGTCACGGCGAGCGCGTCGGGGCCACGTGCGGCGCAGTTCGTCGTCCGCTTCCGCCCCGGCGTCCACGATCCCGAAACAGGGATGCTTCGCAGCGCTGTGCTCGACGAGCTGCAACGCGCGCTTGGGCGATCGCTGAGCGCATCGCCGTCGATTTCGGCGCGGACCCACGTACTTCGGCTGAACCAGCCCGCGAGCATGTCCGAGGCGAGGCGTCTTGTCGGAGTCCTGCGGATGCGCCCCGACGTCGTATACGCTGAGCTCGACCCCGGCGAACGCCCCCAGAGATTTGCATCGCGGGCGGCGCCAGCTCGAGGCAGCGGCGCGCCGACGATCCGGCGGATGATGGTGACGTTTGCCGAGCCGATGTTCAGCTTGTATTTGCGGGGCAATGCAAAGCCAGGCCCCGAGTGGGACGCCAAGCTGTCCGAGTCGGCCGGCGTCCCCCTTCACGTCGTGCGGCCGACCATCGCCGGCGCTTGGGTGGTCGAGTTCCTTGCGGCCGTGGACGTCCCGACCGCCGAGGCCATCGCCACCCGATTGCGGGCCGACGGGGTCGCGCGCCTTGCCGCGCCGGACTACGTTCTCGTGCCGATGGTCACTCCCAATGATCCGGCCCTGGCGCAAGGAAAGCAGTGGAACCTGTCGGACCCGGCGGCTCAACCCTATCGCGGAATCGATGCGTTGCGAGCCTGGGACATTACGACGGGGTCCTCCGGCATTGTCATCGCGGTGGTCGACACCGGCGTTGCACCCCACCCGGACTTGGCGAACCGGATGCTAGCCGGATACAACTTCATCTCGGACCCAATCAGCGCCGGCAATGGTATCGGACGCAGCGGCGACGCGACCGACCTTGGAAATTGGCGCACGCCCGACCTCTGTCCCGC
>JANMBN010000455.1:0-44734 GCA_031360485.1 Betaproteobacteria bacterium | reverse complement strand
ACGGCATGGGCGATCACCGCGATTCCCGCCGCGCGCACGCGCTCGACCCGGTCGCCGCGCGGCGCACGGCGCGCGTCCACCACCGCGGCCACTTCGACGCCGGAGGCGGCGAGATCGAGCGCCGTTTCATACGCGCCGTCGTTGTTCGCGAACACGACCGCGCGCGATCCGATCGCCACACCGTAGCGATTGAGATACGCGGACACGGCCGACGCCAGCATCACACCCGGCCGATCGTTGTTCGCGAACACCAGCGGCCGCTCGAGGGCGCCGGTCGCGAGCACGACCTGTCTGGCGCGCACGCGCCACACGCGTTCCCGCGGCCCGTTGCGTCGGCCGGGCGGCAAGTGATCGGTGCGGCGCTCGGCGATGGTCAGGAAGTTGTGGTCGTGATAGCCGAACACCGTGCTGCGCGGAAGGAGCCGCACGTCGGGCATCACGGCGAGTTCGGCGACGATACGTGCGACCCATTCCATCGGCGCCGCGCCGTCGATCGCCACGCCCGGAATCACCTGGCGCAGCGTCCCATCGTCGCTGTCCGACACCGCGTCGCGAACGCGCAGCAGGCTGCCGCCGAATTCGCTCTGCTCGTCGGCGAGGATCACCCGCGCGCCCGCCCTCCCCGCCGCCCACGCCGCGGCGAGTCCGGCCGGACCGCCGCCCGCGATCAGCACGTCGCAATGGGCGTTCATCTTGTCGTAGACGTCCGGATCGGGCTCTGCCGGGGGGGTGCCGAGGCCGGACGCCTTGCGGATGACGTGCTCGTACTTCATCCAGAGCGACGGCGGCCACATGAACGTCTTGTAGTAGAACCCGGCCGGCATGAACCGCGCAAAGAGGCCGGACACCGCCAGGAGGTCGAAGTCGACGCTGGGCCACGCGTTCACGCTGCTCGCCACCAGGTCCTCGTACAGCGCCACTTCGGTCGCTCGCGCGTTGGGAACCGTGCGCGCGCCGGATTCCAGTTGCACGATCGCGTTGGGTTCCTCGACGCCGCTCCCGACGATGCCGCGCGGGCGGTGATACTTCCAGCTGCGCGCGACGAGCGTCACGCCGTTCGCCAGCAGCGCCGAGGCCAGCGTGTCGCCGGCGTGGCCCTCGTAGCGTTTGCCGTTGAAGGTGAACGAGAGCGACGCGGTGCGGTCGATGCGGCCACCGGCGGGCAAACGGCAAGGCTGGCTCATGCGGCCGACTTCACCGTGGGGCCGCCTTCAGGCGGCGGGTGGTCGCAGTCCGCGCATAGCCCGGCTGAAGCCGGACCCGCGCGCCGGCGTTTTCCGGCTGAAGCCGGACCCACGCACCCGGTTGCCACAGGATGTCTCATGCGCTGCCGCCGGGTGGCGCTTCGCCCGGCTTGTAGACCGCCGAAATCCGGTAGGTGACGGTATCGCGCGCGACGTTGAACCACCGCCGGCAACCGTAGGTGTGCACCCATTGCTCGAGGTGGCGGCCGCGCGGGTTCTTGCGCATGAAGAGGTAATCGCCCCACTGTTCGTCGGTCAGCGCGCCGGTGTCGACGGGCCGCACGATGTGCGCCTCGCCGCCGCACGAGAATTCGCTCTGTTCGCGCGGACCGCACCACGGACAGGGGATGATCAGCATCGCTGGCGCCCGCGTCCGTTCAATGCGCGACCGCGGCGGCGCCGTGCTCGTCGATCAGGCGGCCGGTGAAGAATCGGTCGAGCGAGAATGCCGCGTTGAGGTCGTGCGGGCGATCCTGCGCGATCGTGTGGGCGAACACCCAGCCCGATCCCGGCGTCGCCTTGAAGCCCCCGGTTCCCCAGCCGCAGTTGAAGTAGAGGCCCTTGACCGGCGTCCGCCCGATGATGGGACACGCATCGGGACACACGTCGACGATGCCGCCCCACTGCCGATTCATTCGGACGCGGCTGAAGATCGGGAACAGCTCGACGATCGCGGCCAGCGTGCTCTCGATGATCGCGAAGCTGCCGCGCTGCCCATAGCCCGTGTAGGCGTCGATGCCGGCGCCGATCACCAGGTCGCCTTTGTCGGACTGGCTGACGTAGCCGTGCACGGCGTTCGACATGACGACCGTGTCGAGTATCGGCTTGAGCGGTTCCGAGACCAGCGCCTGCAGCGGATGACTTTCGATGGGCAGCCGCAGATCCGCCATGGCCGCGAGGACACTGGCGTGGCCCGCCACTACGACGCCGACTTTCTTCGCCTTGATGAACCCCTTGCCCGTCTCCACACCGACGACCTGCGCGCCTTCGCGCCGGATGCCGGTGACCTCGCATTGCTGGATGATGTCGACGCCGCGCGCATCGGCCGCGCGCGCATAACCCCAGGCGACGGCATCGTGCCGGGCGGTGCCCCCGCGCCGCTGCAGCGATGCACCGAGAATCGGATAGCGCGCGTCGGGCGACGCGTTGATGATCGGCACCATCGCCTTGACCTCCGCCGTATCGAGCACCTCGCCGTCGACACCGTTCAACCGGTTGGCATTCACGCGCCGCTCGATGTCGCGCATGTCCTGCAGCGAGTGGCCGAGATTGAGCACGCCGCGCTGGCTGAACATCACGTTGAAATTGAGGTCCTGCGACAGCCCCTCCCAGAGCTTCATCGACTTTTCGTAGAGATGCGTCGCTTCGTCCCAAAGGTAATTGGAACGGACGATCGTCGTGTTGCGGCCCGTGTTGCCGCCACCGATCCACCCCTTCTCCAGCACCGCGATGTCGGTGATCCCGTGCTCCTTGGCGAGGTAATAGGCCGTCGCCAGGCCATGTCCGCCGCCGCCGACGATGACCACCTCGTACTCGCGCTTCGGCTCCGGGCTGCGCCACGCGGCCTGCCACCGCTCGTGGTGGGAAAATGCGTTGCGGACGAGGCTCCATGCTGAATACCGGTTCATGCGTTGCCCGAATCCCGTTGACGGCAGAACGACTGCCGGCCGAATAGTAAACCGAGAAGGCGCCTTCGCGCCCGGCGAGCGATAGAAGGCCGAGGTCGTTCTCATGCGGGACGGCGCCCCCACGCTGGCGCATTTCCGCAACGGGCGGTCGCAATTGGAGTTATCTTCCGGTGGGGGCTCGCTACACTCGACGGCTGCACTGTCCGGACAAAATGCCCGAAGCGCGCGAATCCGGCGTCGCGCCAGCAAGGACCGGCTCCACGAACGGCGACATTCAGTACCCACAATCATGGGATCGAAGCAATGAAGACGCATGCGCGCGCAGTGGTGATCGGCGGCGGCGTGGTCGGGGTCAGCACCCTCTACCACCTGGCGAAGAAGGGCTGGTCCGACGTCGTGCTTCTCGAGCGCGCCGAACTGACGGCCGGCTCGACGTGGCACGCGGCCGGGCTGCTGCCGCTGTTCAACATGAGCTACACGGTCGGGCAGCTGCACAAATACTCGGTCGACCTGTACAAGCGGCTGCCGCAGGAGACGGGACAGGAGGTGAGCTTTCACGTCACCGGCAACCTGCGCCTCGCGACGTGCCGCGACCGCCTCGACGAATACCTCAAATACTGCGGCACGGCGAACACCATCGGCGTGCCGTTCGAAGTCATCGGCCCGGCCCGGGTCAAGGAGCTGTGGCCGCTGGTCAACCTGGGGGACGGCGTCGACACGCCGAAGATCATCGGCGCCCTCTATCACCCCGACGACGGCCACATCGCGCCGGTCGACCTGACCATGGCGCTGCGCCGTGGTGCACGCGCCGCCGGCGCCGAGATCCACGAGCAAACGGCGGTGCTGGGCGTCGACCGGACGTCCGCGCGCGAGTGGAAGGTGCGAACGAACCGTGGCGACATCACGTGCGAGCACGTCGTGTGCGCCACCGGCAACTACGCGCGCGAGACGGGCCGGATGTTCGGCTTGAACGTGCCGGCGATTCCCGTCGAGCACCAGTACATCGTCTACGACGAATCGGCGGAGCTCAAGGCCTACCGGGCGGGCGGCGGGCGCGAGCTGGCGGTCCTGCGCGAATCCGACGCGTCCTATTATCTGCGCGAGGAGCGGCTGGGCTGGATTCTCGGCCCCTACGAGAAAGGCGCGCCCGCGCGCTTCGCCGATGGCGTGCCGCCACAATTCGGCAAGGAGCTCTTCGCCGGCGATCTCGATCGCCTGCTGCCGCACGTCGAGGCGGCGATGAAGCGCGTCCCTTGCATCGAGCACTGCGGCCTCAAGACCATCGTCAACGGACCGATTTCCTATACGCCCGACGGCAGCCCGCTGATCGGTCCGGCCTGGGACGTGCACAACGTCTGGCTGAACGAGGGCCACAGCTTCGGCGTCACCGCCGCGGGCGGCGCCGGCTGGCAGCTCGCGGAATGGATCACCGAAGGCGACCCCGGCATCGACATGCTGGGCGTCGACCCGCGCCGCTTCGGCGCCTACACCGGCAAGCGCTACACCGTCCGCAAGAACGAGGAGACGTACCGCAACGTCTTCACGATCCATTATCCGGATGAGGAGCGCGGCGACGCGCGCCCGGCCAAGACCAGTCCCGTCTACGAAAAACTGGATCGGATGGGCGCCGTGTGGGGCCAGCGCTACGGGTGGGAGCGCGCCAACTGGTTTGCGCCGCCGGGTGTCGCGCGCGAGGATAAATGGAGCTTCCGGCGCACCAACTATTTCGAGCACGTGGGCAACGAGTGCCGGCGGATGCGCGAAAAGGTCGGGGTGATCGACCTCACGCCGTTCACCAAGCACGAGGTCACCGGACCCGGCAGCGAAGGCTGGCTCGACAGGCTGGTGGCGAACAAGGTGCCGACGAAGATCGGCCGCATCGCGCTGTCGCATGCATTGACGAAAAAAGGCGGCATCCGCTCCGAGTTCACCGTCACGAAGCTCGCGGACGACCGCTTCTACGTGGTCAGCGCCGGCGCCGGCGAGCGCCACGACAGCGATTACCTGCACAAGATGCTCCCGAAGGACGGATCGGTGCAGTTGCGCAACGTCACCACCAGCCGCGGCACGTTCGTCGTGGCCGGACCGAAGGCCCGCGAGGTGCTGGCGCGGCTCACCGATTCGCCGCTCGACAACGAGCATTTTCCGTGGCTCACCGGACAGGTGATCGAAGCCGGTCTCGCCACCGACGTCTACGCGCTGCGCGTCAACTTCATCGGCGAGCTGGGGTGGGAGCTGCATTTTCCGATCGAGTACGCCAACGGCCTGTTCGACGCGCTCTTCGCCGCCGGCGAGGAATTCGGCATCGGCATGGTCGGCATGCGCGCGATGGAGTCGCTGCGGATCGAAAAATCCTATCGGATGTGGGGATCGGACCTCACGCGCGACTACACACCGTTCGAGGCGAGCCTCGACCGCTTCGTGCGTTTGAACAAGGGCAATTTCATCGGCAAGGCGGCGCTCGTCCGGCAATGGGCCGCCGGCGTGCCGCATCGCTTCGCCACGCTCGAAGTGCACGGCGTGACCTACGCAGACCCGTTGGGCAACGAACCCCTCTTCGCGAATGGTGCTCTCGTCGGGCGGGCCACGGCCGGCGGCTACGGCCACGTGCTCGGCAAGAGCCTCGCGCTCGCCTACGTCAAGCCGCAGTACGCCGACACCGGCGCCGAGATGGAGATCGAAATCCTGGGCGAGCGCCGCAAGGCCACCGTGCTCGGCGAGTCGCCGTTCGATCCCGGGAACCATCGGTTGCGGAGTTGATGTCGAGCCGGCGCGGCGACCCGGGCGCCATTGTCGCCAGGCCGCACGCAGGCATCGTTCTTTGCGGACCCGACGGCGGCCGGTATAGACTAGCCTTGGCCCAATGCCAAACGGAAGCCGGACCTTATGCTAGTTCGCTTTTGGGGGACCCGCGGCTCGATCGCCAAGCCCGGTCCGAGCACCCTGCGCTATGGCGGCAATACATCGTGCGTCGAACTGAGATCGTCGAGCGGCACGCTCGTGGTGCTCGATTGCGGCACCGGAGCCCAGGGCCTCGGCCAGGCGCTGGTCGCGAGCGGCGTTTCACCGCTGCGCGGTCACCTGCTGATCGGGCACACGCACTGGGATCACATCCAGGGTTTCCCCTTCTTTGCACCGCTGTTCGTGCCCGGCAGCGTATGGCACATCTATGGTCCGCGCGGCATCGGATCCTCGCTCCGCGAGTCGCTGGCCGGGCAGATGCAATCGACCTATTTTCCCATCACCCTCAAGGATCTGGGCGCCACGCTCCACTACCACGATCTGGTCGAGGGAACGCTCGAGGTCGGCGATATCCGCGTCACCGCGCAATACCTCAATCATCCGGCCCTGACGCTCGGTTATCGGCTGGAAGCCGACGGCGTGTCCGTGGTCTATTCCACGGATCACGAGCCGCACATGTCGTCCGCCGTCGATGGGGCCGGCGCGCCCCCTGCGGGCGAAGACGCGCGTCACGCGCGGTTCCTCGCCGATGCCGACCTTGTCATCCACGACGCGCAATACACGGCCGCCGAGTTCGCCGCAAAGCGGGGGTGGGGTCACAGCACCGTCGAATACACCGTTGAAACCGCCGTTTCGGCGAGGGTGCGGCGCCTCGCGCTGTTCCACCACGATCCGATGCGCAACGACGAGGCCGTCGATCGGCTCGTGGCCGGCGCGCGGGATCTCGTGGCGCGACTGGGTGGCGCCACCGACGTCTTCGCCGCGGCCGAAGGACAGGTCATCGAGCTCCAGCGAAAGTCGGCGGTCGGCCCGCCGGTCGAATCGCGGGAAGAGACCGCGCGGATGGATCCCGAATTGACCGAGTCGGTTCGCCGCGTGCTGGTGGCCGTCACCAATCCGGCGGCCGCCCGGATTCTCGGCGACGCGGTTCGCGACGATGGTTTTCGGCTGGTGCAGGTCCAGGATGGAACGACGATTCCGGCGCTGCTTCGTGCCGAGCGTTATTCCCTGGTCCTGCTGGAGCACGGGTTGAAGGATTGCGACGCGCTCCGGTCTTGCCGTTCGCTGCGCGACGATCCTGCCGCGATCGATCCGGACGTGCCGATCGTGCTGGTGAGAACCGGAGACGGTGCAGCCGCGCAGCGAGCAGAGACGGAAGCGGGCATAACGGACTGGCTGATCTGGCCCTTTTCCGAGGAGTATGCGCGGGCGCGCATCCGCGCCTGGGTGCTGCGCAATGCTTGCCGCTGGAAAAGCGCCGGCCTGCCGGAAGACGAAGAACGGCGCCTCCGGGCACTCCAGCAAAGCGGCATTCTGGACACGCCGGCCGAGGAGCGCTTCGACCGTTTCACCCGTATCGCGGCGGCCTTGTTCGATGTTCCCATTGCCCTGGTGAGCCTCGTCGACCGGGACCGCCAGTGGTTCAAATCGCGCCGGGGCCTCGACACGAGCGAGACCGAGCGCGACAAGGCCTTCTGTGCTCATGTCATCCTGGGCAATGACGTGATGCAGGTACCCGATGCGCTCGAGGATGACCGGTTTGCCGACAACCCGCTGGTGACGGGCAAGCCGCACGTGCGATTCTATGCGGGGGCGCCGCTCGCACTGGGTGACGGAAGCAACGCAGGGACGCTGTGCGTGATCGACCACCGCGCTAGGAATCTCGACGAAGGCCAGCTCCAATTGCTGGCCGACCTCTCGAAGCTGGTCGAGCGCGAGCTACAGAAGCATCCGGCGGCTCCCGCGCCTTGAACGGGAGGTCGATCGCGATGACGGGGACGAGGCTCGCCTACCCTGCGGCGGGTTCGGTCAGTGGCGACGGGCACGTCAGTCCGGCGCGTGGGAAGCGGCCGCCGCTTGCGGCAACGGTTGCCCTCTGCGCGAACCGAACCGGTGCGAGTAGGCCCAGGTGAATTCCGCTCCCAGCAGAAAGATCTGGGCGGAGTAGTAGACCCACACGAGCAGCACGACCAGCGATGCGGCCGCGCCGAAGCCCGTCGAGACCCCGCTCTTCCCGATGTAGACGCCGATCACGTACTTGCCGGCGGTAAAGAGGATCGCGGTGACCATCGCGCCGACCCAGACGTCCTTCCAGTGGATACGGACGCGCGGCATTATCTTGTAGATCATCGCGAACACCAGTGTCGCCAGGACGAACCCGAGGGCCAGTTCGATCGCGCTCGCCACGATCGCCCCGCCGCTGAACAGCGGACCCCACCACTTCTGCAGGGCGGCAAGGCTGGCGCTCGCCACGAGCGACACGATCAGCAGGAATCCGGCGCCGAGAATCATGCCGAACGACAACAACCGGGTGCGCACCAGCCGCCAGATACCCGAACTCCTGGCCCTCGCGGGCGCGCGCCAGATTCGATCGAGGGAACTCTGCAGTTCGCCGAAGACGGACGTCGCTCCGATCAGGAGCAGGACGATCCCGATGACGGTCGCGGTCACGCTTTCGGCAGGCTGGTTCACGCTTTCGATGAGGCCCTGGACCGCCAGCGCCACCGGCGGCCCGAGGAGGCCCCGCAGCTGGCCGAAAATTTCGCCGCGCGCGGCGTCTTCGCCGAAGACGAGCCCGGCGATCGAGATCACGATCAGCAACAGCGGCGCGAGCGAGAACATCGTGTAATAGGCCAACGCCGCGCCCATGCTCTGCGCGTAGTCGTCGACCCAGGCCCGCGCGGCGACCTTGATGAGATCCCAGACGTCCTTGAACGTAACGCTCGAGAGCCGCGGCATCGGGTCAGCGCTGTCTTGTCCGCCACTCGGGGTGGATGAAGACCGGCACCGTGGCGGGCGGCAACGGCGCCCTGCCGAGGATGAGGTCGGCCGCCATTTCGCCGATCATGATCGTCGGCGCATTGAGGTTGCCGCTCACGACCGAGGGCATGATCGAGGCGTCGACGACGCGCAAGCCTTCCGTTCCGCGCACGCGCAGTTCGCCGTCGACCACCGCCATCGGATCGGTGTCCGCACCCATCTTGCACGAGCACGACGGATGGTAAGCGCTTTCCGCTTTTCGCCGGAGATGCGCGTCGATCTCGGCATCGGAGGTGACCGTCGGCCCCGGCGATAGCTCCGGACCGCGATATGGATCGAACGCCGGCTGCGCGAAGATCTCCCGCGTAAGCCTGACGCCGTCGCGAAATTCGCGCCGATCGCCCTCCGTCGTCAGGTAGTTGAACCGGATCCGCGGAGGCTGGCGCGGGTCCGCCGATCTCAGCGTGACCGAGCCTTTCGACGACGGCCGCATCGGACCGACGTGGGCCTGGAAGCCGTGCTGGTCCACCTTGTCCTTGCCGTCGTACGCGATGGCGATCGGCAGGAAGTGGTATTGCAGGTCGGGGTGCCGGACGCCGGCCCGGCTACGAATGAAACCGCCGGATTCGAAGTGGTTGGTGGCGCCGAGACCGGAGTGGAACAGCAGCCACTCGACTCCGATCTTTCCTTTCGCCAGCAGATTCTGCGTCGCAAAGAGCGTGATCGGTTGCGTGCACGCGTGCTGGACGTAGGTTTCGATGTGGTCCTGCAGGTTCTCGCCCACACCCGGCACATCGGCGACCGGCTCGATGCCGTGTTCCCGCAGTGCCCCGGCGGGACCGATGCCGGAGAGCATCAGGATCTGCGGCGAATTGATGGCGCCGCCTGCGACGATCACCTCGCGGCGCGCGCGCGCACGGACGACGTTGCCGTTCTGCGCATATTCGACGCCGACGGCCCGCGTCCCTTCGAACAGCACGCGCAGGACGAGGGAGTGTGACCTGACGTCGAGATTCGGACGCGCCAGCGCCGGCCGCAAATAGGCCATCGCCGCGCTCCAGCGGCGGCCGCGCCAGGTGGTCCTGTCCATCGGGCCGAGGCCCTCCTGGCGGTAGCCGTTCATGTCGTCCGTGCGGGCATAGCCGGCCTCCACGCCCGCGGCGATGAACGCGCGATAGAGCGGGTTCTTCATGGCGCCGCTCGTGACGTATAGCGGACCGCTGCCGCCGTGGTAATCGTCGGGTCCCGCGAGCCGCGTTTCGGCTTTCTTGAAATACGGCAGGCAATGCGCATACGACCAGCGCTCGAGCCCCTCGGCCTCCGCCCAGCGATCGTAGTCGAGCGCGTGGCCGCGGATATAGACCATGCCGTTGATCGACGACGAACCGCCGAGTACGCGACCGCGCGGGCACGACATGCGGCGTCCGTCCATCCCGGGCTCGGGTTCCGTCTCGTAGGCCCAGTTGTACCGGGTGCCCGCCAGCGGGTAGGCGAAGGCCGAGGGCATGTGGATAAAGAGGCTGCGATCCGGCGGGCCCGCCTCGATCAGCAGAACCGTGGTTTCCGGTTGCCCGGTGAGCCGGTTGGCGAGAACGCATCCGGCCGATCCCGCGCCGACGATGATGTAGTCGAATTCGACCCGGGACGGCATCGCAGATCCGGTCGTCGTAAAGGGAGTCAGTACGGGCAGGCGACGCCGCCCATCCCGGCGTAGAGCATCTTCAACGGCGTGTAGTGCTCGAAATGCGGAGAGGGAGGTTTCATCGAGGTCAGGTGCAAGTGTGCCCGGTAAGCGGCGCGACGTTGCGCCGACTCGATCGCGCCGCGCTTATCCGTCTGCGTCCTCGCACTTTACACAAGCGCCCTTCCGAGGCGTCAATGCGACGACGCCGGCAGGATCGGCGATGTCGTTTTTTGGCATATACTGGCCCGCGACGTGTCGCTCATGGACAAGTTTCAGCGGGCCATCCCAAAGGTCGCGCACGCAGGCCTCGCTACATGGCACCAGCTGTTCGAGGGAAACGCGCAGTGGACGCCGCCACACCATCATCCAAGCGCCGGTTCGGCTTCCTGACGTTGCCGAACTACTCGATGATCGCGCTCACGAGCGCGGTCGAACCCCTGCGCATGGCCAACCGCATCTGCGGGCGTGGGGCCTACGAGTGGTCGATCGTCAGCCTGGATGGCCAGCCCGTCGCCGCCAGCAACGGACTTTCGCTGACGCCGACGGTGGCGCTCGACAACGTCGGGCCCGTGAACGTCATCTTCGTCTGCGGGGGCACCGACGTCCAGCGGGCGGTCACGCCCGGGCTGCTCGGCGCACTGCGGCGGCTGGCGCAGCGCCGCGTCGATCTTGGATCGCTTTGCACAGGTGGCTACGCGCTCGCCAAGGCCGGCCTGCTCGACAAGTACAAGGTGGCGATTCACTGGGAGAACATGTCGGCGCTGCGGGAGGAATTTCCGCGGATCGACTTCACCGACCAGCTCTTCTCGATCGACCGCGATCGATTCACGTGCTCGGGCGGCGTCGCGCCGCTCGATCTGATGCTCAACATGATCAAGGACCACCTCGGCGGCGATATCGCGCCGTTGATCTCCGAGCAATTCATCCTCGATCGCATTCGCAACGACCGCGACCGGCAGCACATTCCGCTGCAAGCCCAGGTCGGGCACTTCCACGAGACGCTGATCAAGGCGGCGGCCCTGATGGAAGCGAACATCGAGCAGCCGATGTCGCTCGACGAGCTTGCGGCGTCCGTCGGCGTGTCCCGGCGGCAGGTCGAGCGGCTGTTCAAGCGGCACCTCAACCTGGTGCCGACGCGGTATTACCTCGAATTACGGCTGCGGCGCGCACGCGAACTGCTGTTGCAGACGCCGATGTCGATCATGGACATCACGATCGCTTGCGGCTTCCAGTCGCCGCCGCATTTCTCCAAATGCTACCGGAGCCTCTTCGGATATCCCCCCAGCGCCGAGCGGCAGATGGCGCGGTAACGGGGCCATCCAACGGCCGGGTTCACCCTGACTCGTCGGGCGGCTCGATGGGCCTGTCGCCCGTCTAGTAGCCGCGCCCCCAGTATTCGCAGAAGCGCTCGACGTTGCCGAACAGCCACACGTTGTACATGCCCAGGTTCTCGTACTTCGGCAGCTTGACGGCCCGCATCGCGTCGTCGTTGAGGCACTGGCCCTTGTCCGCCAGCTCCTTCGCCGCGTTGGACACGTCGGTCAGGTACTCCTTGTTGAATCGCACGTCGTCCTTGGTTCCGAGCCGGCCGCCGGGACCCGGGTGGCCCGGGATCATCCGCTCCCAGTCGAGCGCGAGCACGCGGTCGAGCGAATCGAACCAGTCCGGGATGAACCTATCGGGCAGGTCGCGGAACGCGATCGTGCCGAGCCAGAGGAAATCGACGGCGAAGATGATCTTTTCCCTTGGCAGGTACATGACGAGCGAATTGTCCGAATGGTTGCGCCCGACGTAGAGCAGATCGAGCCGCGAGCCGCCCAGCTCGATCGTGCTGCGCTCGTCGACGACCTAGTCCGGGAGCACCACGTCCGGGTCCTTCAGCCGCGCCAGGTGCGCCTGCGCGTTCCTGTGCGCGATGAACGTGGCGCCGGCGTCCTTGAACGGCTTGCCGCCGGCGATGTGGTCGTAGTGGTGGTGGCTGTAGACCACGTACTTGATCGGCGCCTGCGTGATCTTCCGGATCTCCGCGATGTACGCCGCCGCGGGGCGCTTGAGCGAGATCGGGTCGGTCGCGATCACCCCGTCCGGGGTCACGATGAACATCGACTGGTGGCCACCGTAGCGGAAGACGTAGACGTTGTCGGTGACCTTGGTCGTCGCGAACGGCGGCGGCGCGACGGGGGTCGCCGGCGTCTGCGCCGACGCGGGCCAATTGACAGCGGCAGCGACCGCGAACGAGGCGAGCAGGTGGGTGATACGCATCCGGCATTCTCCTGAAGACAGGGTATCTGGCAAGGCCGGCGTAGCCTGCCACGGCGCGCCAATCCCGGGCAACAGCGCTCGTCCGGCAATATTCCGGGACTTAAATGTCCGCCGGACAGCCCGTCGACCGGTTTTTTCCCTCGATGATTGCCGGCCCAAGGCGAACTGGGTGAGAATCGGAGCGGCCATCCTCCGAGGCATGACAACCCTGGCTGCCCTCGACAGCAACCTCGATCTCCGATTCGACCCCGCATGAGCGTCACGACCAGAGCCATTTTCCTGAGCTACGCGTCGCAGGACTCGGAGGCCGCCCGGCGCATCTGCGACGCGCTGCGCGCCGTCGGCCTCAACGTGTGGTTCGACCAGAGCGCGCTGCGCGGGGGCGACGCGTGGGATGCGTCGATCCGCAGGCAGATCAAGGAATGCGCGCTGTTCGTGCCGGTGATCTCGGCCAACACGCAGGCGCGCGAGGAGGGCTACTTCCGCCGCGAATGGAATCTCGCGGTGAACCGCACGCTGGACATGGCCGAGGACAGGGCATTCCTCCTTCCAGTCGTAATCGACGCCACGATCGACGTGAATGCCCGCGTGCCGGAGAAATTCCGGGAGGTGCAATGGACGCACCTGCCCGCGGGCGAGGCGCCGGCGGCGTTTGCCGGGCGCGTGCAGCGGCTGCTGTCGGGGGGTGCTGCGCCGCCGTTGCCGGTCGCGCCGCCACGCGTCCTGCCGGCGGCAGCGCCTGCGGCCGCGGCGCCTGCCCGAGAAATGCCATCGATCGCGGTGCTGCCGTTCGTCAACATGAGCCGCGACGAGGAGAACGAGTACTTCGCCGACGGGCTGTCGGAAGAGTTGCTGAACATGCTGGCGAAGATCCGCGGCCTGCGCGTCGCGTCGCGGACGTCGGCGTTCTCGTTCAAAGGCAAGGATGTCGACATCCCGACGGTCGCACAGAAACTCAACGTGGCGACGGTGCTCGAAGGCAGCGTGCGCAAGTCCGGCAAGCGCGTGCGCATCACCGTGCAGCTGATCCAGGTCGCGTCGGATTCGCATCTGTGGTCGGAGACGTACGACCGCGAGCTCGACGACATCTTCGCCGTGCAGGACGACATCGCGCAATCGGTGGTCAAGGAGCTGCGTGCGGCGCTGCTGGGGGAGACGGCCGAGACCACGGCCGGCACGTCGGCGGCGGCCGACGTGCGCCAGGCCGCCACCGGGCGCAGCGATAACGCCGAAGCCTTCCAACTCTATCTGCAGGGGAAGTTCTTCGGGGAGCGGACCACGCAGGCGGACACCGACAAGGCGATCGATCTGTTCCGGCGGGCACTGGCGATCGATCCGAATTTTGCGCTGGCATGGACGGGGCTGTCGCGGATTTACCAGGTGCAGGCGGGATACGGGTTTGCGCCGATCGACGAAGGCTTCGAGCGCGCCCGCGAGGCCGCCCAACACGCCCTCACCCTGGCTCCGGACCTGGCCGAGGGCCACATCGAGCTCGGCCTTGTGCTCGAAAGCCATGACTGGAACTGGAGCGCGGCGGACGCATCGTTCCGGCGCGCGCTGGAGCTCGCGCCCGGCGACGCCCACGCGCTGCGCGCGGCGGCTGGGCTGGCGAGAATTCTGGGCCAGTACGACAAGGCCCTGGAACTGATTCGCAAGGCGATCGAGCTCGACCCCCTTTCGACGCGTACGCATCGCCAGGCCGCAATGATTTATCTCATGGCCGAGCGCCTGGACGACGCGGCAGCGGCTTTTCAGGTCGCGCTCGAACTCAGCCCGAACGGCGGTCTGAGCCATGCGTTCCTGGCGATCGTGCGCCTGTTGCAGGGGCGCGGCCAGGAGGGATTGGTTCTGGCCGAAGCCGAGTCGCACGACGTCTTCCGCAACGTGGCCTTCGCAATGATCCGGCACGCGCTGGGGAACCCGACGGAATCGGATGCCGCGTTACAGGCGCTGATCGACGGGTTCGGCTGGACGGCCGCGTACCAGGTCGCCGAGGTCTACGCGTACCGGAACGAGGTCGAGAAGGCGTTCGAATGGCTCGAGCGAGCCTATGTGCAGCACGACCCGGGAGTGTCCTACGCCGCGACGGACACGTTCCTGTCGCCGCTGCACGGCGATCCACGCTGGCGGTCGTTCCTGGACCGGATGGGCTTCGCGTGATTCGATCGCCACGGCCCGCGGAATGATTTCGGAACATTCAATGGGAGGGTCTTGATGGGTGCACTCAACGGGAAGGTGGCCTGGGTAACCGGAGCGGGTACCGGCATCGGACTCTCGGGCGCGCAGCAACTGGCTGCCGCGGGCGCGACGGTGGTCATGTCGGGGCGGCGCGCCGAAGTGCTGGAGCGCGAAGCGGGTTCCATCCGCGACGCAGGCGGAAAGGCCGAAGTCGAAGCGCTCGACGTGAGCAACGCGGCGTCGGCGCAACGCGCGGCGCAGGCCATCCTCGCTCGTCACGGCAAGCTGGATGTCCTGGTCAACAGCGCGGGCCTCAACAACCCGAAGCGCTCGTGGCGCGATCAAACCGTCGAGAGCTGGGACCAGGTCATCCGCGTCAACCTCGACGGCACGTTCTACTGCACGCAGGCGGTGCTGCCATCGATGCGCGCGCGCAGGGAGGGCCTGGTGATCAACATCGCGTCCTGGGCAGGCAAGTACACGTTGGCGTTGGCGGGCGCCGCCTACAACGGGAGCAAGCGTGCGGTCATCGCGCTGACCGAGACCCTCAACATGGAGGAATGCGTCAACGGCATCCGCGCATGCGCCCTCTGTCCGGCCGAGGTGGCGACGCCGATTCTGGACCGTCGTCCCGTGCCGCCATCGCCGGAGGAGCGGGCCAGGATGCTCCAGCCCGACGACCTTGGAAAAGCGATTCGCTGGGTCGCCGAGCAACCGCCTCACGTGTGCATCAACGAGATCACGATCAGCCCGACCTGGAACCGCATGTACATCGGCGGTGCGGGCGTCCAGGCGCGGTAGCTTCTCCGCGCGTCGATGCGTGCCGCCGCCGCACTTGCATTACCCGGCGCGCACCCTGAACGCGGCGCTACGCCTTGCCTCCCCGGGGGCCAAGGAAGTACCACAGGATCAACCCCAGCACCGGCAACAGCACCACCACGATCGTCCAGAGCAATTTCCTCTCATTGGAAGCGGAGCTTTGGAAGATATTGAGAATCGCCCAGATATCACCCGCCAGTATCAGCAGGCCCAATAGACTGTGGTATCCGTAGTTCATCATTTCCGTTCCCTTCCGTCCTGTTCCGTTCCTGAGCCGCCGGTCCGCGACGCAGCACGCAGTGTATCCGGGAAGCCGACCGGTGTCGTTTGGCGACAACCTTGGGTCGCTCGGCCATCAGCAGCGCCCGGGGGCGCCGACTACCATTCGGGCGATGGTCGCTCGTGCCCGGGCCGGGTGCGTTCCGGCAAGCGACGAGTGAGAGGACCCGATGCCCGACGACACTGAAGAAGATTTCGACCTCGCTGCCCTCAACGACGAGGAGCTGACCGAGCAGGTACACGACGACCTCTACAACGGGCTCAAGGAGGAAGTCGAGGAAGCCACGCGCATCTTCCTCGGCCGCGGCTGGGCGGCGGACCGCGTCCTCAACGACGCACTGGTCGAAGGCATGCGCATCGTCGGCGTCGACTTCCGCGACGGGATCCTGTTCGTGCCCGAGGTGCTGCTGGCCGCCAACGCCATGAAGGGCGGGATGGCGATCCTGCGGCCGCTGCTCGCCGAATCCGGCATCGAGCCCATCGGCAAGATGGTGATCGGCACGGTCAAGGGCGACATCCACGACATCGGCAAGAACCTCGTCGCGATGATGATGGAGGGCGCCGGTTTCGAAGTGATCGACCTCGGCATCAACAATCCGGTCGAGAAATACCTCGACGCGCTGGCGAAGCACAAGCCCGATATCCTCGGCCTGTCGGCGCTGCTCACGACCACGATGCCCTACATGAAAGTCGTGATCGACACGATGAAGGACCAGGGCATCCGCGACGACTACATCGTGCTGGTCGGCGGCGCGCCGTTGAACGAAGCCTTCGGCAAGGCCGTCGGCGCCGATGCCTACTGCCGCGACGCGGCGATTGCGGTGGAAACGGCGAAATCGCTGATCGCCGCCCGCCGCGCGGCCCGGGCCGCGGCCTGAACGGCGCGGTCATCCGATGGGCCGGCGCGAACAAGCCCTCGTGATCGCCTGCGGCGCGCTCGCCCGCGAGATCATGGCGCTGCGCGATGCGAACGGCTGGGCGCACCTCGACGTGCAGTGCCTGCCCGCGGAGCTTCACAACACGCCGCAGCGCATCACCGCGGCAGTACGCGAAAAGATCGTCGCGAACCGCGGCCGCTACGCGTCGATCTTCGTCGCGTACGGCGATTGCGGCACCGGTGGCGAGCTCGACGCGATGCTCGCGCAGGAGAACTGCGAGCGGATCCCCGGCGCCCACTGTTACGAGTTCTTCGCGGGCGCGGGCGACTTCGCCGCCCTTGCCGATGAAGAGCCGGGCACGTTCTACGTCACCGATTTCCTGCTGCGACATTTCGATCGCCTGGTGATTCGCGGTCTGGGCCTCGACCGTCATCCGGAACTGGCCGGGCAGGTCTTCGCCCACTACCGGCGCCTCGTCTATCTGGCGCAGGCGCCCTCGCCCGAACGCATCGCCGGCGCGCGGCTTGCGGCCGAACGCCTGGGCCTCGCGTTCGAATTTCGCCGCACCGGCTACGGCGGGCTCGAACGGAGCCTGGGCGCGGTGCGCGCCGGGGTCCCGGTGTGGCCAGGCTGATCCTCATTTCGTGGCGGGACATCCCCGCCCAGGTGATCGCGAAGCGGGGTCGCGAGACCGCGAAGGCGCCGCTCTCGCAGCGGTTCCAGGAAGCGGTCGACCGCGCCGCGATGCGCGCCGGCAAGGGCAGCTCGGACGCGTATCTGGCGGACTGGAAGCGAAGCGAGCTGCGCGAATGCGGCGACGACCTCGCGACCGAGGCCGGCGCCGAAGCCGCGCGGCTGGAAGCGCGCTACAGCGACGCCGATCTCGAGCGCCTCATTCGCGCCCACGGGGTGGCGGAGGACGCCGCGCCGGCGAGCCCCGGCGCACCGGGCGGACCATGAGCGCCGCCGGGCCGTCCCAAGGCGCGAATTGCTCCCTCTCGGAGGGAAGGCGCGCAGCGCCAAGGGTGCACCAATGAGCTATGCCGCGCGCCGCTGGTCGGTGCGCCACGCCCGCGGATTGGACGCGTGCTATCGCGTGTTCGAGCGCGCATTGGTGGCGCTCCATCCGTTCTGGCAGCGGATCGGCTACGAGCGCGTGGAGAAGCCGGTCGCGGCCGTCGAGAAGGCCGTCAAAGGGCTCCTGTTCGATTGCCGGATGTGCGGCCAGTGCGTGCTGGGCTCGACGGGCATGTCGTGCCCGATGAATTGCCCGAAGAGCCTTCGCAATGGCCCGTGCGGCGGCGTCCGCGCCAACGGTCACTGCGAAGTGGATCCGGAGATGATCTGCGTGTGGGTCGAGGCGGTTGCCGGCAGCCAGCGGATGCGCGCGGGCGACGCCGCGATCCGGGTCGTGCAGTTCGCGCTCGACCAGCGCCGGCAGGGGCGCTCGTCGTGGCTCGCGGTCGCGCGCGAGGGGGCCGGAGCATCGACGTGAAATTCGAAGACGAGCCGGTGCCGGGGTATCCGCTGCCGATTCTTCCGGGGCACACTTCGCCGGGCCGGCTCGAGCGCGTGCTCCGCGCCGGCGTGTTCGCGGTGACGACCGAGCTCGATCCGCCGGACTCCGCCGATCCCGAGGACGTCTATCGCCGGGCCCGCGTCTTCGACGGCTGCGTCGACGCGATCAACGCCACCGACGGCAGCGGCGCCAACTGCCACATGTCGAGCCTCGCCGTCTGCGCGCTGCTGACGCGCGTCGGCTACGCGCCGGTGATGCAGATTTCCTGCCGCGACCGCAATCGCATCGCGATACAGGGCGACATCCTGGGCGGTGCGGCGATGGGCGTGTGCAACATGCTGTGCCTCACGGGCGATGGCGTCGAGACCGGCGATCATCCGCAGGCGAAGCCGGTATTCGATCTCGATTGCATGACGCTGCTCGAAATCGGCCGGACGCTCCGCGACGAACACCGTTTCCAGAGCGGCCGGAAGCTGACCTTCGCGCCGCGCGTGTTCTTCGGCGCCGCGGAAAATCCGTTCGCGCCGCCGTACGAGTGGCGCCCGCAACGCCTTGCCAAGAAGGTGGCCGCGGGCGCGCAGTTCATCCAGACGCAGTATTGCTACGACGTGCCGCGCCTCGCCGAGTTCATGCGGCGCGTGGATGACCTGGGCTTGCTCGACCGGGTCTTCATACTCGTCGGCGTGGGGCCGCTGCGCTCGGCCAAGGCCGCCGAGTGGATGCGCACGCACGTGCCGGGAATCCATATCACCGACGACATCGTCAGGCGCATGGCCGGTGCCGATAAACCGGCGCTGGAGGGACGCAGGATTTGCGTCGAGCTCATCCAGGAAATACGTCGGATCAAGGGTGTGAGCGGGGTTCACGTGATGGCCTATCGCCAGGAGGAGGCGGTGGCCGAAGTCATCGCGAGCTCCGGCGTGCTCGACGGCCGCACGCCCTGGCACCCCCGACGCGACCACGACCTTCAACTGCAAGGGGCAGCCTCATGACCGACACCGTCGTCAGTTCCGCCACCCGCGAGGTCGTGATCGGCTTCGAGCGGCCGTTCGTGATCATCGGCGAGCGCATCAACCCAACCGGGCGCAAGATCCTGGCCGCGGAAATGACCGCGGGCGACTTCAGCCGCGTCGAGGCGGACGCGATCGCGCAAGTCGCCGCGGGCGCGCACATGCTCGACGTGAACGCCGGCATTCCGCTCGCCGACGAGCCGGCGATCCTGGCGCGCACGATAGAGCTGGTCCAATCGATCACCGACGTGCCGCTCTCGATCGACTCGTCGATCGTCGCCGCGCTGGCGGCGGGGCTCGCCGTCTACAAAGGTAAGCCCCTGGTGAATTCGGTGACCGGCGAGGAAGACCGCCTCGAGACCGTGCTGCCGCTGGTAAAGAAGTACGGCGCCGCGGTAGTCGCGATCTCCAACGACGAAACGGGAATCTCGCAGGACCCGGACGTCCGTTTCGCCGTGGCGAAAAAGATCGTCGAGCGCGCCGCCGATCACGGCATTCCCGTATCCGACATCGTCGTCGACCCGCTCGTGATGCCGATCGGCGCCGTCAATCAGACGGGCGTGCAGGTGATGCGACTGGTGCATCGGCTGCGCACCGAACTCAAGGTCAACACCACCTGCGGCGCATCGAACGTGAGCTTCGGCCTGCCGCAGCGCAACGGAATCAACGCCGCTTTCCTCACGATGGCGATCGGCGCCGGGATGACGTCCGCGATCACCAATCCGATGCACGAGGAAATCGTCCGGGCCTGCCTCGCCGCCGACGTGATGATGGGCCACGATCCCGACTGCATGCAGTGGATCCGCAGGTTCCGCGAGGCCCCGACGATCGGCGCCGATGGCGAAATGGGACGCGGGCGGCGCGAGGTCGGCAAACGGCGGCGCGCATGAGCCACAAGGACGCGCTCGTCGTCTTCACGCCTTCGGGCCGGCGGGGCCGCTTCCCCCTCGGCACGCCGGTGCTGCAGGCGGCGCGTTCGCTGGGCGTCGACATCGATTCGGTGTGCGGCGGGCGGGGAATGTGCGGCCGCTGCCAGATCGTGCTGGCCGAAGGCGAATTCGCGAAGCACGGCGTGACGTCGCGCGCCGCGAACCTGTCGCCGTTCGGGCCCGTCGAGCGGCAATATTCCGGCACCCAGCCGATGGCGTCCGGGCGCCGGCTCTCCTGCTCGGCGCAGGTGCTGGGCGACGTGGTCATCGACGTCCCGCCGGACAGCCAGGTCCACCGCCAGGTCGTGCGCAAGGCCGCCGAAGCGCACGACATCGAGCTCGACCCGGTCGTTCGCCTGCATTACGTCGAAGTGCAGCCGCCCGACATGCACGATCCGTCCGGCGACCTTCGCCGCCTCGAGGACGCGCTCGAATTCGAGTGGCGGCTGACCGGCCTCGCCTGCGACGTGCGGGTCCTGCAGCAGCTGCAGCCCGCGCTCCGCAAAGGCGCGTGGAAAGTGACGGTGGCGGTGCACGCGGGCACCCAGATCATCGCGGTATGGCCCGGTTTTCGCGAGCGCGTGTACGGCATCGCGGTCGATGTCGGCTCGACGACGATCGCCGCGCATCTGTGCGACCTCGCGAGCGGCGAGGTCGTGGCCGCCGCCGGCGCGATGAACCCGCAGATCCGCTTCGGTGAAGACCTGATGAGCCGCGTTTCGTACGTGATGATGAATCCCGGCGGCGAGAAGGACATGACCGACGCCGTTCGCGCCGCGATCAACGAGCTCGCCGCCGACGTCGCGCGCCAGGTGGGCATCGCCCGCGAGGACATCCTCGAGGCGACCTTCGTCGGCAACCCGATCATGCATCATCTGCTGCTCGGCATCAGCCCGGTCGAGCTGGGCGGCGCGCCCTTTGCACTGTCGACCGACGCATCGCTGACGCTGTGGGCGACCGAGATCGACCTCGCGATCCATCGCAACGCGCGCATCTACGTGCTGCCGTGCATCGCCGGCCACGTCGGCGCCGATGCCGCCGGCGTCGTGCTGGCCGAACGCCCCGATCTGTCCGAAGAAGTGACGCTGCTGGTCGACGTCGGGACCAACGCGGAGATCGTCCTCGGCAATCACAAGCGCCTGCTCGCATGCTCCAGCCCGACCGGGCCCGCCTTCGAGGGCGCGCAGATCAGCTGCGGGCAGCGTGCCGCCCCCGGCGCCATCGAGCGCGTGCGCATCGATCCCGCGACGCTCGAGCCGCGCGTGAAGGTCATCGGCTGCGATCTGTGGTCGAACGAGCCGGGCTTCGCCGAGGCCACTTCCGCGACCGGCGTCACCGGCATCTGCGGCTCGGGCATCATCGAGGTCATCGCCGAGTTGTATCTCGCGGGCGCGATCCGGCACGACGGCATCAGCGACGGCAGCCTCGCCGAACGCAGCGCCCGCTGTCGCCCGGACGCGCGGACGTTCTCGTACGACCTTTACGGCGGCACCGACGGCCGCGCGGCGTTGCGCATCACCCAGAACGACGTCCGCGCGATCCAGCTCGCCAAGGCCGCGCTGTACGCCGGCGTCCGGCTGCTGATGGAGCGCATGGGCGTCGACCACGTCGATCGCATCCGGCTCGCCGGCGCATTCGGCAGCCACATCGACGTCAAGTACGCGATGGTGCTCGGCATGATTCCCGACTGCGCGCTCGATTGCGTCAGCTCGGCCGGCAATGCCGCCGGCACCGGCGCCCGCATCGCACTCCTCGACCAGCGCGCGCGCGGCGAAATCGAGCAGCTCGTGCGTCGCGTCGAAAAGATCGAGACGGCCGTCGAGCCCCGGTTCCAGGAGTTTTTCGTCGAGGCAATGGCGATCCCGCACCTGACGGCGCCGTATCCACGGCTGCGCGCCGCGGTGGAGCTGCCGCAGATCAAGGTCGCCGGCGGCGGCGATACCGGCCGGCGACAGAGACGCGCGGCACGGCGCAGCGTGTAGGCCGGCCGCCGTACTCCCGAAACTTGTCGGCGATTTTGACAGCCGGCACCACGGACCTTCGCGAATTCGGCGATGCGCAACCGAAAGTATTTGATTGGCCGAGAATTTCGATCCTTCGGCCCAGGCCTTGCTAACGAAGCAACCGAGTGTTTTCGTCATCGCGTGCGCACGATGACGCCGCGCGCGGCCGCCCGGCAAATCGTCCGGATGAATCCTCAAGTTTGCCGCTCGGGCGCCGAAACGTTCAGTGAAGCCCGGTGTATTCGGCGGCTCGGCTGCGCGCCCGCGCGCGGAGGACGCCCGCGCCGGGCCAGCGACGAGGTTCCATGCCTCCACGTCCTTTTCGTCCGTTCGGCCTGCGCGCACGAGCGCAGCTCGCCGGTGCCGGTTTCCCCGCGGATCGCGCGGCCGGACCCTCGGCAACGGCTGCGCGAGAACCCCGTCCGAAGCGCGCGGGCCACCCGCTTCGCGCGGCCGCGATCGCCACCGTGACCACGGCGGCCGTGTTCGGCGCGAGTGATGCGACAACGGGCACGTCGCGCGGCATGCTGTCGGTCGGCGCCACCGTGCCGCTTGTCGCGGTGATGCAGCTCGAGCACCAGACCGCGCAGCTATCGATCACGCAGGCAGACATCGACAAGGGCTACATCGACGCGCCGTCGGCCTCGCAGTTCAAGGTGAAGACGACGAGCCGCGCCGGCTACCGGATCGACGTCAACCCACGCCTGCAGATCTTCCGCTCGGTGGAGGTCACGCTGCCGTCCGGCACGGTTTCGCTCGGCCCGGAAGGCGGCGCGATCGTCGCGCGCGGGAGCCCAACGCGCGAGACCCCCACGTCGATGTCGTACCGCTTTTATCTCGAACGGGACGTGGCGCCGGGCGTCTACCCGTGGCCGCTCGCCCTGTCCGCGCACCCGCTCTAGCGGCGGTTCGCCGCTCGACTCTCAGAAGGTCGCGGTGACGGTCAACGTGTCCGTGTAGGGTCCGGCGACGACGTCCTGCAGCGCCGGCACGCGGCCCCAGCCCGTGAGCGTGCGCGCCAGCGTCGGGCTGGCCTTGCTGAGCGACATGGAGGCCGATTGCGTGGCCGACGTGGCCGACCCGTCGCCCCACGGAGTGACGTAGGTGTTCGACGTGAACACGTTATAGTTGAGAATGTTGATGCCGTTGCGCATCGTGCGGTTGGCGTAGCTCGCGCTCGAGCCCGTCGACAGCGCCGTGACGATCGAAACCGCGACAGGGTTGGCGTCGCTGCTCTGGCGCGTGCACGTGATCGTCACGCTGACCGTCAACGTGAGCGGCGTCGCGCTGAAGACGTCGTAGTTCCCGAACGGAAGTCCCGCCGTGCTCACGCCGCAGGTGACGGCCGATGCCGCTGGCGGCACGAGCAGCAACGCGAGCGGAACCAGCCCGCGAACGAGAGCGCGGCAACGCGCGGCCTTCAGGCTCATTTCCTCACTCCCCGGCAGACGACGGTGCCGAGATCCGGGAGCGGATCAGGCGTCGCCATCAACGGCAAATCGAATTCGCAGCTTGCGCCGCTCCAGCTCGCGCTCAGGCGGTTCTCGCGCCCGAGTCCGGCGACGTACGCCGCGCCGCCCAGCCCCACCGGAAACGGCATTTCGCTCCCGACGATCCGGACGATCGCGCCGGCGGGCATCGGCTCGCCGGTCTCCAGCATGAGCCTGAACGTGGCCCCACGCGCACGCCGCACCGGAAAATCGACCAGTATGCCGCTGCGATAGTACGGCACGGCATCGACGCTGAGGCTTCCCATCTCGGCGTCGAGCGGCAGGTCCTGCAGATCGATCGACACGCGGTTGATGTCGTAGGCCCGCAGGCGCGGCAATACCGCGTAGCCGTCGGAGTCGGTGCGGCCCGCGCGCTGGTTGTCGAGCAGCACGCCCACGCCCGGAAAATCGTCGACGCGGACCAGCGCGAAGCTGTCGGTGAGCTCGCGCGCCGCGAACACCCGCCCCGCGATGAACCCAAGGCTGCCCGACAGCGACGCGCGCACGCTGTCCTGGCCCTGGAACCGCGCCCCCTCCAGCGAATATCCCGCGTAATTGTTCTGCGCGGCGATGCTGGCCTGGTAGTCGCCCGGGGTCTGACCGACGAGGCGGTAGCCCCAGCCTTCACCGATCGGAAGATTGCGCTGAAGCGTCACTTGCGTGAAATCGGAGTTGCCGTTCGACGCGCCGCGGCGCGAGGTCTGGCTCAGGCTCGCGCTTTGGGCGGCGCCCCAGGGAATCGTCAGCGTTGCGGTCACAATCGTTTCCCGCTCGCTGCCGAAGCTGCGCAGCGCGACGAGGTTGATCGCCGCGCCGAGCGGAAGGGCGAGGGTATAGGCGATCGTGCCGAACTGGCTGTTGCGCGATACGGTTGACGGCCCGACCGCCGGCACCGGATCCGGCTGGCCGGTGGCCGGACGCTGATGGAAACGCTGGTTCACGTAGCCGACGTTGAGCGAGCCGTAGCGACCGAACGCGTAACCGACGGTGGCCGCGGCCTGCAGCTCCGGGATCTCCGAACCGTTGCCCGTGCCCGAGAGGCGGAACGCGTCGGTCGTCCATTGCGCGCTCACGCTGACCGACGCATCGTTCGTCTGCCGGTTGAACGCGACGCCGACGAGCGCGCCCGTGCCGGCGCCGCGGGCGTGGCTGCCGGCCAGCGTGCCGCTCAGCACGCCGACGCTCGGGAAGAGCGCTGAAACCGATGCGCCCGCGGCGCCCTGCTCGCGCAAAGCCTCGCCGCGGACCTCTCCCGTGAGCGTCGACGTGAAGCCGTGGCGCCACAGGCCGGTGGCCACCGGGCGGCCGTAGTCGTTGCTGGCGCTGCCGAAGTTGTCGCGCTCCCAGCCGGCGGCGATCGAGTACTGCGACAGCCCCGGTTGCAGCAGGTCGGTCGCGCCGTAGAACGTCTGCGTGACGACGGTCTCGCGTCCCAGCAGGTCGCGCACGACGACCTGCGTCGTGCCGGCGCCGCTCACCGTCGGGATGTTGGTGATCGAGAACGGGCCCGGCGGCACGGGCCGTTGCGCGACCAGCGCGTTGTTGATGAAGATGTCGACGGTCGACGGCAGCGCCGCCTGCCCGCCCGCCGTGATCGTCGGATAGGGCGAATAGCCGGGCTGCAGGCCGAAATCCGTGCCCCACTGCACGCCGCCGACGCGCACCGCACGGCCCCATGCGCCCGCCTGCGTCGTCGTGTCGCCGACCCGCAGCGACTCGAGCCGGGCCGGGAAGTCGCGCGTGTACGTGGTGTCGAGCCGCGTGGCGCCCTTGCGGGTATCGTTGCTCTGCGCCAGCACGCCGGCGACGAGGACGCCGTGGCTGCTGAACGCGCCGGCCTCCAGTTGCGCCCCGTAGTCGGTGAATCCGCCGCCGCGCTGTCCGACGGCCGCGTAGTTCACGAAACCGCCCCATGGCGGCGGAGTCGGCGTCGGGTATCTGAAGCCGACGCTGCGCACGACGCTGGGATCGAACGCGATCGCAGGCGCGATGATGGACAGGTGCTGCGCCGCGGCGTCGTAGCGGACGACGATGCCGGCAATCGCATCCAGCGGGTAGAGGCGGGACATGCCGCGCACGATGGGTGCCACCGGCGGCACGATCATGCGCCATTTTCGCAGCGTGGTGTCCTCGACCAGGAACTGCCCGTTCGCGAGCCGAACGACCGGCGCCGGCTCCGCGAAGTCCTCGCGATTGACGTCGGCCGACAGCAGCAGCTCCTCCTCGGCGCGCGCACTTTGCGCCTCCTGCGCGGCGGCGAGCGACAGGCGCTCCCCGAACGCGGGAAACGAGACCGGCGCAAGCAGCAGGGCGAGGACGCAGGCGCGCCTAGCGTCGGAGCGGAACCGTCGCTTCGATCTCTCCGGCATCGGTCTGGGCACGCACGCGCAGCGACGACTGCGCGGCGATGCGGTCGGGGGACACGCGCAGCGTCCACTCGCGCGATTGCCCGGCGAGCGCGTAGGCAAGCTGCACGTCGGAGGCGACCGGCGCAGGAGCATCTCCGGCAAAGAGCGCGAAATCCGTGATCTGCAGGTGTGTGTTGCCGCGGTTGGAAAGGACGAGCCGCAGCATGCCGTCGGGCAATTGTTGCGCGGACCAGTCGATCGCGCGCGTCGGTGCGGCCAGCGGGGCGACGAACACCGGGATGCCGAGGCGCAACGCGACCCGCAGCCCCGTGAACCCCGGTTGCGGCGGCGGCGGGATCTCCTGCACGAATACACGATATGAAAGCTCGCGCGCCGGGTCGGGCGCGCCGCGCAATCCCACGCGCAGGATCTGCTCGCCGCCCGGAGGAATCGTCGCGATCGGAGGGGCGACCAATGCGCCCGCGGTCTCGGCGTAGATGTCCTTGCCATTGTCCTGCGTCCACGCGAGGACGGAAGTCTGGACGACGACCTGTGCGTCACCGTCGTTGCGCAGGGTCATCGTGCCCGTCGTCGCGCCGGCGCGAAGGTCGATGCGGATGGGATTCACCTGGAACGACCCCGCCATGGCGGCGCCGGACACATTGAGAGCGAAGGCTACGATCGCCCAGCGAAGCAAGCGTTTCATCGTGCGGAGCGACGGCTCGACGCCGTCGCGCTCGAAAGTTGACAGGTGCGGGAACCGTAACGGAGCGGGAATCTTCCCGACGTACTGGCCGGGAGGCGCGAGACCACACACATTGTACGTTCGTGTCGGCCTGCCGGCGACCGGATCCCGCTTGAATGTCGGGACTCCGGCGGAGGCGGAAGGATCCCCGGGGCGCACACCGCGCCCGAGCGGGACGCGGCGCGCTTCCCGCCCTTCCGATCAGAAAGTGACTGTCGCGTTGACCGTGTCGCTGTATCCGCCAGCCGGAACGTCCTGACCCGCGTTGATGGTGCCGCAGATGTTGTACGTGCGGCCGGCCTTGGACGGCGCCGCGCTGAGCGAGAGCAGGTTGGCTCCAGCCGTACCCCAGACTGTCGTGCCCGGGAACGAGCACGCGGCGCCCGGCGTGTTGCTGGGCGGCTGGTAGATTTCGTAGCTCAGGAAGTTCACGACGGCGACGTCCGACATGCGGCGCACCGAGCCTGAGGCGTGGCCGCCAAGGGCGAAGCCGATCGTCGACGTCGCGCCCGACGTGCAAGCCACGGTCACCGTGCCCGTGCCGTTCAGGGCGGCACCGCCGACCGTGTCGTAGGTGCCGAAGGCCAATGGCGCCGTCGTGATCGTGCAGTTGTTGACCACAGTGGCGCTGACCGCCAATGCTGTCGTCGCCGTCCCCGCGGATGCGGTGCCCGGGATCATCGCGGCGCCCAGGGAGGCGGCGGTCGCCATGGCCAGGAAGTTGCGGTGGAGCGTCGTCATTTCCATTGCCTCGTCTTTCATTTATGGGTGAAAGGAGCGCCCGACTCGATGCCCGTTCCAGCCGATCAAAAAAAACTAAAGTTTCCGGTGCCCGTGCCGATAACCCTTCTATCGGCGGGGCTCCGAGGGCATTGGCCATCCTAAGCAAAGGATGTGCCAAGACGCCCCCATGCGTTGGGAGTTAAGGAGTTGCGTCGCAACCTCCGGGCGACCGGCGCCGCGCGGGCAGCCGGCGTGCCGCGTCGATGCCGCCGCTGAATGCGGCGAGGCGGCTGCCCTTTTTCGTCAACCAGTCGACGGACGAGGCCTCTGCCTTTTCCCAAGGGCACCCGCGGGACCTTCGCCGGGATTGTGTCGGCCATCGATTGATACTAGATTCGGCAACCTGCTTTACTGCCCCGCCCGTTTCGGGTGGAATGGCGAGCGGGCAAGTCTGGACCGGGGGATGCCGGGTCGCCCGGGATAAATCGACTTCACGGCGAGAGGAGTTTACGCAATGTTCAAATCTACGATTCGCAGCCTGATCCTGGGCGTGGCGGCAGTCGCCGTATCGGCGTTGATCGCCGGCCCGGCGTTCGCGCAGAAAACCAAGATCACCGTTTACACCGCGCTGGAGAACGATCAACTCGGCCCGTACAAGACCGCGTTCGAGACCGCCAACCCGGACGTCGAGATCGCCTGGGTCCGCGACTCGACGGGGGTGATCGGGGCGCGCGTCATCGCCGAGAAGGACAATCCCCGCGCGGACGTGATCTGGGGCCTCGGCGCGTCGATGATCAATCAGTTCGACTCCATGGGTCTGCTCGAAGCCTATACGCCGAAGGGCGCAGATCAGGTGAAGCCGACGTTCCGCAGCAGCAAGAGCCCGATGACGTGGACCGGGCTCGACGCGTGGCTCGCAGTGATGTGCTACAACACCGTCGAGGGCGCCAAGAAGAACCTGCCCAAGCCGGTCGCCTGGACCGATCTCGGCAATCCGGTCTACAAGGATTCCATCGTCATGCCCCACCCCGCTTCATCGGGCACGGGGTACCAGGCGGTCTACGCGTGGATCCAGATCATGGGCGAGAAGGCCGCGTGGGAGTTCATGGACAAGCTGCACCAGAACATCGCCGTCTACCTCCACTCGGGGTCGGCCCCGTGCGTGCAGGCGGCGAAAGGCGAGCGCGTGATCGGCATCGGCTTCGACATGCGCGGCGCGCGGGAGAAGACCGCCGGCGCCCCGATCGACATCATTCTCGCCAAGGAAGGCGCGCCGTGGGACATGGAAGCCACCGCGATCATGAAGGGCACGAAGAACCTTGCCGCGGCGCAGAAGCTCGCGGATTTCGCGGTGACCAAGGGGGCGTATGAACTCTACGGCAAGTACTACGCGATCGTGGGCTATCCCGGCCTGAACCCGGCGCCGCCGAACTATCCGCCGAGCGCAGACGCGGCGATGGCCAAGATCGATCTCGTGAAGATGGGCTTGGACCGGGACAGGATTCTTGCGGAGTGGACCAAGCGCTACGACGGCAAGGCGGCGCCGAAATAGCGTTCGAAGCCGCACAACGAGAGTAAATCCGATGCGGCCCTCGCCTTCGCCAGCGGCGAGGTGGGGGCCGCGTTCGTTACCATGCCCGAAAACAACGTCAAGCCGTCTGGCGCCCCCTACCTGCGCATCGAGCGGCTGACGAAGCAGTTCGGTGCGTTTGCCGCGCTGAAGGACATTTCCCTCGACATCTATCCGGGGGAATTCGTGTGCTTCCTGGGTCCGTCGGGCTGCGGCAAGACGACGTTGCTGCGCGCCATTGCCGGACTCGATATCCAGACTTCGGGCCGCATCTTTCAGGCCGACAAGGACATCTCCGCGCTGCCGGCGTCGGGGCGCGATTTCGGCATCGTGTTCCAGTCGTACGCGTTGTTTCCGAACCTGACGGTCGCCGCCAATGTGGGATATGGCCTCGTCAGCCACGGCGTGCCCAAGGTCGAGATCGCAAACCGCGTGGTCGACCTGCTGCGGCTCGTCGGAATGCCCGAGTCGGGCCGCAAGTATCCGGCGCAGCTTTCGGGCGGCCAGCAGCAGCGCGTGGCGGTGGCGCGCGCGCTGGCGCTGTCGCCCGGCCTGCTGCTGCTGGACGAGCCGCTCTCGGCGCTCGATGCCCGCGTTCGGGCTTACCTGCGGATCGAGATTCGCCGCCTGCACCAGCGCCTCGGCGTCACGACCATCATGGTGACGCACGACCAGGAAGAGGCGTTGACGATGGCCGACCGCATCGTGGTGATGAACCAGGGCGTTATCGAGCAAGTCGGCACGCCGACCGAGGTGTACCGCAAACCCGCCAGCGCGTTCGTCGCCGATTTCGTCGGCACCACCAACTTCCTGCCCGCCGTCGTCGTGGGACCCGGCCGCGTGCGTTTCGGGAAGATCGACCTTGCGTGCGAATTGGATATCCGCCCGGGGCCGGGCCATGACGTCACGCTCGCGATCCGGCCCGAGGATGTCGTGGTGCGGAACGTCGTCGCCACCGCCGCCAACACGTTCACCGTGCGCATCGCGGCGATCGAGTTCCTGGGCTCCTTCTGCCGCGTGGAACTTTCGATCGACGACGCGAAACCGGCGCTGCTGGCCGATTTCTCCATCAACGTGGTGCGCGATCTGGCGATCGCCGAAGGCAAGGAGATGCCGATCACGCTGCCGCCGGATCGACTCCGGGTGTTTCCCCGCGCGCCGCAGGAACCATGAGCGCGCCGGGCAGCCCCAAGCGCGAATTGCTCCCCCCCGGGGGGACGGCGCGTAGCGCCAAGGGGGCCCTTCCATGACGAGCGCGGCCGCACCGTCCGCCGCATCCTATCCGGCGACGCGCCGCCGGCTCGACCGCGACGACCTGCTGATGCGCGCGGGCATCTGCCTGCTGATCGGCTGGATGCTCGTCACGCTCGTGCTGCCGTTGTGGTGGCTCCTGTCCAAGAGCTTCCAGAACCAGAACGGCGATTTCGTCGGACTCGCCAACTACGTTCAGTATTTTTCCACCCCCGCGCTGTTCGCATCGGTGTGGAACAGCCTGTTCATCGCCTTCCTTTCCACGGCGATCGTGTTGCCGCTGGCCTTCGTCTACGCGTATGCGCTGCAGCGCAGCCGCATGCGCTGGAGGGGCCTGTTTCAGGCGCTGGCGCTGATTCCCATCCTGGCGCCCTCGCTGCTGCCGGCGATCTCGCTCATCTACCTGTTCGGCAACCAGGGATTCCTCAAGGGCCTGATGTTCGGCGGCACCATCTATGGCCCCATCGGCATCGTGATCTCGCAGGTCTTCTATTGCTTCCCGCACGCGTTGATGATCCTCGTCGCGTCGCTGTCGATGGCCGACGCGCGGCTGTACGAGGCAGCGGATGCGCTGGGCGCGTACAAGACGCGCGTGTTCTTCACGGTCACGCTTCCCGGCGCCAAGTACGGCGTGATCAGCGCGGGCTTCGTGATCTTCACCCTCGTCATCACCGATTTCGGCATCGCCAAGGTCATCGGCGGCCGCTTCAACGTGCTCGCCACCGATATCTTCAAGCAGGTGATCGGCCAGCAGAATTTCGAGATGGGCGCGGTGGTCGGGTTCGTCCTGCTGCTTCCGGCGGTGTTCGCGTTCGCGGCCGACCGCATCATCCAGCGACGCCAGGTCGCGCTGCTGTCGGCGCGCGCCGTGCCGCTCATCCCCAAGCCCGCGCCGCGGCGCGACTGGAGCCTGTTCGCGTTCTGCGCCGTCGTCGGCGGCCTGATCTTCGCGATTCTGGCGATGGCCGCATGGGCGTCCTTCGTCACGCGCTGGCCGTACAATCTCGCGCTCACGCTCAAGAATTACGCGTTCGGAGATTTCGACACCAACGGATGGGACGCCTACTGGAACTCGGTCGTCATGGCGTCGTGGACCGCGGTGATCGGCACGTTCGTCGTCTTCCTCGGCGCGTATCTGCTCGAAAAGACACGCGGTTTCGCGTGGGGGCGCGGAGTCGCGCAGTTCATGGCCATGCTGCCGATGGCCGTGCCTGGCCTCGTGATCGGCCTCGCCTACATCTTCTTCTTCAATGCGAAAGGCAATCCGCTCGGATTCATCTACGCGACGATGATCATCCTCGTCGTCAATTCGGTCACTCATTTCTACACGGTCAGCCATCTCACCGCCACCGCGGCGTTGAAGCAGCTCGACGCCGAATTCGAGGCGGTCTCCGCGTCGCTCAAGGTCTCACTGCTGCGCACGATGGCGCGGGTGACCGTTCCGATCTGCATGCCCGCGGTGCTCGACATCACGATCTACCTGTTCGTCAACGCGATGACCACGGTCTCGGCGGTGATCTTCCTCTATTCGACCAACACCAAGCTCGCGGCGGTGACGATCATCAACATGGACGAATCCGGCTTCACGGCGGCCGCTGCCGCCATGGCGATGGCCATCGTGGCCACGTCGGCCGCGGTCAAGATCGCGCATGTCCTGCTGACGCGCCGGCTAGACCGCACCACGCAGGCCTGGCGCCGGCGCTGAGCCTCCCGGCCGGCTAACGCCACCACCGGACTCCGCATCGCGCGCGCCGGAGCAGCCGAGGGCCCGTGAATCGTCCGCAGGCGTTTCCTATCCGATCGGTGCCTCGAGAAGGCATCCGAACTCGCGCGCGAAGTCGACCGAGACGCGCGCGTGCACGGCTCCCTGCTTGTCGAAGAAGCGCTGCGTGCCGCGGGTAGCAAACACACCCTCGTGCCAGATGTTGGGGTGGATGTAGAGGCCACGGCTGCCGTCGAAGCGAAAGCACACGAAAGCCGCGGGCGCGATGTCGTCGCCCGGCAGCGCGAGCGGCACCAGGAACGGCCGGCGATCGAGCGGGAAGAAGAGCTGGCCGCCGTCCGGATGGTAGTTCGCATGCCAGAGCAGGATCCGCCGCGGATCCCGGCCGTGGCCGGTATCGGCGCGCTCGGGATCCTCGCCGTACGCGAGAATGTAGTGGCCGCCGACGGCGTCGTTGCGGCCGAAGAGAATGTCGCCCTTCCATTCGCTGATGAATGTACCTTCGGTCGTGCCGCCCTGATCGCCGGTATCGAGGTCGACGGGTCGCGAGCCTTGCGCCGGCCAGCGCACGATCTCGATCTTGCAGCTCGCGGGATCGTCGACCAGATAGCCATAGCCTTCGAGGGAGGCCGGCGTTGCGTCGATCACGCGCATCGTGACGCGCGCCAATCCCGCGGGCAGGCCGGGATTCAGATAGTCGATAACCGCCGGCATGGCGATACCTTGGCAGAACCAAGAATCGTGGCGTCGACGGTCATTTCATTGCACCCATGACGCCTTGAGCTCGAGCACTTCTCTGCAGTTCACGGTGTCCTCGTCGGCGCGGCGCGCTATTGCCGCAATCGGGCACCCACGGTTCCGAACGCCCCACTTTAGACGCATAGCGGCATCTTCGCCATCTGCGCCACGCCTATAATCCGCCGATGGTGAATGTGGCGCCGCACTGGCCGCGGATTCGGATGGAATGGCTCATTCTTGTTGCTGCAATCGCGATCGGCGTCCCCGCGGCGGCATGGCTGATGCAGGACAGTCTGATCTTCTTCCGGCAGCCCGCCGGCTCGACCGCGCATCTGCCGGCGCACGCGACGGCATTGACGGTCACCGCCGCAGACGGTACCCGCCTGCGTGGCTGGATCGCCGCGGGGAGCGCGGTGCCGGCACCCGCCATCATCTACTTCGGCGGCAATGCCGAGGAAGTCTCGTTTACGTTCGCCGATCCGCGCTGGCCGCGCGAATGGACGCTGGTCGCGCTCAACTACCGCGGCTACGGTGCCAGCGAGGGAGCGCCGGGCGAGCGCGAGCTCGCCGCCGACGCGCTGTCGATCTACGATGCGGTCGCGGCGCGGGACGACATTGACCGGAACCGTATCGTGGTGTTCGGGCGCAGCCTCGGAACCGCACTGGCCGCGCACGTCGCGGCGCAGCGGCCGGTCGCCGGCGCCGTGCTGGTGTCACCCTTCGACAGCCTCGTGGCGATCGGCAGACACCACTATCCCCTGCTTCCCGTCTCGCTGCTGCTGCGGCACCGTTTCGAAGCCCGCGCCGACGCCGTCCGCAGCGGCGCGCCCATGCACGCGATCGTCGCGGGCAGGGACACGATCATCCCCGTCGAGCGCTCGCGTGCGCTCTACGATGCGTGGGCGGGACCGAAGAGCTGGCAGGTCGTGCCGGACAACGATCACAACTCGCTGGGCGCCACTCCCGACTTCTGGAACGGCGTCGTGCGTTTTCTGGCGCAGCGCTGAGCGCTCAGAACTTCGAGTCGGGAAACGACGCCTTGCGGCGCCTGATGTAATCCAGCAGCGCCTCGTCGACGGCGGGATCGAGCGGCGGGGCTTCGTAGCTCGCCAGTTGCTTCTTCCAGCTCGCGTTGGCGCGCTGGGCGAGATCCTGGCTGCCTTCCGCTTCCCATTGCTCGTAACTGTTGTTGTCGGCGATCGGCGACCGGTAGAACGCCGTCTCGAAGTTCGCCTGCGTGTGCGCGCAGCCGAGGAAGTGCTTGCCGGGGCCGACTTCGCGGATGGCATCCATCGCCTGGCCGTTCTCCGAGAGATCGACGCCGGCCAGCAGCGTGTGCATCATCCCGGCCTGATCGACGTCCATGACGAATTTCTCGTAGCCCATCGAAAGCCCGCCCTCGAGCCAGCCGGCGGTATGCAGCACGAAGTTCACGCCCGCGAGACAAGTGGGCAACAACGTATTCGCCGACTCGTACGCCGCCTGGGCATCGGCGATCTTCGACCCGCACAGCGCGCCGCCCGAGCGAAATGGCACGCCCAGCCGCCGCGCTAGCGCCGCCATCGCGAAGAGCACCAGCGCCGGCTCGGGAGTGCCGAACGTCGGCGCGCCGGATTGCATGGAAATCGACGAGGCGAAGCTGCCCAGCACGACCGGTGCCCCGGGGCTCACCAGCTGGATGAACGCCATGCAGGACAGCGCCTCGGCGAGCGTCTGCGCGGTGGTTCCGGCCACCGTCACCGGCGACATCGCGCCGGCGAGAATGAACGGAGTGACGATGCACGCCTGGTTGGCGCGGGCATAGACCTTCGCGGCGCCGAGCATCGTCGCGTCGAAGGTCATCGGCGAGTTCGCGTTGATCAGGTTGATGATGACGGTCTTCGGCTTGCCGGTGGCACTGTCGATGTACGCGTCGCCGAACAGGATCTTCGCCATTTCGACGGAATCCTGGGCTCGTTCGGGATGCGTCACCGAGCCCATGAACGGCTTGTCGCTGTACTTCATGTGGCTGTACACCATTTCGAAGTGGCGCTTGTTCACCGGCAGGTCGACCGGTTCGCAGATCGTTCCGCCCGAGTGGTGCAGCGACGGCGCCAGATAGGCGAGCTTGACGAAGTTGCGGAAGTCCTCGATCGTCGCGTACCGACGGCCCTCGTCGAGGCTGCGGACGAACGGCGAGCCGTACGAAGGCGCGAACACCGTGTGCTTGCCGCCGATGGGAACGCTCCGGTCCGGATTGCGCGCATGCTGGACGAAATCGCGCGGCGCGCTCGCCCGGATGAGACTTCGGCACATTCCTGCGGGACAACGCACGCGTTCGCCCCTGACGTCCGCTCCGGCCGCTTTCCAGACCTCGAGCGCTTCCGCGTCGTCGCGGTAGTCGATGCCGATCTCCTCGAGGATGATGTCTGCGTTGCGCTCGATGATCGCGAGCCCCTCTTCATCCAGCACCTCGTAGACACCGATCCTGCGCGTGATGTAGGGCATCGACGCGGCGGAACGCGCCGAACGGGCGGCGCGCTTGGCTGCGCGACCGCCGCCGCGATGGGGATGCGGCGTCTGTACCTGCGGGTCGTCCATGACATCTCCTGATTTCGGACCGATAGCAGTATGGTGAGAGGGCCGCGGCGCGTCTAGTCCGTATGCGACGCCGCTTTGCGTATCGACGCCAATCGCGCAACGACGCGCAACCACGGCGGCGTACTGTGCTAGATTCGCCGCTGTCCCGCTACGACGAGGAGACGCGTTCGCATGGCAGTGCCCCGCAAGTGCCGCGTCGTGATCATCGGCGGCGGCGTCGTCGGTTGCAGCATCGCCTACCACCTCGCGAAGCGCGGCGTGCGCGACGTCGTCCTGCTGGAGCGTTTGCAGCTCACGCACGGGGCCACGTGGCACGCGGCAGGACTTGTCGGCCAACTGCGCAGCAGCAGCAATCTCACGCGCCTCATGCGCTACTCGGCCGAGCTGTACGGAACGCTCGAAGCGGAGACCGGCCAGGCGACCGGCTGGCAGCGCGTCGGCAGCCTTCGTCTCGCGTCGTCGCCGGCGCGCTGGCAGGAGCTGAAGCGCTCGGCGACGATGGCCAAGGGCTACGGCTTTCACGTCGAGCTCGTCTCGCCGCAGCAGGCGCGCGACCTGTTTCCGCTGTTCGAGCCCGCCGGGGTCGTCGGCGCCGCGTGGATCGAGGGCGACGGCTACGTCGACCCGACCAGCCTGACCAACGCCTACGCGGCCGGCGCGCGCGCGGGCGGCGTCGCGATCGCGCAAGGCGTGCGGGTGACCGCGTTGACGCGGCGCGGGCGGCGCATCGCGACCGTGGTGACGGACCAGGGCGACATCGAGGCCGAGTGCGTGATCAACGCCACGGGCATGTGGGGCCGCGCGATCGCCGCAATGGCGGGCACACGCGTGCCTGCCTGTGCGGTCGAGCACCAGTATTTCGTCACCGAGAAAACCGACCGCCTCCCCGCGGGCCTTCCCACGCTGCGCGACCCGGACGGCAACTTCTACGTCAAGCCCGAGCCCGGCGCGCTCGCGGTCGGCGGCTGGGAGACGAACACGCCGCCCTGGGGCGCCGATGGGATTCGCAGCGATTTCGGCCCCGAACTGCTGCAGCCGGATTTCGACCGCTTCGCGCCGCTGGCGGAAGCCGCGAGCGCGCGCATTCCCGTGCTGAGCGAAGTCGGCATCCGGCAGATGATCAACGGCCCGATCCCGATCACGGCCGACGGCGAGCCGATCATCGGCCTCTCCCCCGAGCTCGACAACTTCTACCTGTGCTGCGGTTTCACGTCGGGCATCGCCGCGTCGGGCGGCGCGGGTTGGGTGATGGCGAACTGGATCGTCGACGGCGATCCGGGCATGGACCTGTGGCCATTCGACGTGCGCCGCTTCGGCGCGCCGCATTCGGTCAAGGCGTACATGTACGCGCGCGCGGTCGAGAGTTACGCCCGGTACTATCACATCGCCTGGCCCGCGTACGAGGCCGAAGCCGGGCGCGGCGCGCGCCGCAGTCCGCTCTTTGCCGCGCTGAAGGCGGCGGGTGCGGTCTACGGGAACAAGTTCGGCTGGGAGCGGCCGAACTGGTTCGCGCCGCCGGGAACGGCGGCCGTCGATCCGCCGTCGTTCGCGCGCGGCCCCGCGTTCGATGCCATCGGCGCCGAGCATCGCGCCGTGCGCGAGCGGGTCGCGCTGATCGACATGAGCTCGTTCTCCAAGTTCGAGGTCCGCGGCGCCGGCGCGCTCGCCTTGCTGCAGAAGCTCGCCTGCAACGACCTTGACCGCCCCGTCGGCGCCATCGTCTACACGCAGCTGTGCAACGAGCGTGGCGGCATCGAGGCCGACGTGACGATTACGCGGCTCGCCAACGACCGCTTCTACTTCGTGACGGGCAGCGCGCTGGGTGTGCGCGACCGGTCGACGCTCGAGCGCCATCTTCCCGCCGACGGCAGCGTCGAGATCGTCGACCACACGTCGATGAAGGCCGTGCTCAACCTGTGCGGGCCGAAATCGCGCGACGTGCTGGCACAGCTGACCGACGCCCCGCTCGACAATGCGCGCTTTCCATACATGAGTGCACGGGAGCTCGACCTCGCGTTCGCGCCGGCGTTGGCGCTGCGGGTCACGTATCTCGGCGAACTCGGCTACGAGCTCCACGTCCCGGCCGAATACGCGCTCGACCTCTACGAGAAGCTGTGGTCGGCCGGCGAGCGCTTCGGGATCGCCGACGTCGGCTATCGCGCGATCAACAGCCTCCGCCTCGAAAAGCACTACCTGATCTGGGGCAGCGACATCACGCCGGACTACAACCCGTACGAGGCGGGCCTGGGTTTCTGCGTCGCCCTCGGCAAGGGCGAGTTCATGGCGCGCGCGGCGCTGGTGGCGATCAAGGCGGACGGTCCGCGGCAGCGGCTCGCCTGGTTCACCGCGCCGGCGGACGTCGACCTGTTCGGCGGCGAGATCGTGCTGGCCGGCGACCGGGTGCTGGGCCGCGTGACCAGCGCCGGGTACGGGTACACGGTCGGCCGCAATATTCTCTGCGCGTACATCGCGGCCGGCGAACAAGTCCTTCCGGAATACGCGGTGGAAGCGATGGGCGTGCGGCATCCGGCCATTCGCCACACGCGGCCGCTCTACGATCCGGAACGCACCGCGATCCTCGGCTCATCGTGAATGCGATCGTCACCCGCTCGATCCGGAGTCCGACATGAACGATAGCTACGCAGCGCCGACACCCGACCTCGCCGCGATTCTCGGCACGCGTCGCGACGGCCATGGCATGCCGCGCGCGTTTTATCTTGCCGATGCGCTCTATGCCGCCGAGATGCAGACCATCTGGCACGGCGGCTGGCTGTTTGCCGGATTCGCGTTCGAGATTTCGAATCCCGGCGATTACCTCACGTTGACGATCGACGCCACGCCCGTGCTGGTGATCCGCGACGACGACGGCGTCGTGCGGGCGTTCCACAACGTCTGCCGTCACCGGGGTTCGCAGCTGTGCCGCACCGAAACCGGCCATCTGCGCGCGATCGTCTGCCCCTACCACAGCTGGACGTATTCGCGGCGCGGCGAGCTGATCGCGTGCCAGGGCATGCACGAGGGGGTCGACAAGGCCCGGCTCGGCTTGAAGCCCGTGCACGCGGAGGTCGTCGCCGGACTGATCTACGTGTCGCTGGCCGCGACGCCCCTCCCCTTCGACGGCCTGCGCACGCGCTTCGAAACGGCCGGCGCACCGCAGGGATTCGACCGCGCGCGGATCGCGCACGTCGTCGACTACGAAGTCGACGCGAACTGGAAGCTCGTCTGGGAGAACAACCGGGAGTGCTACCACTGCACGGCGCGTCATCCGCAGTACGTGAAGTCCAATTTCGACGTCTACGAGGAAGAGCACGCGTCCGATGCCGTCCGGCAGCAGATTGCCGCCGCGATCGCGCGGACGCAGGCGCAGTGGGCGGTGCCGGAGGATGCGGCCACGCACCCCGCGGGGGGACTCGCGACGTTTCCGGATCCCGACCACGACCTCTGGTACACGTGCAACCGCACCGCGCTCGCCGAAGGCTTCGACACCGAGTCCATCGACGGCAAGCGCGTCGCGCCGCTGATGGGCGATTATCGGGACGCGAACGTCGGTGTGCTGCGGATGCGCAGCCTGCCCAACTTCTGGCTGCACGCGAGCTGCGACCATGCGGTGGTGACGCGGATGCTGCCTGCGGGACCGCGCAGGACGAGGATGCGCAGCTATTGGCTCGTGCACCGGGACGCCCGCGAAGGCGAGGACTACCGGCTCGACCGCCTGCTGCCCTTCTGGCACCTCACCAACGAGCAGGACTGGGAGATCTGCAAGTGGCAGCAGAGGGGCGTCGAGTCGACGGGATTCGAGCCGGGTCCGCTGTCGCAGCGCAAGGAATACAACGTCGACGCGTACATCCGGTGGTACCTGAAGCAGATGCGCGCGGGGGACAGCTCCGGCGGCGCCTAGAGAAAGGGACACGATGGACTCACCCAAGCTCCACGCTCCGGCCGGCTCGTGTGACTGTCATATGCACGTCTACGACGATCGCTTTCCGGCCGCACCGACGGCCACGTTCAAGCTGCCACATGCCCCCGCGTCCGATTACCGCAAAGTGCAGCGCGATCTCGGCCTCTCGCGCGTGGTCGTGGTGCAGCCGGTCGGCTATGCGTTCGACAATTCCTGCACGCTCGAGGCGATGGCCGCTTTCGGCCCGGGCGCGCGCGGCGTCGCCATGGTCCGCACCGACGTCGCCGATGACGAGCTCGCGCGACTTACTCGCGCCGGCGTCCGGGGCGTGCGGTATTTCATGCTTCCCGGCGCCCTGGTGACCTGGGACACGCTCGAAACGATGGCCGCGCGCGTGCTGCCGTTCGGCTGGCATGTGCAACTGCAGCTCGACGGCCGCGACCTGCCGCAGCACGAGTCATTGCTCAGGCGCTTGCCGGGCGAACTCGTGATCGATCACAACGGCAAGTTCCTCGAGCCGGTGAAGCCCGAGCATCCCGCGTTCCGGGCGTTGCTGCGATTGCTCGATTCGGGCAAATGCTGGGTCAAGCTTTCCGCGCCATACGAAACCTCGAAGTCCGGCGCACCGCATTACGACGACGTCACGGTCCTGGCGCGAGCGCTGGTGCGCGCGAATCCCGAGCGCTGCGTTTGGGCGACCAACTGGCCGCATCCGAATCAAGCCGTGGTGCCGTCGAATGCCAACATGCTCGATTTGCTGCTCGAATGGGCGGACGACGACGCGACACGCCGGAAGATCCTGGTGGAAAACCCGGCGAAGCTCTACGGCTTCTGAGCGTTCAGGGCTCCTGCGCCTGCCGCAGGACGTTGCAGTCGACGACGGTCAACGCCGTCATGTTGACGATGCGCCGCACCGTCGCCGACGGGGTGAGGATGTGGATGGGCTTCGCGACACCCAGCAGGATCGGCCCCAACGTCACGCCGTCGCCCGACGCCACCTTCAGCAGGTTGAACGAGATGTTGGCGGCGTCGATCGTCGGCATGATGAGCAGATTCGCCTCGCCCTGGAGTTTCGAATCCGGGAGCGCCGTGCGGCGCACTTCCGCGGACAACGCGGCGTCGCCGTGCATCTCGCCGTCGATCTCGAGCCTGGGGTCGAGGGCATTGACGATCGCCAGCGCGCTCTGCATCTTCGTGGCCTGCGGATGGCTGCTCGTGCCGAAGCTCGAGTGCGACAGCAGCGCGACCTTCGGCGTGATTCCGAACCGGCGGATCTCGTCGGCGGCCAGCATCGTGATCGCCGCGACCTGCTCGGCCGTCGGATCGACGTTGACGTACGTGTCGGCGATGAACACCGTCCTAGCCGGCAGCAGCACCGCATTCATCGCCGCGTAGACGGCGACACCTTTGCGCAACCCGATCACCTGGTCGACGAAGCCGAGGTGCAGATGGTGCGTGCCGAACATGCCGCATAACATGCCGTCGGCATCGCCCAGATGGACCATCATCGCGCCGATCAGCGTGTGCCGCCGGCGCATTTCGATCTGCGCGTATTGCTGCGACACACCCTTGCGCTTGGCGAGCCGATAGTACTCGGTCCAGTAGGTCTTGAAGCGCGGGTCGTACTCCGGATTGATCACTTCGAAATCGACCCCGGCCTTCAGGCGCAACCCGAAGCGTTCGATCCGGCGCTCGAGGATCGCCGGCCGGCCGACGAGAATCGGCGTCGCGAGACCCTCGTCGACGACCACCTGCACCGCGCGCAGCACGCGCTCGTCCTCGCCCTCGGCGTAGACGATTCGCTTCGGCGCCTTCTTCGCCGCCGAAAAGACCGGCTTCATCAGCAGGCCGGAGTGGTAGACGAATTGCGTGAGCCTGTCGCGATAGGCGTCGAAGTCCGCGATCGGGCGCGTCGCGACGCCGGAGTCCATCGCCGCCTTGGCAACGGCGGGCGCGATCATGATGATGAGGCGCGGGTCGAACGGCTTCGGGATCAGGTACTCGGGACCGAAGCGCAGATCGCGGTCGCCATAGGCCGCATTGACGATGTCCGACTGTTCCGCCATCGCGAGATCAGCCAGCGCGCGCACCGTTGCGAGCTTCATCGCCTCGTTCACCGTCGTGGCGCCGACGTCGAGCGCGCCGCGGAAGATGAACGGAAAGCAGAGGACGTTGTTGACCTGGTTCGGGTAATCCGAGCGGCCGGTCGCGATCACCGCGTCGGGCCGCGCGGCCTTGGCGAGGTCCGGCATGATCTCGGGCTCGGGATTGGCGAGCGCCAGGATCAGCGGTTTGTCCGCCATCTTCACGAGCCATTCCGGCTTCAGCACGCCTCCCGCCGAGAGCCCGAGAAAGACGTCGGCGCCGGGAAGGATGTCCGCGAGCTTGCGCGCGTCGGTCGCCTGCGCATAGCGCGCCTTGTTGTCGTCCATCTCCTCGCGGCGGCCCGTGTAGACGACGCCGGCGATGTCGGCAACCCATATGTTCTTCTGCGCAATGCCGAGCGAGACGAGGAGGTCGAGGCACGCGAGCGCCGCGGCACCCGCGCCCGAGCACACGAGCTTGACGTCCTTCAACTCCTTCCCGACGACGCGCAGGCCGTTCGTGATCGCGGCGCCGACGATGATCGCGGTGCCGTGCTGATCGTCGTGGAACACCGGGATCTTCATCCGCTCGCGGAGCTTGCGCTCGACGTAGAAGCATTCCGGCGCCTTGATGTCTTCGAGGTTGATGCCGCCGAACGTCGGCTCGAGCGCGGCGATGATGTCGACCAGCTTGTCCGGATCGCGCTCGTCGATTTCGATGTCGAAGCAATCGATGCCGGCGAATTTCCTGAACAGCACCGCCTTGCCCTCCATCACCGGCTTCGCGCCTAGCGGGCCGATCGCGCCCAGCCCCAATACCGCGGTGCCATTGGTGACGACACCGATCAGGTTTCCGCGCGCGGTCAGGTTCCGCGCTTCGCCGGGGTCGCGGACGATCTCGTCGCAGGCCGCCGCAACGCCCGGCGTATAGGCGAGCGCGAGATCGCGCTGGTTGGTGAGCTGCTTCGTCGGCTGGACAGAGATCTTTCCAGGCGGCGATTGGCGGTGATACTCGAGCGAAGCGGCGCGGATGTCCTCGTCCGACATGGTGTGCCCCAAGGGATGGCCGGTGCCCATGATAGCAAGCGGGAAGGCCGGACCCCCGCGGCTCCGGGGTCCTTCGGACGCCCGCTTCTGCCCCTCCATTCGTGCCGATCGGCTGCTGTCCGAATAGCCGTCCAGTGCGCAGGGTCACTCCCGGGAAATTGATTCTGCGCAAGGTCGGCGGAGGGGCGTCCGCTATAATCGCGTCTGCGCTTTCACTCTCGGCGCCCGCCCGGCCCGGCCATGCCGGTTGCCGATCACGCCCCCTCTGGCCCCGACCTCACCTACTCACATGCTGGAAGCGCAGAATCTCGCCGCGCAACGCGGCTTCGCCAGGCTTTTCACCGGACTTTCCTTCCGCGTCGACGCCGGCGAAGCACTGCAGGTGACGGGTGCGAACGGGACCGGAAAGACAACGCTGCTACGGATGCTCGCGGGCCTTTCGGCGCCCTCGGCCGGGGAGATCCGCTGGAACGGCCGGCCCGCTGCTCCGTTCGATCCGGTGCTTCGCGCGGCGCTGGCGTTCGCGGGCCACCTCCCCGCCCTCAAGGATGAGCTCACCGCCGAGGAGAACCTCGCCTCGCTCGTGGCACTCGAGGGCGAGCCGGTCACCGCCGACGTCCTGCGGGAAGCGCTCGACAACGTTGCGCTTTCGCGCCAGCGGACGCTGCCCGCGCGGGTCCTTTCGCAGGGTCAGCGCCGCCGCGTCGGGCTCGCGCGTCTGGCGCTGCTTCCCCGCCCGCTGTGGATTCTGGACGAGCCGGTGACGGCACTCGACGCCGCGGGCGCCGAACTCCTGGCCCGGATCGTCGCCGGCCATCTCGTCAATGGCGGCATTGCCGTGGCCGCCACGCACGCGCCGCTCGGCCTGCCGGCTGCGCGAGTGCGTCCGCTCGCGCTCGGCTGACCAAGCGATGACCGCCATCATTCTCACCGAAATCGCCGCGCCTGCCGGCAACGTCTGGCCCGCGGTCCGGTGGGCGCTCTCGCGCGACATCCGGCTTGCGCTGCGGTCGCGTGCGGAACTCGGCGTGCAGCTGCTGTTCTACGTGATCGTGGTCTCGCTCTTTCCCCTCGCAACGTCGCCCGAGCGCAACCTTCTCTCGACGATGGGCCCCGGCGTGCTGTGGGTCGCCGCGCTTCTCGCGTCGCTGCTTTCGCTGCCCCGTCTGTTCGCCGGCGATCACGCCGACGGCACGCTCGAGCAGATCGCGCTTTCGCCGTACCCGCTTGCCGCGCTCGTCTCGGGCAAGATCGTCGCGCACTGGCTGACGACCGGCCTGCCCGTGGTCGTGCTGGCGCCACTGCTCGGACTCCAGTACGCGATGGACGGCCGATCGCTGGCCATGCTGACCGCCGCGTTGCTGATCGGGACGCCGATCCTGTCGCTGCTGGGCGCGATCGGCGCAGCGCTGACGTTGGGGCTGCGGTCGGGCGGCAGCCTGCTCGCACTGTTGATCCTGCCGCTGTACGTTCCCGTGCTGATCTTCGGCGCGGGGGCCGTGGACGCCGAGCGCGCGGGACTCGGCGCCTCCGCCAACCTCTCGCTCCTCGGTGCGGGACTGCTGGTTGCGATCGTCGGCGCGCCGTTCGCCGCGACCGCCGCCGTGCGCATCGCGCTCGACTGAACCGGCGGAATCATGTCGCTCAACTGGTTCAAATACGCGTCGCCGGCCACGTTCTACCCGGTCGCGGGAAAGACGATCCCGTGGTTCGCCTGGGCCGCGGCCCTCCTCGCCGCCGTGGGGATCTACGTCGGTCTCGTCCATGCGCCGACCGATTTTCAGCAGGGAGACGCGTACCGGATCATCTTCATCCACGTGCCCGCCGCATGGATGAGCATGTTCCTCTACGTGGTCATGGCCGTCTGGAGCGCATTGGCGCTGGGCTTCAACACGCGGCTGTCGGCGATGATGGCGCAGGCGATCGCGCCGACGGGCGCGCTGATGACGTTCGTCGCGCTGTGGACCGGCGCGTTCTGGGGCCGGCCGACGTGGGGGACTTATTGGGCGTGGGACGCGCGGATGACTTCCGAACTGATCCTGCTGTTCCTCTACCTCGGCGTCATCGCGCTGCGCAATGCGATCGACGACCCGCGGCGCGCGGATCGCGCGTGCGCCGTGCTGACGCTGACCGGCGTCGTCAACGTGCCGATCATCTACTTCTCCGTCCACTGGTGGAATACGCTGCACCAGGGTTCGTCCGTCAGCCTCACCAAGGCGCCGGCGATGGCGGCCGTGATGCTGACCGGCATGCTCATCATGACGTTCGCGGCCTGGTTCTACGCGATCGCCGTGTCGCTCGCACGTTCACGCACGATCATGATCGAGCGCGAGCGCGGGGCCGCCTGGGTCGGCGCACTTCCGGAGGTAACGAACGCATGAGC
>JANMBN010000439.1:0-4971 GCA_031360485.1 Betaproteobacteria bacterium | reverse complement strand
CGATTGGCCGGCATCCGCGGCGCCGCACGACGATGGCGGTGGTCGCCACCGCCCAACCGGCACGCACGCATTTCGAGGTCGTCGAGCGATTCGGCACCGCGACACTGCTGCGCTGCCGACTCGAGACGGGCCGCACGCACCAGATCCGAGTGCATCTCGCCTCGCTCGGCCATCCGCTGGTCGGCGATCCCGCTTATGGCCGCAAAGGGCCGACTCCATTTCCAAGGCAGGCGCTGCATGCCGCGCGGCTCGCGCTCTTCCACCCGGTCACGGGTCGTGCCTGCTCATGGGAGTCGCCGATGCCGCCGGACCTGCTCGCGCTCGTCACCGGACTGCGCGCGCGGAGAGGGGCGTGAGCGGGGAGACCTCGCGATCGGCTCTCGGCACGGTGCTGCGCGACGCGGGCCTCGACTGGATCGTGCCCGATTGGCCCGCGCCCGCGAACGTCTGCGCATTCTCGACGACGAGAGCCGGAGGCGTGAGCGCCGCTCCCTACGCGACGATGAATCTCGGACGGAACAGCGGCGACGATCCGGCGGCGCTCGCCGAGAACCGGCGTCGTTTCGAATCGTTCGTGCCCGACCGGCCGGCCGCCCTCCGACAGGTGCACGGCGCGGGGGTCGCGATCCTTCGGCGTGCCCGCCCGATCGCGTCGGCCCCCGTCGCAGACGCGGCCGTCACGCGCGAACGCGGCGTCGTCTGCGCGATTCTGACCGCCGATTGTCTGCCGGTGCTGCTGGCCGACCGCGCGGGCACCGCGGTCGGAGTCGCGCACGCGGGCTGGCGCGGGCTGGCTGCGGGCGTGCTCGAAGCGACGGTCGCGGCCATGTGCAATCTGGGCGCGGAACCGGGCGGACTCGCGGCGTGGCTGGGCCCGGCGATCGGTCCCTCCGCGTTCGAAGTGGGCGAAGACGTGTTCAGCGCCTTCTGTGGCAAAGATCCGCGCGCGGCCGAGTTCTTTGTGCCGCATCGTCCGGGCAAATGGCACGCCGATCTCTATGGCCTCGCCCGGCAACGGCTCGCCCGCCAGGGAGTGACCGACGTCCACGGCGGCGGCCTCTGCACCTTCACCGACCGTGCGCGATTCTTCTCGTTTCGCCGGGAGCGCGAGTCGGGCCGGATGGCGACGGCGATCTGGCTCGATGGCGAATGATGGTTCGCGCGACCGCGCCCATCGCGCGCGCGATTCGTCTGACGGCGACGCTGCGAGGGTACCGAGCCTTTCCACGCAACGCGACGGAGCCGATCGACTCGACCTGCGGCGGACAACCGGGCTGCGCCTGCTTGCCATCCTAACTGGCTGATGCCAGGCGCATCGGTGTCACGTCCCCGGCGCGAGCGCAGCGCACGTCGCGCGATGCGTATAATGAAATGCCATCGCAGCGGCGATGCCGTGCCCGGTACCCTCCCGCCTTGACCACCCTTACGCAGATCGTCATCGCTGCGCTTTCCGGCGGCGTGCTCGCGACGATCGCGGCCGCAGGCACGCTGGCGCTGCATCCCTCCTGGATCTCGCGCCTCGTGTCGTTCGCCGTCGGCGCGCTGCTGGGCGCCGTGTTCCTCGAGCTGTTGCCCCAGGCGCTCGAATCCGGCAGCGCCGAACGGGTCATGATGACCGTGCTCGCGGGACTGCTCGCGTTTTTCCTGCTCGAGAAGCTCGTGCTGTGGCGTCACGCGCACGGTCACGATGCCCATCGCGACGACGCCGACGAGACGGAACACGAGCACGCGCTGCATGCGGACGGCGAAGACGAGGGCCGCACCGGACTGATGATCCTGGTCGGCACCAGCGTCCACAACTTCTGCGACGGCGTGGTCATCGCCGCCGCATTCCTCGCGAGCACCGCGCTGGGCGTCGCCACGACGGTCGCCATCGTCGCGCACGCGGTCCCGCAGCAGGTCGGCGACTTCGCGGTGCTCGTCCATTCGGGCTTTGCGCGCAGGCGGGCATTCGCGTACAACGTCACCGTCGGCGGCGCAACGCTCGCGGGGGCGCTCGCGGGTTATACGGCGCTCGCGGCCATGCAGCACGCCCTGTCCACGGCGCTCGCCATCGCCGCGTCGAGCCTTCTCTACGTCGCCGTCGCCGATCTGATTCCGAGCCTGCACCGGCGGCCCGAGCCGCTGGAGACCGCGAAACAGCTGGCCCTCATCGGGCTCGGGATCGCGGTCATCGCCGTCGCGCATGTCGCGCTCGAGCATTGACTTGAACACCCATCGGGTGCCCGGCGAGAATATCCCGCGCGAGCCCGCGTCCGGCTCGGCCTCGGCTCCTATCGAGGCACAGCAGCTCGCCGCGCTCAACGAGGCGTACGCGCGCCGGTGGGAGGCGTTGTGGGCGGCGGCAGCGGGCGCCGTCGCGCCGGGGGGATCCACGCCGGGGCGCATACCGGCGATCGCCGACGCCGCGCCAGGCGACCGCCGGTTCGCCGCACGCGAATGGAACGAGCTGCCGTACTTCGCGCTGATGAAGCAGGGCTATCTGCTGACCGGCGAATACCTGACGGAGCTGGCGGCGCTGGCGGCGCTTCCCGAAGCGGAAAAACAGCGGCTGATGTTCGTGACGAAACAATACGTCGACGCGCTCGCGCCGACGAATTTCGCGGCGACCAACCCCGAGGTCTTGAAGCGCGCGCTTTCGACCGACGGTGCGAGCCTCGCGCGGGGCCTCGCGAATCTGGTCGCGGACGCCCGGAAGGGCCGCATCTCGATGAGCGACCCGGATGCGTTCGAGGTCGGCCGCAACCTCGCGGCGACGCCGGGCAGCGTCGTCTTCCGCAACGATCTGATCGAGCTGATCCAGTACGCGCCGACGACCAACCGCGTCCACCGGCGGCCCCTCCTGATCGTCCCGCCGTGCATCAACAAGTACTACATCCTCGATCTGCAGCCTGAAAATTCGTTCGTCCGCTGGGCTGTCGGCGAGGGGCACACGGTGTTCATGATCTCCTGGCGCAACATCCCGCCACAGCTCGGTCACCTCGCGTGGGACGACTACATCGTGGACGGCGCGCTCGCCGCGCTGGAGGTCGCGCGGGAAGTCGCCGGAAGCAAGAGCGTGAACGCGCTTGGCTTCTGCGTGGGCGGCACATTGCTCGCCTGCACGCTTGCCGTGCTCGCGGCCCGCGGTGACCGGGGCATCGAAAGCGCGACCTTCCTGACGACGATGCTCGACTTTGCGGACCCGGGCGACATCGGCGTCTACATATCGCGTCAGCTTCTCGAAGCGCGCGAGCCGGCGCTGCTCGCCGGCCAGCGCGTCCACGGCAGCGAGCTCGCCGGAGCGTTCGCGAGCCTGCGCGCCAATGAGCTCGTGTGGAACTACGTCGTCGGCAACTACCTCAAGGGTGAGACGCCCCCGGCGTTCGACCTGCTCTACTGGAACGGCGATTCTTCGAACCTGCCGGGACCGATGTACGTGTACTACCTTGCGAACATGTATCTCGACAACAGGCTGCGCGAGCACGGCGCGCTGACGATGGCCGGCGAGCGGATCGATCTCGCGCGCGTGACGGTGCCCACCTACGTCTTCGCCTCGCGCGACGATCACATCGTGCCATGGCGTTCGGCCTACAAGACGATCGGTCTCGTGGGCGGCGACGTCAGCTTCGTGCTGGGCGCATCCGGACACATCGCCGGCGTCGTCAATCCTCCGGCGAAGAACCGGCGCAACTACTGGACGAATCCGCTGCTCACCGACGATGCCGACGACTGGCTGGCCCGCGCCGAGAGCCACCCGGGGAGCTGGTGGCCCGACTGGGGCGCGTGGCTGGCGCCCCACGGCGGCGCCATGCGACGCGCGCCGCGGGCGCCCGGCAGCGCCAGGAATCCGGCGCTCGATCCGGCGCCGGGCCGGTACGTCCTCGAATCGGCCGGGTGACGTCCTTCCCCCGGGGGGCTCGCGCCGCCGCCGCGCCGCCCCGCGCGCGACTGCGCTAAGATTCGAGCGGACCAGACGCATTCGCGCCGGCGCAGGGGGCGCCGGGCGCAACCGCAGTCATCGCAAGAGGAGAGGGAAAATGGCAATGAAGATTCCGCGCATCGCGCTCGTCACCGGCGGCATGGGAGGACTCGGCGAAGCGATCTGCATCAAGCTCGCCGCGCTCGGCTACAAGGTCGTCACCACGCACTCGCCCGGCAACACCAAGTCGAAGGATTGGCTCGAAGGCATGAACAAGATGGGCTACGGCTTTCGCGCCTACGCCTGCGACGTCACCGAATGGGATTCGTGCGTCGCCTGCACGCAGCAGGTCGTCGCCGACGTCGGGCCGATCGACGTGCTGGTCAACAACGCCGGCATCACGCGCGACACCACGTTCAAGAAAATGGACCGCGTCAACTGGGATGCGGTGATCAAGACCAACCTCGATTCCTGTTTCAACATGACGAAGCAGGTCTGCGACGGAATGATGGACCGCGGCTGGGGCCGCATCATCAACATCTCGTCGGTCAACGGGCAAAAGGGCGCGTTCGGCCAGGTCAACTACTCGGCGGCGAAGGCGGGCATGCACGGCTTCACCAAGGCGCTGGCGCTCGAGGTCGCGCGGAAAGGCGTGACCGTCAATACGATTTCGCCCGGCTACATCGGCACGAAGATGGTGATGGCGATTCCGAAGGAAGTGCTCGACTCCAAGATCATCCCGCAAATTCCGCTGGGCCGGCTGGGCAAGCCCGAGGTCCGGGCTCGTCGCCTACCTGTGCTCGGATGAAGCGGCGTTCGTCACCGGCGCGAACATCGCGATCAACGGCGGCCAGCACATGTTCTAGAGCCGTTCGGGCCGGCAGCCCTGATTTGAAAGGTTCCTGACTTGCGGCGTGCGCTCGTTGCCTTTCTCGGCGTGCTCCTCGTCGCCCCTCTCGGCGCACTCCTCGTCGCGGTGCCGGCGTGGAGCCAGGACGGCTATCCGGCGAAACCGGTCGCGCTCGTCGTCCCGTTCCCGCCCGGCGGTGTTGCCGACATCGTCGCCCGTC
>JANMBN010000429.1:0-3651 GCA_031360485.1 Betaproteobacteria bacterium | reverse complement strand
GCAGAAGCCAGGTATTGAAGAAGCTCTTCACGCGCGCGATCATCGCCGGAGCCTCATTCAGTGGAACAGGCCCGCCCACGGCGTCTGCATCATCGCGCCGAGGAACACTATCCACACGAGCGTCACCGGAATGAACACCTTCCAGCCGAGCCGCATGATCTGGTCGTACCGGTAGCGCGGCCACGTGGCGCGGATCCACAGGAAGACGAACAGCACCGCGCACATCTTCGCGAGGAGCCACGGGATCCCGTCGCCGAAAGGATGGACGCCCAGGATGCTCACGCCATTGAGCAGCGGCCAGGGCGAAAGCCAGCCGCCCAGGAACATGATCGACGTCAGGATCGCGATCAGGATCATGTTCATGTACTCGGCGAGGAAGAACATCGCGAACGTGACGCCCGAATACTCGACGTGGAAGCCGGCGACGATCTCCGACTCGCCTTCGGCGACGTCGAACGGATGGCGGTTCGTTTCGGCGATGCCCGAGACCAGGTAGACGATGAACAGCGGGAACAGCGGCCAGACGTACCAGTACGCGGCCCCCCCGTCCTGACCGCGGACGATGTCCGTCAGGTTGAGGCTCGACGCAGCCATCAGCACGCCGACCAGCGCGAAGCCCATCGCAATTTCGTACGACACGATCTGCGCCGCCGAACGCAGGCAGCCGAGAAACGCATACTTGGAATTCGACGCCCAGCCGGCGAGGATGATCCCGTAGACGCCCATCGACGTCATGGCGATCAGGTAGAGCAGGCCGGCGTTGACGTCGGCGAGTACGACACCGTCGGCGAACGGGACGACGGCCCACGCCGCGAGCGCAGGCGCCAACGCCAGCATCGGCGCGATGAAGAACAGCGCGCGGCTCGCTCCCGTCGGGACGATGATCTCCTTGAAGATCAGCTTGAAGACATCGGCGAACGGCTGCAGCAACCCGAGCGGCCCAACGCGGTTCGGGCCAATGCGAACCTGCATCCAGCCGATGATCTTGCGCTCGACGAGCGACAGATACGCGACGCCGAGTATCAACGGCACGGTGATGACGATGATCTTGGCCAGCGTCCAGACGACCGGCCACGCCGGTCCGAAGAGCGTCTGCGCCGGGGCGAGCATCGTTTCCATGGCGCCCATGCTATGCGCGCTCCAGCGCGATCGGCCCGGACAGGCCTTCGAGGCCGCAGGTCGACGGATGCGCCGCCGCGATGCGCACGACACCTGCCGGCACCGCAGGGTCGACAACGGCGGTCAGCACCGCTTCGCCGCGGCCCTGCGTGGCCTTGACTTGCGCTCCTTCCGCAACGCCGATCTGCGCCAGCGTCAGCGCGCTCATTCGCGCTTTCGGCGGCTTCGCGTCGGCGGAGAGCTGCAGCGACGGCGCGCGCCGGACCAGCGGGTCGGCGAAATGGATGGGAATGTCGGCCACTCGCTCCAGCCCCGTTGTTGTCGACACCGGTTTCGCAATGGCGACGCGGGTTCCGTTGGCCAGTCGCGACACGATGTCCGCCGGGGCCGGCAACGACGCGCGAACGTCGTCGATCGAGTCGATGTCGAAACCGGGCAGACCGAGCATCGAGCCCAGGACCCTGAGCACCTTCCACGCGGGGCGGGTCTCGCCTAGCGGCTTCACCACGCCCTGGAAACCCTGCGCGCGACCTTCGCAATTCACGAACGTGCCGGCGGTCTCGGTGAACGGACTGGTCGGCAGCAGCACGTCGGCATACTGCGTGCCGAACTTGAACGGCGACATCACGACGGTCAGTTCGGCTTTCTCTAGCGCCGAACGCGCGGCAACCGGATTCGCGCAGTCGAATTCCGGCTCGACGCCGACCAGGATGTAGGCCTTGCGCCCCTCGGCGATCATCGCCCGCGCGTTCAGACCCGGCCCGGGGCCGGAGCCCGGCAGCGCACCGGCAAGATAGCCGCCGACGCTGTTCGCGGCTTCGGTCAGGCAGCCAAGCGTCGCGCCGACGATGTCCGCAAGGGCCTGCGCGAGAGCGAGGAGTTGCGATGCTTCGGCGTGCTGTTCGGCGTAATTCCCGAGCAGAACCGCTTTCCGTTCGCCAGCGAGGAGGCTTGCGGCGATCGCCTGCGCGGCGGCGGGCGGTTCGATGCCGGCGAGCGCCGCCGGCACCGGCTTGCCCGCACCCTGCGCGGCGGCTACGACGATCTGCGCCAGCGCCAGCGGCAGCAGCGACGGTGCGGCGACAAGCGAGTGCGCCAGCGGAAAGCGCGGGTCGTCGGCAACCGAATGCAATGTGGAAACCTGCGCGCCCTTGTTCGCCGCCTGCCGGAGCCTCTGGGCGGCGAGCGGATGATCCTTGCGCAGGAAACTGCCGACGACGAGCACGCGCTGGAGCGATTCGAGTCCGGCGATCGGCATTCCCAGCCACGGAATCCCCGTGCCCTGCCCGTCGCCGCGGAAATCCGCCTGGCGCAGCCTGAAATCGATGTTGTCGGAGCCGAGCGCGCGGGAAAGACTGGCGGCGAGCGCCATCTCCTCCAGCGTCGCGTGCGGCGACGCCAGCGTGCCCAGCGCAGCGCCGCCGTGTTGCGCAACGATCGCCGTAAGACGTTGCGCGACGAAATCGAGCGCGCTCTGCCAGTCGACGGTCCGCCACTCGCCGCCCTCCTTGATCATCGGCGCCGTGAGCCGCTCGTCGCTCGCGAGCGCCTCGTAGGAGAAGCGGTCCTTGTCGGAAATCCAGCACTCGTTGACCGCCGGGTTTTCGAACGGAACGACACGCAGCACGCGCTCGCCTTTCACCTGCACCACCAGATTGCTGCCGAGCGAATCGTGCGGCGATACCGATCGGCGCCGCGCGAGCTCCCAGGTCCGCGCCGCATAGCGGAACGGTTTCGACGTAAGCGCACCCACGGGGCAGACGTCGATCATGTTGCCGGACAGTTCGGAGTCGACCCCGCGGCCGACGAACGCGACAATCTCCGCGTGTTCGCCGCGCCCGATCATCCCGAGCTCCATGACGCCGGCGATCTCCTGCCCGAACCGGACGCAGCGCGTGCACTGGATGCAGCGCGCCATCTCCTCGGCTGCGACAAGGGGCCCGAGATTCTTGTGAAAGACGACCCGTTTGGCCTCGGTGTAGCGGGACGCCGAGCTGCCGTAGCCGACGGCGAGGTCCTGCAGCTGGCACTCGCCGCCCTGATCGCAGATCGGACAATCGAGCGGGTGGTTGATCAGCAGGAACTCCATCACGCCCTGCTGTGCCTTCTTCGCCAGCTCGGACTGCGTCCAGACCTTCATCCCCTCGGCCGCCGGCGTCGCGCAGGCGGGCATCGGCTTCGGTGCCTTCTCGACCTGCACGAGGCACATCCGGCAGTTGGCGGCGATCGACAGCTTCTTGTGATAGCAGAAGTGCGGCACATAGATGTCGAGCGCATTGGCGGCATCCATCACCGTGCTGCCGGGCGCCACTTCCACCTTCCTGCCGTCGATCTCGAGGTTTAGCATGACGGTACTCGAGCGCGCCCCGGCGACCGAAGGGCCGCCCCGAGGTCGCCGTGCCCCCCGGGGGGAGACGAGCGAAGCGAGTTACGGGGGGACGTCATCCCGCCGTCCCAAGGGCGCACCGGCCTCCTGGGGGGAGACGAGCGAAGCGAGTTGCGGGGGGATCTCATACGTAGGTCGGCACGACG
>JANMBN010000426.1:0-6835 GCA_031360485.1 Betaproteobacteria bacterium | reverse complement strand
GCGCGCGAACGAGATCCGGTTCATGGTGGGCGCGTACTCGCCGTTCGGCTTTACGGAGGCCGAACCCCGGCGCTGGGACCTCATGGTCGAGGGCGTGCACAAGGCGGATTTCATCGGCTGCCTGCCCGAAGCGGACGACCAGGCGGAATACCCGGACCACATCGGTTTCCGCGAGCACCTGCGGCGCGTGCTGCTGCTCGCCCGCGATCAGGGCAAGACAGTCCACGTGCACGTCGACCAGCGGAACGAGCCCTCGGAGCACGGCACCGAGCAGCTGATCGACGCGGTCCGCGAGTTCGGCGGGCCGGCGGGGCCGACCGCGGAGCCGATGGTGTGGGCGGTCCACATGATCTCGCCGTCGACCTACGACGACGCGCGCTTCGAGCGCATGGTCGACGGGCTTGTTGCGTCCAACATCGGCGTGATCTGCTGTCCATCGGCGGCGATCGGCATGCGCCAGCTCCGGCCGCTGGCGACGCCGACGTACAACTCGATTCCCCGCGTCCTGGAGCTGATCGCGGCCGGCGTCCACGTGCGGCTGGGGTCGGACAACATCGCCGACATCTGCTCGCCCAGCACGACGGCGAACCTGGCCGACGAGGTTTTCGTGCTCTCCGCCGCGCTCCGGTTCTACCATCCCGGCATCCTCGCGAAACTCGCGGCCGGCGTGAAGATCGACGAGAGCGACCGCGCATTCGTCCGCGACCACCTGCAGAGCAACGCCCGCGAGATCGCGAAGCTGCTCGAGCGGCGGCACTGACACCGCTCGGCGCAAGCGATCGATCGCCGCGCCCGCCGGCAGTCGCGTGCCCGCGGCGCCGAAGCTCGATACTCGGGTCCGCGTGATCGAATAGCCCACCCGCCGAATCGACAGGACAGCAGGCCCAACAGTCATGCGGGTTGCCGGATTCATGATGGTGCGCAACGAGGAAGACATCCTCGAGGCATCGATTCGCCACAATCTTTCGTGCGTCGATTCGCTGCTGATCATCGATCACGGCTCCGACGACGCCACGCCGGCGATTCTCGCCGCCCTCGTCAACGAGGGCCTGCCGATCGAACTGCAGCGGGACGACTCGCTCGGCTTGCCGCGACCGGAAACGTCGGCGCTTTGCATCGATCGGCTGCTCGAGCGCGGCGCCGACGTCTGCATCCCGCTCGATGCCGACGAGTTCCTGCGCGTGCCCTCGCGCGCGCCGTTCGAGCAGATCGTCCGCGACACCGATCCGGCGCAATCGCTCGCACTCCACGTGCAAACGTACGTGCCCGCGTTCGACATCCCCGGCGACATCGTGCAGCGACTGCGCCACGCGCGCACGGCGTCCGACGTGCCCGCGGCGCCCGGGAAGACCCTCGTTCGGCGGACGGCCGGCCCTCGTCCGAATGCGGGGGACCCGAGCGAAAGTGCGGGCATCCGGCCCGAAGATCGCGGCGCGCGGACGGCCCCCGCGATGGTATCCGCGGCCGCCGCGATGGTGGCGCGCGTACCGATCCGCAGCCCCGGGCAGTTCGCGGCCAAGATCGCCGTCGGCCATCTCGTCCGCGCGCTCGGCGGCGACGACACGCGCAATCCGTTTCGCTGGCAGGACGAGTACGCGGCGCTGATGGCCGGCGAGCCGTTCACACCGGAGCGGCTGACCGCGATCGCCGCACGCTACAGCTTGCTGATCGGGCACGCGCCCGATCCGCAGCAAGCCGCGTGGATCGCGGATCCGTTCCTGGGGGACATCCGGCTCGTCCATACGCCCGCGCTCGCGCCGAACGCGCTGGCGCGGATCCTGGCCTTCGGCGAGCGCGTCGCGTCGGAAATCGCGCTCAGAACCGGCGGCCTCTGACGATGATTGTCACGCGCACTTCGACGTCTCCCGCCACGCCATGAAGCTCTGGGGCGTCGCGATGATCCGCAACGAAGCCGACATCGTCGAGGCCTTCGTGCGCCACAATCTGACGATCCTGGACGGCCTCGTCGTCGTCGACCACGGCTCCACCGACGCGACGATGGACATTCTGAAGGCGCTTCACAGCGAGGGGCTGCGGCTCACGATGCTGCGCAACGACGCGCCCGGCTATCTGCAGGCCGAGATCACGACGACCGCGGCCCGGCACGCGTTCGCACGGGGCGGTGCCGACGCGGTGATTCCGCTCGACGCCGACGAATTTCTCAAGGTCCCCTCGCGCAGTGCGCTCGAGCGGGCGATCGCAATGATTCCCGCGGCGCACTTCGCCAGCATTGCGTGGCGGACCTACGTTCCGCCGCTCGCCAACACGCACGCCGACATGGTGGCATTGATCCGCGCCTCGCGGCGAATTGCCGTCGAACCGGAGCACCCGCCGGAGGTTCGCCACAAGGTATTGCTGACACGCGACTTCGCTGCCGATCCGACGGCGAATATCGTGATGGGGAACCACGGCGTAGTCCTCGGCAACCACGTCGTCCTTTCGCCGCGGATGCCGCAGGTCGAGCTGCCCGCGGTCATGATCACCGTATGCCATCTGCCCGTGCGCAGCGCGCCGCAGTTCATCGTCAAGATCACGATCAAGCGGCTCGCGCGCCTGGCCGCCGCGCGCGACTACCCGCCCGGGTCGAACGTCCGTCGCGCGTGGGATGCGATATGCCGGGGCGAGCCGCTGACGTCCGCGCGGATGCTGCAAAACCACGTCGCGGGACACCTCATGCCGGAAGACGTGCTGGCCGCCGACATGGCAGCCACCGTCGACGATCCGTTCATCGCCGACATTCACCTGCGCTACACCGCACCCGCCCCGACGGATCCGCTGCCGCTCGTGCTCACCGCCGTCGAGCGGCTGGCGCGCCGCCTTGGCCCGTCCGCCGCGCGTTCAGGCTGACGAGCGAGGCTACGGGGACAGCTCCTCGAGCAAGTCGCGCGCTTTCCGCACGTCGCATGCCTGCTCGTCCGCAAGGCAAGACGCGAGCGACCCGCGCAGGAGTTCGCGTGCCGCGTCCCGGCGTTTCGCATCCAGCCACAATCCGGCCAAACTCGTTGCGACGCGCAATTCCATGGCTTTCGTTTGCTGCCTGCGGCAAACGTCGAGCGCACGCAACAAGGCCTTTTCCGCGCGATCGGTGAATTCGCGGCCCATCTGCCGGAGGAATTCTCCATTGACACGATGCAGCTCCGATTCCGACCAGCCCTCATGATGATCGTCGGACAAATCGATTGCGCCGGCGAGCGAATTCAGTGCGTCGTGTTTCCTGCCCAGCCGCCACTGGGCCTGAGCCAGCAGGCTCATGTGGAAAGGCAGGTTGAGAGTCGATCCGGTTCGCTGCTGAAGCGATATCCCGCTTTCGATGAGCTTCAAGCCACCCTCGTCGCCGTTCTGCACAAGGGCATACCCGTGCTGCACGGTTCCGAAAGCCAGCCAGAGCGGGAAGCGTTCCCGCTCGCACAACTCGATCAGTTCCTCGGAATGGGCAGCCAGGAGATCGAGCTGCCCCTCGAAATAATGGATGCGGTTCGCATACGCGGTCGCGAGAGCCAACGTGAACGGATGCTCCAATTCGCGGGCGCATTGGATGCTTGCTGCACATGTCGCGGTCCCCGCCGCGTAGTTGCCACCGAACCAGGAAGCGAGCCCCTTGAACACGAGGCCACAGGGGATCGGGTCGTGTCCTCCGTAAATGAACTTGTGGTCGCCGTGCCTTTCCGGACGATAGAGCCCGCAACCGCTGTCGACAGCGGCGGCCACCGCGGCGAATTCTCCGCGAAAGAAATGCGTGGCCCAGGCAGCGTGATGCGCCTGCATGATGAGATCCGGCTCGCCGCGCGCGGTCGCGGTCGCAAACAATTCATGCGACAGTTTTTCGGCAGAGTCCAGCCGGCCTCGCTGCGTCGTCAATAGCCAGAGATTCACCAGAACGGCAAAGAGGCCTTCGCTGTCGCCGACCCTTTCGCACAGTCCCCGTGCCTGGTTGTACAGCTCCTCGCATTGGCGCGAGGCGACTCCGGTCGTCGCCTGGATTACCGGCCCGAGGCCTGTCAGCAACTGGATTTCGGCGCGTATTGCCGAGTCTGTCGAAGGCAGCTGCCGAACCAGCTCCAAACCCTTGTTGAAATGAGCCAGCGCCTCGGCGTTGGCGGAGCGGTCGCGGGCCCGTTCGCCCGCGCGAAGCCAATACGGTATGGCTCTTTCGGGCCGCGCGCCCAGCGTGTAATGACGCGCCACCAGTTCCGGCTGCGCCGAACAGAGCTCGGGGAAATTTCGCTCGATCGCCTCGGCGGCGCTCCCGTGCAGTTGTTGCCGCCGGGTCTTGAGCAGGGACTCGTAGGCTGCGTCCTGAATGAGCGCGTGCTTGAACGAGTATGTCGCCGCCGGAGGCTCGCCGCGGCTATACAGGAGGCCGGCGCTCGTCAGCTGCGCCAGACCCGCTGCCAGGACCGCGTCCGGAATCTGGGTTACCGCGGCGATCAACCGGTACTCGAACTCGCGACCGAAGACCGATCCAATCTGGGCGATCTCCTTGCCTCCGCCAAGCCGGTCCAGGCGGGCCATCAGCGAATCGCGGAGCGTTGCCGGAATGTCCGTCGACGCCAAGGGCTGCCCGGATCCAGCGCCCTCGGCGCGCTCCCGCGTGGCTGCCGATTCGAGCACCGCCTTGGTGAGCTCCTCCACGAAAAGCGGCACCCCGTCGGTCTTGTCGACAATCTGTTGAATCAACTCATCGGACAAGTCGGCGCCGTGCGCCACCCGATGGACGACAGCCACCGATTGGTTTCGGCTCAATCGGTTGAGAGCGATCGAAGTGACGTGCGCGTAGTCTGCCCAACGCGAGTCGAATTCCGGCCGGAAAGTCAGGAGAACCAGGACGCGTGTCGCGCGGATGCGATCCATGACGAGATCGAGCACGGCAAGGGTCGACGGGTCGGCCCAGTGTGCATCCTCGACCACCAGGAGTACCGGCGCGTTGGCGGACGGAAACACGAGGAGCGCCGCGAGCAGCTTGATGGTCTCCTCTTTCTGGCGCGGCGCGCTCATCCGCGCTGCGGGCGAACGTTCTCCGAGCGGCAGCAGCAATGCCGCTCCGAGGAGTTCGCTCGCCGCCGCGGGAGACGACGAGCACTCCGCGCAAAGCTCCTCGAGCTTCCGGAGCTTTTCGCCGACCGAATCACCTTGCACGAAGCTCGCCCGACGCTCCAGGTATTCGAGAATCGGATGCAGCACGCTGCTGTTGTGGTAGGGCGAGCATTGGCACTGGATCAACGTGTGCCGCTGGTGCGCAATCCGGTCGCGAACGGCCGATGCAATTCGCGATTTGCCGATCCCCGGCTCTGCGGACAAAAGGACCGCTTGCCCTTCACCTTCGTTGGCCAGATGCCAGCGGTCGAGCAGTACGCCGATCTCCTGCTCGCGACCGACGAGCGGGGTCAGTCCCTCGGATTTGGCCGCGTCGAAACGGCTCGGCAGACGGGCATCTTCGAGCACGCGCCAGATGCGCTCCGGGTGGTCCAGCCCCTTCAGCGTCGCGAGGCCCATGTCCTCGTAACGGAATGCCCCGCCGGCGAGGCGGCGCGTCGTGGCACTGATCAAAATGGTGTTCGGCTGCGCCTGCGCCTGGAGCCGCGCCGCGAGATTGGGCGTGTTGCCCGTGACCGCCTCCTGCTGCGCCGATCCGCTCCCGACGATGTCACCCACGACCACAAGTCCGGTCGCGATGCCCAACCGGACTTGAATGGGTTCGCCGCCGGCAGCGGGATCCGCGATGCACTCCACCGTTCGCATGGCAGCCCGGATGGCCCGCTCCGCATCGTCCTCGTGTGCGCGCGGATAGCCGAAATAGGCCAGAACACCATCGCCCATGTAGTGCGCAACGAACCCGTCGAAATGACCGACGGCCTCCGTGCAGCAGTCCTGAAAGTTACGAATGACTTCCCGCATGTCCTCCGGATCGAGCCGCTGCGCCAGCGGCGTCGACCCGACGATGTCGCAGAACATCACGGTGAGTTGGCGGCGCTCCGCTTCGGTAGCGGCATTGCGCGCAGAGTTACCGGCGTCCGCAGTCGCCTGGTCCCGCGCGGCAGGACCCTTGGATCGGATATCCCCGATAGCGCGCAGCAACCGCTTGCGGTGACCGAGCGGGATCCCCAGTTCCTTCAGGTCAGCGTCCCGAAGCTCAGGCAGCACAATGAGGTCGATTTCCTGCGCACGGAACAGCGGGCCGTACTGATCCAATCCATTGTCCGCCAACCACTGCTCGATTTCGTTCATCGTCCCCGCCCGGGAGCGCCAGGCTACGAATTCGCCGGATGACCTCAGCGGGGAAGCGTACGCCGCCGCTCAACCCGACGCAAAATCTGGCCGAGCGGCGTCGGCGCTGCATCCGGCAGTGTCGAAAACTCTTACACAGGCAGTGCATCGACAGTCAGCGGCTTTTATCAACCATATGATTGCGTGGGGCAATGCGCTGGTAGCATATTTATTGCTTTCGATTTGTGATAATAGTTCTTGTTTTGATTCTCATCGTTGGCGCCGGCGGGCGGTGCTCGCTTCAGACGCCTTTGTCAAACCGCCGGCCACGTAAGTACGGGGGGGCTCATGAATTTGCGATCAATGCTTGGAATGGTGTCACTGGCGCTCGCATCGGGCGCGGCGTCTGCCCAAGGGGTCCAGCCCCTCCCGGAGCCAGGTTCTCTGGAATTGCTGGCGATCGGCGTCGTGGCGGCCGTGGCGATAGCGATTCGCAAGCGGCGGAAGTAGGCGAAGGACAATCGATCCGACGCGAAGCCGGATCGGATCTTTCCGCTGATCGGCGCGCATGGCGAACTGGCTGCTCGACCATCAGGCCCAACTGGCGTCGTATCTGTTGCTCGGGAGCTTC
>JANMBN010000417.1:0-22671 GCA_031360485.1 Betaproteobacteria bacterium | reverse complement strand
AATTCGCCGCGGACGTGATTCGGATCGGCGGCGAACCATCTGGGCGCTTCCGCCAGCGACATCCTCGCGATCGCTTCGAACTTCTTCGTGATCTCGCGCGCGACGACGAGCATCCGTTCGCCGCCGAGCGCGTCGCCGAGATGCGCGACCGTGTCGCGCACTCGATGCGGCGCCTCGTAGATGACGAGCGCGACCGGCAGAGCCGCTATCGCCGCGAGGAGTTCGCGCCGCGCATTCGCGCCAGTGGGCAGGAAGCCCAGAAAGAGAAACCGTTCCGCGGCGAGCCCGGCCGCCGAAACCGCGGCAATCGCGGCGTTCGCGCCGGGAATGGGCACGACAGGCAGCCCCGCATCGCGAACCGCGCGCACAAGCCACGCGCCGGGATCGCTCACGGCGGGCGTGCCGGCGTCGCTGACCAGCGCCACGCTGCGGCCCTCCTGCAACAGCGCCACCAGCTGCGTCGCGCGCGATGCCTCGTTGTGCTCGTGCAACGACAACGGGCGCGTCGCGATGCCATAATGCCGCAGGAGCACCCCCGTCGTGCGCGTATCCTCGGCCGCGACGACGTCGGCGCTGCCCAGGACGTCGAGTGCACGCAGCGTCACGTCGCGCAGGTTTCCGACCGGCGTCGCGACCACATATAATGTTCCCGGCAATGCACGAAAGCGCAGAGCCGCAACGTCCTCCGTGCCCCCCGCGTCCCCGCTTTCGTCCATGCGAATCCCGACCCCGGCCGTATGATCGCCCCGTACCGGCATCTCCAGAACACCAAACCGCTTGGGCGGTGGCGCGCGACGCTCGCGATCGCGATCACGTTCGCGCTGTCGCTCGCGCTGCCGGCATTGTCCGCCGCGCAAATCCCTCCGGCAAGCGACATCGACCCGGCGCCCGTCGCCGACGCACCTGTCGCTGCGGCGCCCGTCGCCAATGCGCCCAGGGAATCGGAGGCCATCGTTCTCGTGCTGCCGCTCGCATCGGCGGCGTTCGGCCGAGCCGCGGAAGCGGTGCAGGCGGGCTTCCTCGCCGCCGCCGCCGACGCCAAGGCGCGGGTTGTCGTGATCGCGCACGCCGATGGCGAGGTGCTCGCGGCATTCGGCAAGGCGAAGGACGCGGGCGCACGCGTCATCGTCGGGCCTCTCGTCCGCGACGATCTCAAGGCCGTCGCGGGAGCCGGGATCTCCCTCCCGCCGACCGTCGCGCTCAACCAGCTCGACGAAGGCGCGGTGCTTCCCGACAACATGTACTCGCTGACGCTCACCCTCGACAGCGATGCGCGCCAGCTCGCGCGCCGCGCGCGCGATGACGGGGCGGCGACGGTCGCGGTGATCGCCAGCGATACGCCGCTGCAGCAGCGCTTCGCCAGCGCATTCAACGCCGAGTGGATACTCGCCGGCGGCAACGCGCCCGTGATGTTCCGGTTCGACCGCGCGCCGGAGGTGCTGAGGACATTGCGGCGCGACCTGATCAAGACGCAGTTCGAGGCCGCGCTACTCGCCATCGACGGCGCGGACGTCGCGCTGGCGAAGTCGTACGTCAAGTCGATCCCCACGTATACCAGCAGCCAGGTCAACGAGCACCCGTCGCGCGAGGCGCTCCGCGACCTCGACGACGTGCGCTTCGTCGACATCCCCTGGCTCGTCGATCCGGACGCGGCGGCGTTCGCGGGATTGAAGCGGCCCGACTACCCCAATGCGGCGCTCGATCGGCTCTATGCGCTCGGCGTCGACGCATTCCACGTGGCGCGGGTCATCGCGGAAGGCGCGCCGGGAAGGCTCGATTTCGACGGCGCCACCGGACGTCTTTCGCTCGACAGCACGCGCCAATTCGTCCGCGAGGGGCGGCTGATGCTGTTTCGAGCCGGCCAGATCGTGCCCGCCGGCGCGCGCTGACGATGGCGAGCGCGCGCGCCGGCACCGGCGAGCAGGCAGAAGCCCTCGCCGCCGAATTTCTCGCAGCGCGCGGCGTCACGATCGTCGAACGCAACTTCCGCCGCCGCTGCGGCGAGATCGATCTCGTCGCGCGTGACGGCGATACGCTGGTGTTCGTCGAGGTCAGGCTCCGGACCCGGGGCGACTTCGGCGGCGCGGCAGCCAGCATCACCGCGACGAAGCGCGCCCGAATCGCGGCCGCCGCGGGGCTCTACCTCGCCCGTTTGTCCAAGACGCCGCCCTGCCGCTTCGACGCCGTGCTGCTCGACGCGCTCGATCCCGCCCGCATCGAGTGGATGAAGGACATGATGACCGTATGAGCGAGACGGGCGAAGCCAAGGCCCGAAGGGCGCGTCGTCTCGCGATTACGCACGCGGCCGACACGCCGGCGGACCCAATCCGGATCCGCGCCACGGAGGCCGTATGAGCGGGACGGGCGAAACTTGCTACAATCGCGCTGGCCAAATCGCCATTCCCAATGGACCATGTCCCGCGCATCCGCGCGCACTTCGCCGACAGTGCGCAACTGAAACTCGCTTCCGCGGACGCGCTGGCGCCCGCGGTCGCGCGCGCGGCGGAGCTGCTTGCGGAGTGCCTGCTGGCCGACGGCAAGATACTCGCCTGCGGCAACGGCGGGTCCGCGTGCGACGCGCAGCACTTCGCGGCTGAAATGGTCGGCCGCTTCGAGCGCGAACGGCCGGAGCTCCCGGCGATTTCGCTGGCGACCGACACGTCGATCCTCACCGCCATCGCGAACGACTATTCGTACGAGCAGGTGTTCGCGAAGCAGGTCCGCGCGCTTGGGGCCGCCGGCGACGTCCTCCTCGCGATATCGACATCGGGCAACTCGGGCAGCGTCGTGGCGGCGGTAGACGCCGCGCACGATCGCGAGATGCGCGTCGTCGCGCTGACCGGAAAGGGCGGCGGGCGGATCGGTGCGATGCTTGCGCCGGCCGACGTGCAACTCTGCGTGCCGCACGACCGGACGGCACGCATCCAGGAAGTCCACCTGCTGATGATCCACTGCCTTTGCGACGCGATCGACAACACGTTGCTCGGAGACGAATGATGCCTGTGCGAACGCTTGCTACGGCCGCGGCGCGTTTCGCCGCCGCGGTCTTCCTCGCCACTTTCTGCCTATCGGTCCTGAACGGCTGCGCCCCCGCGCTCTTCGCCGTCGGAGTCGGCGCGGCGGCGCTGGTCGCCACCGACCGCCGCACCACCGGCGCGCAGGTCGACGACGAGGCGATCGAAGACAAGGTGATGCTTGCGGCAGGCAGCAGCTGGGGCAACACCGTGCACCTCAACGTCACGAGCTACAACGCCCGGGTGCTCCTCACGGGCGAGGCACCGACGGCCGCGATAAAGGACGAGATCACGCGGATCGCGAATACGACCGACCGCGTGCAGTCCGTCACGAACGAGATGGTCGTCGGCCCCGTCACCGATCTCGGCCCGCGGACCCGCGATACGTACCTCACGTCGGTCGTGAAGTCGCGTTTCGTCGAGGCCCAGAAATTCGCGCCGAACCACGTGAAAGTGGTGACCGAGCGCAACGTCGTCTACCTGATGGGCATCGTGTCGCGCGAGGAAGGCAACGCGGCGGCGCAGATGGCGGCGACGACCTCCGGTGTGTCCCGCGTCGTCAAGCTGTTCCAGTACACCGACTGACGGCGCGATGACCGCACCGGACCCGATCCCGGCGCCGCGCTACCCCGCCAAGATCGCGACGTTCGACGACGCGCTCGCCCGCCTCCGCGCGTTGCCGCGTCCGCTGGTGCTGACGAATGGCGTGTTCGACGTGCTGCACCGCGGTCACGTCACGTACCTCGACCAGGCGCGTTCGCTCGGCGCGTCGCTCGCCGTCGCCGTCAATTCGGACGCCTCGGTGCGGCGGCTCGGCAAGGGCGACGGCCGGCCGCTCAATGCACTCGAAGACCGGATGGCGGTCCTCGCGGGACTCGCGGCGGTCGACCTCGTGGTGCCATTCGACGCGAGCACGCCACGGGACCTCGTTGCCGCGTGCCTGCCCGACGTCCTGGTGAAGGGCGGCGACTACACGGCGCAGACGACAGCCGGTGCGATGGAAGTCATCGCGGCCGGCGGAAGGTTCGTGTCGATCCCTTTCGCCTCCGCGCATTCGACGACCGCGCTGGTCGAGAAAATCCGCGGCTGAAAGCGCGTCGAACGCTACTTGCGGTAACGGTTCAGGAAATCGCCGACGATCGCCTGTTGGTTGCGTTCGATTGCCGCGTCGAGCGTGCGGTCGTTCGGATCGAATTGTTTCGCCTTGCGCAAGGCATTGACCGCTTCCTTGTGGTTGCCCTGCGCCTGCTGAGCCTGTCCCAGGCAGCGCCAGGCGTCGGCATTCGCGAGTTCGAGGTCGGCCCAGGCGCCGCACAGTTCAGCGGCTCGCCGGTAGTTTCCGGCCGCCAGCATCCGCGGCCCCTCGGCCTTCAGTGTGGCGACCTTGGCGCGCCGATCGGCAAACAGCGTGGCGACATCGGCATCGATCGGATCCGAGGGCGAGGCACCGCCCGCGGTGCCCGGCGCCGCGGGCGCACCGCCACCAGGCTGCCCGGCGCCGGAACCACGCGCGCCCGCCAGCCGTTGAAGGAGTTCACTCGGCATCAGCGACTGCATCGGCGGCAACGATTTCACGACCGCGTTGCCCACGGAGGCGAGCGTGTCGGCCAGTGGCCGGTGCCACGCGACGCCGTACAGCCAGAGCATCGCCGCGAGCCCGCAGACACCCGTGACCGTATTGAGCGTGCCCGGCGGGGCATAGGTGGCCAGGCAGTCCTGCGCAAAGTCCCAGTCGGTCTCCTGGTTCTGCACGATCCGCTCGTACGCGACCGCGATCAGAACCGGCGCCAGCAGCGGGAATCCGCACGCCATGCCTTCCCACCAGACGCGGAACGCCCGCTTGAAACTGCGCAGCAGTTGCGATCGCATTTCGCGCTTGGCGTAGGCGTCGGAAATCGAGAATTGCAGATAGCAGCCGAAGAGCCACTTTCCGGGCGTCGTGCCGAGCGACGCCATCAGCAGCGTTTCCACCACGATCCACGTTCCGGTGATCAGCACCGGCGCAACGAACGGATGGCCCAGCCATGCGCCGACCGTGTCCGGCACGATCCCCACGGCGCGCAATTCGGACAGCAGGAGCGCGAGCACGATGCCCCAGATCGCGTAATCGAACATCCGCGCCCCGAGGCGGTTCCACGGCCTGGGCTCGCTGGTGCGCCCGGTCTTGGCCCGTTCGAGTTCCGCCATTCGCAGCTGGAAGATCCAGCTCGCGTCCTCCTGCGGCTGATTGGTGCCCAGGTACACACTCTTCTCGCGCCGCCAGTTGAGGATCGCGAGATCGGTCTGCAGCACGAGTCCCTGCGCGGGGGATGCGCTCCCCCTCCGGCGAGACCACGCGAAACTGTGCACGACGCCGTAGACGACGGTGAGCGTAAGCAGCATGAGCGTAAGCCAGACCAGCACCTGCTTTGCGACCCGCACCGTGTCGACGGGCATCACGAGCACGATCGCGGCCGCGATGAACGCGCCGAACAACGCGCAAAGCGCGACCGTCACGATGGTGGGGCGACCGAACGACGCCACGGGCTCGGTCAGCCCGGGATGATGGACGTTGCGCAGGACAATGGCCGCATCGACTTCGGCCGAGTGCGCCGTGCGCGCGATCGCCGATTCGCCGGCCGGCGCGGCAACATCCGTCTGTTCGCCGGCCGCGGCGATCGCGTTGCGGGCGACGTGCGCGATCCGCGGCTCCCCCTTGCCGTCGGAATACGCGAGTTCGCCGTTGTAGCGGCTGCGCCGCTCCGGATCGCTCAGTATGCGGCTGGCATGATTGATGAAGCGCAGCGCCTCTTCGACGTTGCCCTGGCCGTCGCGCGTCTTCGCATAATATTTCCGGATCAGCCGTCGAAGCGCCGCTCGAACCTCCTCGTCGGAGGCGGTTGGCGCGATTCCCAGCGCTTCGTAAAGCGAGGCTCTCATCGAATCCGGCTGGCGGGCAAGTACCCGCCTCGTGGCGGGAATCTTCGGGGAAATCTGTCGCCGAGGCAAGTCGAGGCCGCAACAAACGGGGACCCGCCGGCAAAACGATACGTTGGGTGCGAACGGTTGACGCGGCTCCGCCGAGCGCGCGAACACCCCGCCGACGGAAAAAAGGCAGCCGCGGGGCTGCCTTGGTTCCGTGCAGCGAAACCGGTCACTCGCCCTTCTTTTCCTTGTGCGTGTGCGCGAGCTTCTCGCGGATCCGCGCCGACTTGCCCGAGCGATCGCGCAGGTAGTAGAGCTTTGCGCGGCGCACGTCGCCCTTGCGCTTGACCTCGATTCCGGCGATGAGCGGCGAATACGTCTGGAACGTGTGCTCGACGCCTTCTCCGCTCGAGATCTTGCGCACGACGAACGACGAATTGAGCCCGCGATTGCGCTTGGCGATCACGACGCCTTCGTACGCCTGCACGCGCTTGCGCTCGCCTTCGACGACGCTCACGTTGACGATGACCGTGTCGCCGGGGGCGAATACGGGAATCGTCTTGCCCAGCCGGGCGATTTCTTCCTTTTCCAGCGTTGCGATGATGTCCATGCTGCGTTCTCCCATGCGTTGAAACGTGGTCATTGACCTCGCGCGCAGCGCAGGGCGCCCCCTGATGCGCGCGGCTTGTTGTTCAGGATTCGGAGCCGGGTATCGGCGGCTTGCGACGCGCCCGCCGATGCGATTCCGCCGCCGTCTCGCTGATTCGTGCTACCCGTTGCCTGCTGCCTCCAGCCGCTCGCGATGATACGATGCGAGCAATTCCTGTTCCTCCTTCGACAGCGCCCTGCTCCGAAGGAGGTCGGGCCGTCGCTCCCACGTCCGTCCCAGCGCCTGTTTCAGACGCCACGCGCGGATCGCCGCGTGATGCCCCGAAAGCAGCACGGCGGGCACGCGGTCTCCTTCGAGCACTTCCGGCCGCGTGTAGTGCGGGCAGTCTAACAGCCCGGCCGCGAACGAGTCCTGCGCGGCCGACTCGGCGTCGTTGAGAACGCCGGGCCGCTGCCGGACGATCGCTTCGATCAGCATCAGCGCGGGCAGCTCGCCGCCGGATACGACGAAATCGCCAACGGATATCTCCTCGTCCACGGCCCGGTCGAGCAGCCGCTCGTCGATTCCCTCGTACCGCCCGGCAAGCAGCACGAACGCGGTGTCGTCGGCAGCCGCCGCCAGCTCCGCGACACGCTTGTGCACGAGCGGCGCGCCTGCCGGCGAGAGATGGAGCGTGCGCGTCGCCTTCCAGCCGTCCAGTTGCTGCGCCGAGCGGGCCGCCGCCATCGCCTTCGCGAGCGGCTCGGCCATCATCACCATGCCCGGCCCGCCGCCGTACGGGCGGTCGTCGACGGTCCGGTGCGCATCGGTCACGAAATCCCGCGGGTTCCATACCCCCAGGCGCCACAGTCCGCGCTCCAGCGCGCGGCCGGTCACGCCGAACTGCGACGCGTGGTCGATCAACTCCGGGAAAAGCGTGACGACGTCGATCCGCATCCTGCTCCCCCCGGCTCGCGCGTCAGCGCCCGCATCGGCTCGCGCCGCTAATAGTCGTCGCCCCAATCCACGTCGATCCTGCCGGCGCCGACATCGACGCGCTCGACGATCGCCGGCACATAGGGAATCAGCCGCTCCGGCCCCGGCGACCCCGCCGGACGCGCCACCCGCAACAGCGGATGCGCCCCGTGCGCGGTCATTCCGCACACCTCGCCGAGCACGATCCCGGCGCGGTTGACCACCGAGAGGCCGGTCAGGTCGTCCCAGTAGACCTCCCCGCGCGGGGCGGCAGGCAACGCCGCCCTGGGCACCCCGATCCCCGAGCCTTTCAGTGCGAGCGCCGCCTCTCGCGTCTCGACACCGCTCAGTGCGACAAGCAGCGTGCCCGAGTGCATTCGCCCGTCGAGCCTCGCGAACTCGTGCCACGCACCGCCGCGGGCCGGCCTGAGCCACCATTTCTCGTATCCGAGGAGCGCATCGGGGTTTTCCGTGTGCGGCCGCGCCTTGAGCCAGCCACGCACGCCATACGGCCCGATGACGTCGCCCAACACGACGATGGCGCCGTGCGCGGGTGCCATCGATGGGAAAACCCTCGCCGCGCGACCCTGCTTTGTGTCCGCGCTCAGGCAGCCGCAGCAGGCGTCGCCGCCGCCGCGGGCTTCGCCGATCTTTTCACGAGGCCGGCCACCGTGTCCGACAACCTGGCGCCGCGGCCCTGCCAGAAGCTGATGCGGTCGAGCGCAACGCGCAGGGCCTCTTCGCCCGTCGCGGCGATGGGATTGTAGAAGCCGACGCGTTCGATGAAGCGGCCGTCGCGCCGGTTGCGCGAATCCGCAACGACGATATTGAAGAACGGGCGCTTCTTGGCGCCGCCCCGGGCTAATCTGATCACCACCATAGCGGGTTCTCGAATCGAGGTTCGTGGAGGAAAGCCTTTAATTTTACGACGGAATGGCCCTGGTCCGCAAGCGGCCGTAGGTCCGGCTTCAGCCGGAGGCGACCGCGCACCGCCCGAAGGCGGCCCCACGCGGGCATAGGCAAAGCCCGCGTCGTTGGCAGACCGCGCCGTGGCGGCAGGGGCTGGAACCCCCGTGGGATTTGGCACCAAACCTCGGTCCACCCGGGATCCGCATCTACCGCATTCCGGGCAGCAAACCTTTCATTCCCCGCAACATCTTCTGCATGCCGCCCTTCGCGACCATTTTCATCATTTTCTGCGTCTGCTCGAACTGGATGAGCAGCTGGTTCACTTCCTGGACCGACACGCCCGCTCCCGTCGCGATCCGGCGCTTGCGCGACGCCTTGAGAAGGTCGGGTTTCGCCCGCTCGGCCGGCGTCATCGAGTTGATGATGCCTTCGATCCGCGAAATCTTCTTTTCGCTGATCGTCGCGCCCTGCGCCGCGCGCGCGAGCTCCGCGGGCAGCTTGTCCAGCATCGCCGACAGCCCGCCCATCTTGCGCATCTGCGCGATCTGCATCTTGTAATCGTCGAGGTCGAAGCCTTTGCCGGACTTCACCTTCTTCGCGAACTTGTTGGCTTCCTCGACGTCGATGTTCCTGTGCGCATCCTCGATCAGCGAGAGGACGTCGCCCATCCCGAGAATGCGCGAGGCCATCCGTTCGGGGTGGAATACCTCGAGGCCGTCGATCTTCTCGGAGACGCCGGCGAACTTGATCGGCGCGCCCGTGACGTGGCGCACGGACAGCGCGGCGCCGCCGCGCGCGTCGCCATCGAGCTTCGTCAGTATCACGCCGGTCAGCGGCAGCGCGTCGCGAAAGGCGCGTGCGGTGTTGACCGCATCCTGGCCTTGCATGGCGTCGACGACGAACAGGGTTTCGACCGGTTTCACGGCGGCGTGCAGCAATGCGATCTCGCGCATCATCGGCTCGTCGATCGCCAGGCGGCCCGCGGTGTCCACGATCAGGACGTCGTGGTAGTGCTTTCTCGCCCAATCGAGGGCGGCTTCCGCGATCGCCACGGGCTTTTCGCCGACCGCCGACGGAAAGACATCCACGCCGACCTGCGCCGCGAGGGTCGCGAGCTGTTCGATCGCCGCCGGCCGATAGACGTCGGCCGAAACCAGCAGCACCTTCTTCTTCTGTCCGCGCAAGAGATGCGCGAGCTTCGCCGCCGTCGTCGTCTTGCCCGCGCCCTGCAGGCCCGCCATGAGCACGACGGCCGGCGGCTGCACCGCGAAATCGAGCGGCACGGCGGCGCCGCCCATCAACGCGGCAAGTTCGCGGTGGACGACTCCGACGAAAGCCTGCCCGGGCGTCAACGAGCCGGCAACTTCCTCGCCGACCGCCTTGTCCCTGACCTTGGCGACGAAGTCCTTGACGACAGGAAGCGCGACGTCGGCCTCGAGCAGCGCGAGCCGCACTTCGCGCAGCGCGTCCTGGATATTGGCGTCAGTGAGCCGCGCCTCGCCGCGCAGCTGCTTGACGACGCGCGAGAGCCGTTCGGAAAGATTGTCTAGCATCGAAAGCCCGGAAATCGTCGGAAGCGGCCTGGGCAGCCCGAGTTGCGGCTAAGGTAAACTGCACGCGCCTCAACCCGGCGCAAGCCGCAAGCCAAGCTGATGATTTTACTCCACGTCGCCGTCGCGATCCTGTACGCGCTCACGGCCTGGGCGCTTTGGCCGGTTTCCACGCCGCCGGGCACGGCCGATCCCGGACGCGGACGTCCCGCCGCCGCTTCGGCCGCGTGGCTCCTCCCCGCCGCCCTGCTGCTGCATGCCTGGCTCGCCTGGAAGGGCATCGCGACCCCGGACGGACTCGACCTGTCGCTCCTCCATGCGGTGTCGGTGGTCGGTGCGCTGGTCGCGGCGGTCGCGTGGGCATCCGGGCTCCTCCGCACGCTGCCCGCAGTCGGCGCGATCGTCCTTCCGGTCTCCGCGGTCGCCGTGCTCCTCCCGGCGCTCCTGCCGGCGCTCTTCCCGTCGGCGTACGCGAACCCGCACCGGTTCGCGTATGGCAGCGAGTCGCTCGCCGCCGCGCACGTCGCGGTCGCCCTCGTCTCGTACGCGATATTCCTGGTCGCGGCCCTGCAGGCGCTGGTGCTGATGGGACTCGAAAAGCGCCTGCACCGGCGATTGCCGGAGCCCGAATCGGCGACCCTGCCCCCGTTGCTGACGCTCGAGCGATTCCTGTTCCGAATGCTGGCCGTGGGGTTCCTGCTGCTGAGCCTGACGCTCGCGAGCGGAATGCTGTTCACCGAGCAGCTGTTCGGCAAGCCGCTGACGTTCACCCACAAGAGCCTGTTCTCGGTGCTGGGTTGGCTCACGTTCGGCGCGCTTCTCGCGGGCCGCTGGCGCTACGGCTGGCGCGGACGCGTCGCACTGCGCTGGATCATCGCCGGCACCGTGTTCATCTTTCTCGCCTACCTCGGCAGCAAATTCGTACTCGAGGTCCTGCTCGGGCGCTGATGGACGACATTCCCCTGAGCACGCTCGGGCTCGCCCTCGTCGTGCTGCTTGCGACCTCCGCGTTCTTTTCGATCGCCGAAACCGCCATGATGGCGGTCAACCGGTACCGGCTGAAGCACCGCGCCCACCGCGGCGAACGCGGCGCGAAGCTCGCTCTGACGCTGCTCGGGAAAACCGACACGTTGCTCGGCGTGATCCTGCTCGGCAACAACCTGATCAACGCCGCCGCCGCGACGCTCACGACGATCATCACCGTTCGGCTCTTCGGCGAAGGCGAGGTCGCGCTCGCCGTCGGCACGCTCGCGATCACGTTTGCGATCCTCGTGTTCTCGGAGATCACGCCGAAGGTCGTCGGCGCGGCGCACGCGGACCGCATCGCACCGGTCGTGAGTTACCTGCTTTCGCCCATGTTGAAGGCCGCGACGCCGGTCGTCTGGTTCGTCAACCTTTTCGTGCAGGGCCTGCTGCGGCTGATGCGCATCAGGCGTGCGAGCGAGGCCGGAAGCCTGCTGACGCAGGAGGAGCTGCGTTCACTCGTGCTCGAGGGGCAGTACTTCCGCGGCAAGCACCGTGCGATGCTGGCGAACCTGATCGATCTCGAAACAGTGACGGTCGACGACGTGATGACGCCGCGCAACCAGATGCACGCGCTCGACCTTGCCGCCAAGCCGTCGCTGATCGCGCAACAGCTCGCCTCGTCGTACCACACGCGACTGCCGGCGTACGAGGAGAAGCTCGACAACATCGTCGGCGTCATCCACCTGAAGCAGGTCGTCCATTTGCAGCGGAACGGGGAAATCGGAGCGGAGGAGCTGCGCTCGATCCTGCGGCCCGCCTATTTCGTCCCGGCGGGGACGCCGCTGCTGGTGCAGCTGCAGCAGTTCCAGAACGACCGCGAGCGGCTCGGACTCGTGGTCGACGAGTACGGCGAACTGGCCGGTCTCGTCACGATCGAGGACATCATCGAGGAGATCATCGGCGACTTCACGACGCAGGCGACCGATGGGGCGGACCTCTACCGGCGCGGCGCGGACGGCACCGTCGTGGTCGACGGGCTCGCGCCGCTGCGAACGCTGAACCGCAAGCTGGGCACGCGTTTCCCGGTCGACGGCCCAAAGACGCTGAATGGACTGATCGTCGCCCAGCTCGGTGAAATCCCCGACGCCGGGACGCACGTCAGCGTGGCCGGGCAGGCGATCGAAATCCTGCAGACGCAGGACCGTGGCGTCAAGGTCGTACGGCTGCTCGCGCCCGTCGGTCGCCCGCCCGTCGCGCCTTTACAAACCCCCGATCGGAAGGCATCATCGGGCGAGTAAGTTTTATGCGGTTGGAATAATGTGACCGCCCGCAGGTTGTAGCCGACACGGCACGACAATTGCTTGTGCCCCCGGGATCGATCGAATCACCCTGTCAAAGAGCCCGATTCGCCGCTTCCAGCCCATGGCCACCCACGCCGCATCGACACGCAACATCAGCGGCCTCGCGCGCGCGATGGCGCAGCACGGCCTCATGACCGAATACGAGGCCGAAGCGCTGCAGACGCAGGCGGCGCAGGCCGGCGCGTCGTTCGTCGACCATGTCCTCGCCGGCAAACGGATTTCGGCGAACCAGCTGGCCGTGTTCGCGTCGCGCGCTTTTGGCGTCCCGCTCTTCGATCTCTCGGGGTTCGACGTCGATCAGTTCCAGAAGGAGCTGATCGACCTCAAGATTGCCCAGGCGCGGCAGGTTCTGCCGCTGCATAAGCGCGGCAACCGGCTCTATGTCGCCACGTCCGACCCGGCGAACCTTCAGGGCCTGGAGGAAATTCGCTTCAAGACCAACCTCGTGGTCGAGCCCGTCGTCGTCGAAAACGACAAGCTGGCGGCGGTCATCCACAAGCTGGTCGAGGCCTCGGGCGCCCTGCTCAAGGATGTCGGCTCCATGGAAGATCTGGAGATCAACCTCCAGGAATCCGACAACCCGCAATCGAGCGACGAGGAGAGCGCCGAGGTCGAGGACGCGCCGGTCGTCAAGTACCTGCTGAAGATCCTCCTCGTCGCGATCGCCGCCGGCGTCTCGGACATCCATTTCGAGCCCTACGAAAAATTCTACCGGGTGCGCTACCGCCTCGACGGCATCCTGATCGAGGTCGCCCAGCCGCCGCTCGTGATCAAGGACAAGCTCGCGTCCCGGATCAAGGTGATCTCCAGGCTCGATATCTCCGAGAAGCGCGTGCCGCAGGACGGCCGCATGAAGATCATCCTGTCGAAGAGCCGGGCGATCGACTTCCGCGTGAGCACGCTGCCGACGATCTTCGGCGAAAAGATCGTGATGCGTATCCTCGACTCGTCGGGCATCAAGCTCGGCGTCGAGTCGCTGGGCTACGAGCCGGATCAGCAGGAGGCGCTGATGCACGCGATCGGGCGCCCGTACGGCATGATCCTCGTCACCGGGCCCACGGGCAGCGGCAAGACCATTTCGCTCTACACCTGCCTCAATATCCTGAACCAGCCGGGAATCAACATTTCGACCGCGGAAGACCCCGCCGAAATCCAGCTCGCCGGCGTCAACCAGGTCAACGTCAACGAGAAGGCCGGGCTGACTTTCGCCGCGGCGCTCCGCGCGTTCCTTCGCCAGGACCCGGACATCATCATGGTCGGCGAGATTCGCGACCTCGAATCCGCGGACATATCGATCAAGGCCGCGCAGACCGGCCACCTCGTCCTCTCGACGCTGCATACGAACGACGCTCCGACGACGCTGCTGCGCCTGCTCAACATGGGGGTCGCCCCGTTCAACGTCGCGTCGTCGGTGATCCTGATCACGGCGCAGCGGCTCGGACGCCGCCTTTGCGCGAGCTGCAAGAAGCCGGAGGACATTCCGCCGGAAGCGCTGCTGCGCGCCGGCTTTGCCGAAGAAGACCTCGACGGGACGTGGCAACCGTTCGGTCCCATCGGATGCGATAATTGCAAGGGCACCGGTTACAAGGGCCGCGTCGGAATCTACCAGGTCATGCCGATCACCGACGACATGCGGCAGCTCATCATGCGCAACGGCAACGCGTTCGACATCGCCGACCAGGCGAAGAAGGAGGGCGTGCGGGATCTGCGGCACTCCGGGCTCATCAAAGTCAAGCAGGGCGTCACGTCGCTCGAGGAAGTCGAAGCGGTCACCAACGAATGATGATTCAACGAGGGTAACTCATGGCCACCGCAGTCGCACAGCGCAGGGACGTCAGGGAATTCATATTCGTCTGGGAAGGCTTCGACCGCAACAACCGGCAGGCACGCGGCGAAACGCGTGCCGCGTCCGAGACCGTCGTCACGACCAACCTGCGGCGCCAGGGCATCCGCGTCACCAGGATCAAGCGGCAGAAGTTTCGCGGCGGACGCTCGGTCAAGGAGCGCGACGTGGCTTTTTTTACGCGCCAGCTCGCCACCATGCTGCGGGCCGGCGTGCCTCTGCTGCAGGCATTCGACATCGTCGCCCGTGGCAACAGCAATGCGCGGTTTTCACGGCTGATGATGGACATCAAGGGCCGCATCGAAGCGGGCTCGAGCCTGTCGCAGGCGTTCCGCGAGCATCCTGCCCAGTTCGACTCGCTCTATTGCAACCTGGTCAGCGCCGGCGAGACGTCCGGCACGCTCGATGCGATCCTCGACCGGCTCGCGACGTACAAGGAAAAGATTCTTGCGATCAAGAGCAAGATCAAGTCGGCGCTGTTCTATCCGATCTCGGTCATCGTTGTCGCCGTCGTCGTGGTCTGGGTCATCATGATCTGGGTGATTCCCGCGTTCAAGCAGGTCTTCACGAGCTTCGGCGCGGACCTGCCGGCGCCGACGTTGATCGTGATGGGGATCTCCGACTTCTTCGTCACCTGGTGGTGGCTGATGGGCATGATCGTGGTCGGTTCCATCTCCGCGTTCCTGGCCCTGCTGCGCAGATCGACGGCATTCCGCTACGCGATCGACCGCATCTCGCTCAAGATCCCGATTATCGGCAATATCCTCGAGAAGGCGACGATCGCGCGCTGGACGCGGACGCTCGCGACGATGTTCGCGGCGGGCGTGCCGCTCGTTGAATCGCTCGACGCCGTCGCGGGCGCGTCCGGCAACGCGGTTTACGCCGCCGGGACGAAGCGCATCCAGACCGAGGTCAGCACCGGGGCAAGCCTGACCAACTCGATGTCCAACACCAAGCTCTTTCCGTCGATGGTGCTGCAGATGACGCAGATCGGCGAGGAGTCGGGATCGCTCGACGGCATGCTGTCGAAGATCGCGGAATTCTACGAGCGCGAGGTCGACGACGCCGTGGCGGCGCTCTCGAGCCTGCTCGAGCCGATCATCATCGTGTTCCTCGGCGTCGTGATCGGCGGGCTGGTCGTTGCCATGTACCTGCCGATCTTCAAGCTCGGCGCCGTCGTCTGACCGTGCGGCCCGGGAAGTGACGAGTCCCGGTCCCGTTGGGCGGCCGTTGCGCCTGCCGCGGGTTGCGCCCGCGGCCGACAGCCCGACGCCGTACTGACGGCACCTCGTCGCCGTCATGTTCGATCCGGTCTTTGCGACGCTAACGGCGCTTTTCGTCGGGCTTTGCATCGGCAGCTTCCTGAACGTCGTCATCTACCGGCTGCCGAAGATGCTGGAGCGCGGCTGGCAGGCGCAATGCGCGGAACTGCGCGGCGAAACCCCCGCCGTCGAGCCGGCGTACAACCTCGTCGTCCCGCGCTCCGCATGCCCCGCGTGCGGCAAGCGAATTACGGCGCTGCAGAACATCCCGGTCGTCTCGTGGCTCGCGCTCGGAGGCAAGTGCGCGGCGTGCAAGGCGCCGATTTCGGCGCGCTACCCGGTGGTCGAGGTGCTGGGGGGCGTCCTCGCGGCCTATGCGATCTGGCGGTTCGGCGCGACGCCGCGGGGCTTCGCCGCGTGCGTTCTGCTGTGGATGCTGCTCGCGCTGACGATGATCGATTTCGACACGCAGCTCCTTCCGGACGACCTGACGCTGCCGCTGCTCTGGGGCGGGCTCATCGCGAATCTGGGGGGGTTGTTCGTATCGCTGCCGGATGCCGTGATCGGCGCCGTCGCCGGATACCTTTCGTTGTGGACGATCTACTGGCTCTTCAAGCTGATCCGGGGCAAGGAAGGCATGGGCCACGGCGACTTCAAGCTACTCGCCGCGCTGGGCGCCTGGCTCGGCTGGCAGGTGCTGCCGCTGATCGTGCTCCTTTCCTCGGTCGTCGGGGCGGCAATCGGGATCACGCTGATCGTGTTCAAGGGGCGCGACCACAGTGTCCCGCTGGCTTTCGGCCCCTATCTGGCGATCGCCGGAGCGATCGCACTGTTCTTCGGCCCGGCGCTCGTCAAGCTCCTCTACCCGTGACGTTCGTCGTCGGTCTGACGGGAGGCATCGGCAGCGGCAAATCCGCAGTGGCCGCCGCGTTCGCGGGACTTGGCGTCGACGTCACCGATGCCGACCGCTTCGCCCATGCGCTGACGGCCCCGGGGCAGCCCGGGTATGCCGCGGTGCTGGAGGCCTTCGGAGCCGGGTTCCTCGGCTCCGACGGGACGCTCGACCGCGCAGCCCTGCGCCGGCTCGTCTTCGGCGACGCCGCCGCGCGCAGCCGGCTGGAGGCGATCCTTCACCCGTTGATCCGCGAGGCGACCCGCCGCGAAGTCGCCGGCTGGACGAGCCCCTACGGCCTGCTCGTCGTTCCGCTGCTCCTCGAGCGCGGCGGAGCCTCCGGCGTCGACCGCGTGCTGGTCGTCGACTGTCCGGAGGACGAGCAGGTCCGCCGCGTCGTGGCGCGAAGCGGGCTCCCCGCCGCCGAGGTGCGCGCGATCATGGCGACGCAGCTTCCGCGCGCGGAACGATTGGCGCGGGCGGACGACGTGCTCGACAACGCGGGAACCCTGTCGGCCATCGCGCGGCAAGTGGCCGAGCTCGACCAGCGCTACCGCACTCTGGCCGCGGCGGCGGCGAAAAATGGGGGCGCTCCGGCATAGAGTTCGGGCAGAATGCCGGATAGCCGCGACACTCCTCGCACCGCACGCCCCACGTGATCCGCTACGAACACCCGCTGAACGAGCGCATCCGCACGTTGATGCGGCTCGAGGATCTCTATCGTCGCGCGCATTTTTTCGCCGCGCAGGCCGACGCGCCGGATCACCACGCCGCGCTCGCCGCGCTGTTCGAGATCACCGACGTCGCCGCGCGGGCGGACCTCAAGACCGACCTCCTGCAGGAGCTCGAGCGGCAGAAGCAGCTCCTCGCGCCGTTGCGCGCAAATCCCGCGATCGAGCCGCGCGTGCTCGAGCCGCTGCTGGCGGACATCGATCGCGCGAGCGGCGCGCTGCTGGCGCAGACCGGCAAGGTCGGCTTGCACCTGCGCGACAACGAATGGCTGATGACGATCAAGCAGCGCTCCGCCATTCCGGGTGGCGTCTGCGAATTCGATCTGCCGGCGTACCACTATTGGCTGAACGCCGATCCGGGCGCGCGCCAGAACGACCTGCGCGGATGGATCGCGCCGTTCCTGCCGATCTACGATGGCCTCGCCATCATCCTGCGCCTGCTGCGCGACAACGGTCGTGCGAGCCAGCAGACCGCGCCGCGCGGCGTTTTCCAGCTGATGCTGACGACCTCGAAGGTCGCGCAGCTGCTGCGGCTCACGATCCCGCACGACCTGCCCTGCGTGCCCGAGATCAGCGCCAACAAGTACGCGTTGAACATCCGGTTCATCGGCGTTTCCGGAATGGACCGCGGCACGGTCTACGAGCACGACGTGGAATTCGAGCTGGCGTTCTGCAACCTGTGAGCCCGCCGCGCGCAGTCGCCTGCCCCAGGTGCGGTGCCCCCGTCGATTGGACGCCGGCGTCGCGCTGGCGGCCTTTCTGCTCCGAGCGTTGCAAACTGATCGACGTCGGCGCGTGGGCGAGCGAGGCCTACCGCGTTCCGGTCGCGGAAATGCCCGACCCCGAAGGATTCGACGCCGAGGCCGACGACAGCCCCATCGGGCGAAAGGCGACGTCCTAAGGCCACGCGCCGCGGCGCAGCGCGACGCCGTGCGCGCCGTGCGCAATCGCAATGTCGAGATCGGCGCGCGCGAGGCCGCCCAGCGCGAAAACCGGCAGCGGCGCTTCCGCTGCGATCGACGCGAACCCATCCCAGCCCAGCGTCGACGCATGCGGATGCGTCGGAGTGGGAAACACCGGCCCGAGCACCGCGAAGTCGAGTCGGAGAGCACCGGCCTTCTCGATCTCCGCCCGCGTGTGACACGACGCCGCGCACAGCATGTCGTCCGGCACGGGTCGCGCACTGGCGGCGCCGAGCGCCGTCGACGTCAGGTGCACGCCATCGCAACCCCAGGCGCGCGCGAGCAGCGCATCGCCGTTCAACAGCACCTTCGCGCCGCGGGGTCCCGCCAGCGCGACGAGCGCTCGGGCAAGTCCGCGCTGCCGCTCGAGGGCCCAGTCCTTCTCGCGCAGCTGGATCAGACGGAGGCCGCCCGCGAGCGCCGCCTCGGCGCGCGCGAGAAACGCCGCCTCGCCGAGCTCGTCCGCGAGCGTGATCCCGTAGACCGGCGGCAGCGCCAGCGCACGAAGCACCAGCGTGTTCGCCGGCAGCAGCGGTTCCACCTCGAAGCGTCCCGGCGTCTGCCATGCGAACGCCTGACCGTCGTGGCCGACAGGCTCGCCGTCCCATTCGAACACGCGGAAGAAGTGGAGCTCGACATGCGCGTGCGGATACCGGTAGCGCTGCACGAGCCAGGGCGCGGCACGGCGGACGGTGAGGCCCAGCTCTTCGGCAAGCTCGCGATCGAGGGCCCGCCGCGGCGATTCGCCGGGCTCGAGCTTGCCGCCCGGGAACTCCCAGTAACCGGCGTAGGCCTTGCCGGGCGGACGCTGCGCGAGCAGCACCCGGCCGTCCGACCGAACGATGACGGCGGCGGCGACCCGGACGATACCGCCGCTCACGCGCCGGCTTTTCGGCGCAGCGCGGCGGCGCCGGCGTAGCTTTTCGCGAACTGCCAGGCGACGCGGCCGCTGCGTGACCCGCGTTGCAGCGCGAACTGCAGCGCTTCGCGCAGCCGCGCCTCCGCGTCGCGCCCGGACTTCGGCGGCGCCATGCCGAACGCATCGAGCCACGACGCCACCGCGGCAAGGTAGTCGTCCTGGCTGAACGGGTAGAACGAGATCCACAGTCCGAAACGCTCGGAGAGCGAGATCTTCTCCTCGACCGATTCGCCCGGGTGCACTTCGGCGCCGAGGTGTTTCGTCTCGAGATTCTCGCTGAAGTACTCGGGCAGCAGATGCCGGCGATTCGAAGTCGCGTAGATCAGGATGTTCGCCGACGCCGCGGCAATCGTACCGTCGAGCATCACCTTGAGCGCCTTGTAGCCGCGCTCGCCCGCGTCGAACGTCAGGTCGTCGCAGAACACGATGAACCGCTCGCGCCGCGCCACGACCTCGTCCGCGATGTCGGGAAGGTCCACGAGGTCGGCCTTGTCGACTTCGATCAGACGCAGGCCCTTCGACGCATACTTGACCAGCATCGCCTTGACGAGCGACGACTTGCCGGTGCCGCGCGAGCCGGTGAGCAATACGTTGTTCGCCGGCAGCCCGGCGACGAACTGCCGCGTGTTGGCGTCGATCGCGCGCTTCTGCGCGTCGACGGCGACGAGGTCGTCGACGCGGATTGCGTGCGGATGCGGCACCGCCTGCAGGTATCCGCGTCCCGCGCGCTTGCGCCATCGAAACGCGATCGCGGACCAGTCGGGCGGCGGGGGAGCCGGCGGCAGCATGCGTTCGACGCGCTCGAGAATGCCTTCGACGCGATCGATCAGCGCGGCGACTTCGCTCGCGGTCAGCATGTCAGGTTCGGTAGCTGGCGTTGATGTCGACGTACTCAGGGGAAAAATCGCAAGTCCAGACTCTCGCCGCGGCATCGCCGCGCCCGAGCGTGACACGAATGGTGATTTCGTCGTTCTTCATCACTCGCTGGCCGTCCTGTTCGGTATACGACACGGCGCGGGCGCCGTTCTCGACAACTCGCACGTAGTCGAGCCAGAACGACACGCGCGATGGATCGAGATCGGGTACGGCGGCATTTCCAATCGCGCAGACGATGCGTCCGAGATTCGGATCCGACGCGAAGAATGCAGTTTTCACGAGCGGCGAGTGCGCAATCCGCAGTGCGATCCCGCGGCACTCGGCGGCGTCGCGCCCGCCTTCGATGCGGATGGTGATGAACTTGGTCGCACCCTCGCCGTCGCGCACGATGGCTTGCGCGAGTTCGATGGCGACTTCCCTGAGCGCCGCACGAACCGGTGTCAGCCGCGGATCGTCGGCATGCCGGATCGCGGTCATCCGCGCGCGACCGGTGGCGGCGATCACGAAACTGTCGTTGGTCGAGGTATCGCCGTCGACCGTCGCACAGTTGAACGAAACATCGGCGATTTCGCGCGTCAGGGTGGAGAGAACGGTCGTGGCGATCGGCGCATCGGTCGCGACGAACGACAACATCGTCGCCATGTCCGGATGGATCATTCCCGACCCCTTGGCGATGCCAGTGACCGTGATGGGAAAGCCATCGACGGTGATATGCCGCGATGCGCCTTTGGGCACCGTATCGGTGGTCATGATTGCCGATACCGCCGCGAACCAATGATCGGGAGCGAGCGCAGCCCGCGCGGCGGGAAGCGCACCGACGATTTTCGCGACCGGCAGCGGCTCCATGATCACGCCGGTCGAGAATGGCAGTACCTCGTGCACCGCGCACCTCAGCATGGAGGCGACTGCCGCGCACGTTGCCTCGGCGTCGGCGATGCCCGAGGCGCCGGTGCCGGCATTCGCGTTGCCCGCGTTGACGATGAGCGCGCGGATATCTGCCGCTCTCGCGAGATAGCGGCGGCACACGATTACCGGCGCCGCGGCGAAACGGTTTTGCGTGAAGACGCCGGCGCCGGTCGTGCCCGGATCGAACACCGCGAGCAGCAGGTCGTCGCGCTGCCATTTCTTAATCTTTGCCGCGGCGGTCCCCAGCAAGACGCCGGGGACCGCGAGCAGCTGGTCCGGACCGGGGGGCGTGTAGCGGACAGGCATCGTGGTCGGGCGTCTGTCGTGGAGCGCCGAGCGAGCGGCGCGTTACCCGAGCTTCCCGTGGCAATGCTTGTATTTCTTGCCGGAACCGCACGGGCACGGGTCGTTGCGACCCACCTTCTCGCCGGCGCGCACAAACGGCGCCACCGCCGGAGCCGCATCCGAAGGCGCCGCGGCGAGCGCCTCGTCGTAGTCGGCGTGCTGGTACTTGACGTTCGTCAACGGCACCGGTTCCTCGACCGCCTGGACATCCTCCGGCGTGCGCACCTGGACCGTCAGGACGACCTTCACGACGTCCTGCTTGATCCGGTCCAGCATTTCCGAGAACAGCTCGAAAGATTCGCGCTTGTACTCCTGCTTGGGATTTTTCTGCGCGTAGCCGCGCAGATGGATGCCCTGCCGCAGATGGTCGAGGTTCGCCAGGTGATCGCGCCAGTGCTGGTCGACGGTCTGCAGCATCAGGCTGCGCTCGAACTGCCGCATGAGTTCGGGTCCCACCTGGGCTTCCTTGCCGGCGTATTGCGCGAGCGCGGCGTCGTTCAGGCGATCGCGAAGTTTCTCGTCGGTGATGTCGGGATCGTTCTTCAACCACTCGCCGACCGGCGCCTGGATCTGGAACTCCGACGCGAGCGCCGCCTCGAGCCCGGGAACGTCCCATTGGTCCTCGACCGATTCGGGCGGGATGTACCGTTTCACCGACTCGTCGATCAAGCCGACGATCATGTTGCGGATCGTGTCGGCGATGTCGGTGGATTCGAGCAGCTCATTTCGCTGCTGGTAAATGACGCGGCGCTGGTCGTTGGCCACGTCGTCGTATTCGAGCAGCTGCTTGCGGATGTCGAAGTTGCGCGACTCGACGCGGTTCTGCGCCTTGGCGATCGAGCGGTTGACTATCGGGTGCTCGATCGGCTCGCCCTCGGGCATCTTGAGCCGCTGCATGATCGAGCCGAGGCGCTCGCCGCCGAAGATTCGCAGCAGGGGGTCCTCCAGCGACAGGTAGAAGCGCGACGACCCCGGATCGCCCTGCCGGCCGGCGCGGCCGCGGAGCTGGTTGTCGATGCGCCGCGACTCGTGGCGCTCGGTGCCGACGATGTGCAGCCCGCCGGCGGCGATCACCGCCTCGTGGCGGACCTGCCACTCCGCGCGCATCCGGCTGATCTCACGCTCCTTGTCGGCCGGCGGCAAGGACTCGTCCTCGCGCAGCTTGAGGATCAAGGGCTCGATCACCCCGCCCAGTACGATGTCGGTCCCGCGGCCGGCCATGTTCGTTGCGATCGTGACCGCCTTCGGGCGCCCCGCCTGGGCGACGATCTCGGCTTCGCGCGCGTGCTGCTTCGCGTTCAGCACCTCGTGCGCGAGCTTTTCCTTCGCGAGGTGCCCCGACAGCATTTCGGAATTCTCGATCGACGTCGTCCCGACGAGGACCGGCTGCCCCCGCTCGTGGCAATCCTTGATGTCGGCGATGATCGCGTCGACCTTCTCCTGCAGCGTCCGGAAGACCTGATCGTTCTCGTCCTTGCGCACCATCGGCTGGTGCGTCGGGATGACCACGGTTTCGAGGTGATAGATCTGCTGGAATTCGAAGGCCTCGGTGTCGGCCGTGCCCGTCATGCCGGCGAGCTTGCCGTACATGCGGAAATAATTCTGAAAGGTGATCGATGCCAGCGTCTGGTTCTCGCGCTGGATGGGCACGCCTTCCTTGGCCTCGA
>JANMBN010000416.1:0-5788 GCA_031360485.1 Betaproteobacteria bacterium | reverse complement strand
TCTGCGGATTCGGCGCGTACGCGGCGGCCGCAGTGATCGCGGGCGCCCCTGCGGAGGCCTATTTCGCGCTCGTCGGCGCGACATTTCCCTTCCTTGCGGTAAACCTTCCGCCGGCAAGAACGTTCATGGGCGATGGAGGTTCGATTCCCCTCGGGTTCCTCGCGGCCGTCTTCGGTCTTTCGGGCGTCCGCGCAGGGACCTGGCCCGAATGGTTTCCGCTGCTCGTGTTCCTGCCGTTCGTCATGGATACGACTGTCACCATGATCCGCCGCATCGCGCGCGGCGAGCACCTGTTCGAACCGCACAAGACGCACTACTATCAGCGGCTGCATCGAATGGGTGCCGGCCACGCCGGCACATTGCTGTTCTACGGTGTCCTGATCACCGGCACCTCGGCGTCTGCGCTTTTCACGCTGGCGAGCGGACCTGCTGCGGGCTGGCGGGTGCTCGGCGCCTGGACCGCGGCGATCGGCGTGCTTTTCGCCGGCATTGATTATCATTGGCGCAGGTTCTCCCCAAGACCGCGATGAAACATCCCCAAAACGTCCGGGCCTGGCTCGCGTTCTTCCATGATGTCGGGGCGACCGCGCTGGCCTGGGCCGCCATTTACCTCGTTCGCTTCAACCTCGACTTCAAGGAGCCCTACCTCGCCGACATGGCATGGACGCTCGCGTGGATCCTGCCGCTCCAGGGCACGATTTTCGTCGCGTTCGGTCTCTACCGGGGGCTGTGGCGATTCGCGAGCGTGCTCGACCTTCAGCGGATCGTTCTCGCGGCGGGACTTGGCGCGCTGCTGATCCCTCTGGTGCTCGTGATGCTTCAGCTGCAGGCGGTGGTGCCGCGCAGCGTCCTGATCTTCTATCCGATCGTGCTCATCTTCCTCATGGCCGGCGACCGGTTCGCCTACCGGATCTGGAAGGAGCACCGCCTCTACAGTCCGCTCGCCGCGCTCGGCGAACCTGTGCTCGTGATCGGCGCGGGCGAGGCGGGCGCGCGGCTCACGCGCGAATTTGCGCGGAGCCGCCAATGGCGCGTCGTCGGGCTGGTCGACGACGATCCGGCGAAGCAAGGGCGGCTTTTGCACAATGTCAGCGTGCTGGGCCCGATATCGAGCCTTCCGGCGTGGGCGAAGAAATACGGCGTCCGGCAGGTGATCGTCGCGCTCCCGTCCGCCGCGCACGGCGTGCGCCGGCGCGTCGCCGAAATCTGCGCCGATGCCGGGATCGAGGTTCTGACGGTGCCGTCCTACGAAGACCTGATAAGCGGCCGTTCGGCGCTGACGACGATTCGCACGATCGAGCTCGATGACCTCCTGGGACGCGATCCGGTGGTGCTCGACAATGCCGGGCTGGGCGAGTGGCTCGGCAACCGCGTTGTGATGGTCACCGGCGCGGGCGGATCGATCGGCGCCGAGCTGTGCCGGCACATCGCAAGATTCCGTCCGGCGAAGGTCGTGCTGTTCGACCTGTCCGAAGCCGCGGTCTACGCGATCCAGACCGCGCTCGCCGACGCCTTTCCGCAGTTGCCGCTCGCGACCGTCGTCGGCGACGTCAAGCACGCGGCGCTCGTCGACGAAGTGCTCGCCCGCGAGCGGCCGAGCGTCATCTTTCACGCCGGCGCGTACAAGCATGTGCCGCTGATGGAAGAGACCAATGCCTGGCAGGCCGTGCGCAACAACGCCTACGGCACGTGGGTTCTCGCGATGGCGTCGATCGCGGCGAAGGTCGAGAAGTTCGTGCTGGTGTCCTCCGACAAGGCGGTCAATCCGACCAACGTCATGGGAGCCACCAAGCGCCTCGCCGAGATCGTCTGCCGAAGCCTGCAGGGCAGGGGCACGCAATTCGTGATCGTGCGCTTCGGCAACGTGTTCGGCAGCGCCGGCAGCGTGATCCCCCGCTTTCGCGAGCAGATCGCCCGCGGCGGTCCCGTGACGGTCACGCACCCGGATATCACGCGCTACTTCATGTCGCTGTCCGAAGCGACCCAGCTCCTGCTTCAGGCCGCGCTGCAGGGAAAGGGCGGCGAGATCCTCGTGCTCGACATGGGAGAGCCCGTGCGCATCATCGATCTCGCCCATGACATGATCCGGCTTTCCGGCGCCGATCCGGACCGCATCGCGATCGTGTTCACCGGGTTGCGGCCGGGCGAGAAACTGTACGAGGAGCTCCTGACGTCGGAGGAGGCGACGCTGCCCACGCGGCATCCGAAACTGCGGATTGCGCTCGCGCGCGCGGCGAACCTCGACGCGGTCGGGCAGATGATCGCCTGGTGCGAGCGCGACCGCGCCGCCGACGACGCCGAGGTTCGCGCCCGGCTGAAAACGTGGATTCCCGAGTACATGCCGTCGGCCGGCGCTCCGGTGCAACCGATTCCGGCCGCGCCCGACGCCGCCGCATCGGCGCCGCTGCCGCTGCGCGCGCCCCGCCGGCGCTGACGGGCGCCGACGCGACGCGGAAGTTCGCCGTCACGTCAGCGCGCACTTGTCCGCTCGCACGTGTCGGGCGGCGATATGCGATCGCCGGATTTCGTCGCGCCGCGCTTCCGGTACAATCGGCCGGGACCACGGGGCTCCGCCCCGCCCGCCGCCGCCACCCCGCCATGCCGATCGACGCCGTCAACGCTGCCGTCAAGGCGCAGATCCTTGCCGAAGCGCTGCCCTACATTCAGCGCTTCCACGACAAGACCATCATCATCAAGTACGGCGGGAACGCGATGATCGAGCCCGCTCTGAAAGCCGGGTTCGCGCGTGACGTCGTGATGCTTAAGCTCGTCGGGATGAACCCGGTCATCGTCCACGGCGGGGGACCGCAGATCGGCGACCTGCTCGGCAAGATGGGCATCGAGAGCGAGTTCCGCCAGGGAATGCGGGTCACCGACGCCCGGGTGATGAACGTCGTCGAAATGGTTCTGGGCGAGCTGAACCAGGAAATCGTCGGCCTCATCAACCAGCATGGCGGGAAGGCCGTCGGCCTCACCGGCCAGGACGGCGCGTTCATCCACGCGAAGAAGATGCTGTTGAAGAGCGAGACCAGCCGCGGCGAGATGGTCGACATCGGCCTCGTCGGCGAGATCGAGCGAATCGATCCCGAGCTCATCCAGCTGCTCGATTCGCGCGACTTCATCCCGGTGATCGCGCCGATCGGCGTCGGCGGTGACGGCGAGGCGTACAACATCAATGCCGATCTCGTCGCGGGCAAGCTAGCCGAAACGCTGAAGGCGGAGAAGCTGGTGCTGATGACCAACACCGTCGGCGTGCTCGACAAGAACGGCAATCTCCTCACGGGACTCTCGGCGAGCCAGATCGATGCGCTGTTCGCCGACGGCACGATCCATGGCGGCATGCTGCCGAAGATCGGATCGGCGCTCGACGCGGTGAAAAACGGTGTCGCGAGCTCGCACATCATCGACGGTCGCGTCGAGCATGCGCTGCTGCTCGAGGTTCTCACCAACGAGGGCGTCGGCACGATGATTCGCGCCGACGACACCGAGCCGGTCCATGCGCGCGCGGCGCGTTAGCTGACCACGATTCAGGTTGCCATGGCCATCAAACGCGGCGAGCGCCGCCTCCAGATCCTGCAGGCGCTGGCGGCGATGCTCGAGACGCCGCGCGCCGAAAAGGTGACGACCGCCGCGCTCGCCGCGCGGCTCGACGTTTCCGAGGCCGCGCTGTACCGGCACTTCGCCAGCAAGGCGCAGATGTACGAGGGCCTGATCGAGTTCATCGAGACGACGCTGTTCACGCTCGTCAACAAGATCGCGGGCGAGACGCAGGACGGCGTGGCGCAGGCGCAGCAGATCGTCGCGGTGCTGCTCGGGTTCGCGGAGAAGAACCCCGGCATGACGCGCGTGCTGACCGGCGACGCGCTCGTCAACGAGGACGAGCGGCTGCAGGCGCGGATGAACCAGCTCTACGATCGCATCGAGGCCGCGTTGCGGCAGGCGCTGCGGATCGCGCAGGCCGCGGGCCACTGGCCGGGTGACCCCAACGCCGAGGCGAACGTGCTGGTCGCGTTCGTCCTCGGCCGGTGGCAGCTCTTCGCGAAGAGCGGCTTCAGGCGCGCGCCGCAGGAAGGGTGGGACGCGCAGCGCAAATTCCTCTTCGGCTGAAGCTCCGCGAGGTCAAGCCGCCGCGCGCTCCGCCGGCTGGCGCGGGTCGGCGCCTATGCGGCGCGGACGGTCGTCGGCGCCAGCACGCAGCCCGCGATCTTCCAGTGTCCGTCCTTCTGTTTCTCCATCGTGTACAGGGCGACCAGCACCGAATTGTCGGAGGCGATCAGCCGCAGCGGCTGGACCACGATGCCATCGACGACGGCGCCGTCGAGGAATTCGGTGTAGCGAGCCGATATCAGCGCGTCGTACGCGTAGTGCACCATCGCGAGGAAGTTCTCCGGCGCGCCGAACTGCTCGCGAATGCCGGGTGACGCGAACGACATCGCCTTGCGCCCGTCGCCGGCCTTGAACGCCTTCAGCTGGTCGCCGATGACCTGCCGGATCGTCGTCCATTCGGCGGCGCGGAGCGAGGTTTCCGCCGGCCGCGGCTGGGCCTGCGCAAATCGCTCCGGAACCAACGCGGTCACGACCGCCGCGAATACGAAGACGGCGAGGATCGACCCCGTTTTGCGCGCGTGCATCACGCGCCGGAGCAGACCGGGCAGGCCGGGTCGCGCGTGATGCGGACGTCGCGCCAGCGCATCGCGAACGCGTCGAGCAGCAGCAGCCGTCCGGTCATTGGTTCGCCGACACCGGCGAGGAGCTTCAGCGCCTCGGCGGCCTGCGTCGCGCCGACGATTCCGACGACCGGCGCGAAGACGCCCATGATCGCGCACCGTGTCTCTTCGAGATCCTCGCCCTCGCCGAACAGGCAGTGGTAGCAGGGCGAGGCCGGGTCGCGCGAATCGAACACCGCGACCTGCCCGTCGAAGCGGATCGCGGCGCCCGAGACGAGCGGTTTCTTCGCGGCGACGCAGGCACGGTTCACCGCGTGACGCGTCGCGAAGTTGTCGCAGCAGTCGACGACGACGTCCGCGCTCGCGGCGAGCGTCGCGAGCTCGTCCGGTCCAACTCTCCTGGCGACGGTCTCGACGCGCACTTCCGGGTTGATGGCCGCAAGGCGCGCCTTCGCCGCGTCGACCTTCGGCGCGCCGACATCGGGCGTGGCGTAGAGAATCTGCCGCTGGAGGTTGGTGAGGTCGACCGCGTCCGGGTCGCAGAGCGTCAGCGTGCCCACGCCCGCCGCGACGAGGAACTGCGCGACCGGCGTACCGAGCCCGCCGGCGCCGATGACGAGCGCGTGCGCCGCGGCGAACCGCTCCTGCGCTTCGATGCCGAGCTCCGGAAGCAGGATGTGCCGGCTGTAGCGGAGGAGTGCTGCATCGTCCATCGAACGTCGGGCTCCAAACGAAAACGCCCGGGCGGGCCGGGCGCTTCGATGCTGCGGTCTCGCGCGTTACTGCGGCTTCGCCTGCGCCGAGACGGCCTTCGCCGACGCGATCACGGGCTGACCCTTCAACTGGTTGATGGCCTGCGTGAGCTGGAAGTCTTCGGCCGAGCCGAACTCGAAGCGCGGGGCGGCCGGCTGGGCCGCGCCGCCATCGGGCTGCGCCTTGGCATTCGGCGCGTCCGCTTCGCCGCTGCGCTTGACGGTGTCGAGCGCCTTGGACACCGCGGTCTCGCTCCGGCCGGTGCCGAGGTGGTTCTCGAGGTTGGCTTCGCGTATGCGGCTGGGTGATTCGCGACCATCGTCGACGAAAATATCGGGTTCGATGCCCTTGGCCTGGATCGAGCGTCC
>JANMBN010000411.1:0-16170 GCA_031360485.1 Betaproteobacteria bacterium | reverse complement strand
GATGACGACCGCGGAGCGAAGCCCGCACGAGAGGACTGGGGTTTTCATGCTCGTTTCACAGGCGGCCCGCAGGGCGTCGCGCCGGCGGGGCAAAAGACGAACACCGCGTGGGCGCCGGCTATTCCCGCGCCATTCGACGTTCTCGGGGGCGGCACCGAGTTGCCGTCGCGTGCGCAAAGGCCTAACCGACCGACTCCTAGGCGTTGAGCTTGTCGAGCAGCGCCACGAGCTTCGCCGGATCGTCGGTCCGGCGCATCCGGCCGACGAACTGCGTCAACGCAGCGACCTCGGTCGTCAGGACCCGCTGCTTGATCGTCAGCAGATGGGCGGGGTGCATCGAAAAGTTCCGGAGACCCAGCCCCAGCAGCAGGCGCGTCATGTGCGGATCGCCGGCCATTTCGCCGCAAACCGCGATGGGCACCCGGGCTTTGCCCGCGCTACCGATCGCCATCGCGATCAGCTTCAGCACCGCCGGGTGCAGCGGGTCGTAGAGGTGCGACACGGCGTCGTCGGAGCGATCCACCGCCAGCGTGTACTGGATCAGGTCGTTGGTGCCGATCGACAGGAAGTCGAGCTTGGCGAGGAACGCCGAAATCGCCAGCACCGCCGCCGGGATCTCGATCATGCCGCCGACCTCGACGCCGGAATCGAACGGCAGGCCCTGCTCGCGCAGCGTCTCCTTGGCCTGCGCGATCAGCGCCAGCGTCTGGTCGATCTCGCTGACCGAGGCCAGCATCGGCACCAGGATCCGCACGTGGCCGTAGTGCGACGCGCGCAGGATCGCGCGGAGCTGCGTCAGGAAAAGCCGCGGCTCGGCGAGACAGAAGCGGACGGCGCGCAGGCCGAGCGCCGGATTCGGCGCGACGCGCGCGAGCCCGTCGAGTCCCTCCTTCTGCTTGTCGGCGCCGAGATCGAACGTGCGGATCGTCACCGGCTTGCCGTCCATGCCGGCGGCCACGCTGCGATACGCCTCGAACTGCTCGTCCTCCGAGGGCAGCCCCTCGCGGTTCAGGAACAGGAATTCGGACCGGAACAGGCCGATGCCCATGGCGCCGTTGTCCTGCGCCTGCGCAAGGTCGCCGGGCAGTTCGATATTGGCCTCGAGTTCGACCGCATGCCCGTCGAGCGTGTTCGCCGGCTTGGTCTTGAGCCGCCGCAGCCTGGCGCGACCGAGTTCGAGCTCGCCCTGCTTCAGCCGATACTCGGCGAGCACCGACTTGTCCGGGTTGACGATGACGACGTGGTTGGTCCCGTCGAGGATCAGCAGCTCGTTCTCGCGGATCAGCGCTCGTCCATTGTGCGTCGCCGCGACCGCCGGCACCGCGAGGCTCCGCGCGACGATCGCCGTGTGCGACGTCACGCCGCCGAGGTCGGTGATGAATCCGGCGTAGCGGTGCGTCTTGAACTGGATGACGTCGGCCGGCGAGAGATCGTGCGCGACCAGAATCGTGTGCTGCTCCGCGCCCGCCGGCACGAGCGCCCCCGGCTTGCCCAGCAGGCGCTTCAGCACGCGCTCGACGACCTGGACGACGTCGGCCCGGCGCTCGCGCAGGTACGAATCCTCGATCTGGTCGAATTGCTCGACCAGCACGTTCATCTGCTGCGTCAGCGCCCACTCGGCGTTGCAGTGCTGCTCGGCGATGATGCGCTTCGGCGCCTCCGCCAGCGTCGGATCCGCGAGGATCATCGCGTGGACATCGAGGAAGGCGCCGAACTCGGCGGGCGCATCGCCGGCCGTCATCGTGCCGTGCAGGCCCTCTAGTTCGGCGCGGACTTCCGCCAGCGCATTGTCGAGGCGCGCCATCTCGCCGGCGACGCGGCCGGCGGGAATCGTGTAGTGGGCGACTTCGAGCGTCGCGTGGGAAACGAGCTGCGCGCGACCGATGGCGATGCCGCCGGAGACACCGATGCCGTGGAGCGCGAAGCTCGGCACGCCGTTATTGTCCCTCGCCAAAGTAGTCGTTGATCAACGCCACGATCGCCTCCATCGCCTCGGCCTCGTCCGGGCCGCTGGTCTCGAAGGTCACCTTCGCCCCCTTGCCCGCGGCCAGCATCATCACGCCCATGATGCTTTTCGCGTTCACCTTGCGGTTGTTGCGCGACATCACGACGTCGCACTGGTATTTCGCCGCGAGCTGCGTGAGCTTGGCCGAGGCGCGCGCGTGCAACCCCAGGTTGTTGATGATCTCAACCTCGCGTTGCGGCATAGGCCGGGTCCATCCCCATGTGCAGCACGCCTTCACAGCCCCCGGAGATGGCCTTCTTGACCATCGTGTCCATCCCTCGCGTGCGATAGGTGACCGCACGCACCAGCATCGGCAGATTCACGCCGGCGACCCCCTCGACCCGGCCCGCCTTCAGCAGCTTGCCGACGAGGTTGCACGGCGAAGCGCCATAGATATCCGAGAAGATCAGCACGCCGGCGCCGGTATCGAGCTTCGCGACGAGCTCCCGCGCCGCCGGCAACAGCGTGAAGGGATCGTCGGTTGCCGCGATCGACAGCACCTCGAATTGCGGGGGCCGGCTGCCCAGCACGTGCGTCACCGCACGCGCGAGGCCCTCGCCGAGGCTGTCGTGCGCAATGATCAGGATGCCGATCATCGTGGGTCCCGTGTTGGCTCCATCGCGGGCGTCGGCGGTTGCGGCCGCGCAAAGACTGACGCGGCCGGAATGGGCATTTATGGTAGCACGCGTCCCGTGCGCCGAGCCCTATCGGCGCGGTTCCGCCGACGCCCGCGGGCGCGATCCCGCAGGCCCGAACCCGGTCCCCGGCGCGCCATCTAGCCTCCGCGCGTGGCTCAGGCCGGGGCAGCCCGCGCCGTCGCCCGCTCCAGTGCGGCCGCGAACATCGCGCCGATATCGAAGCCCGACTGCTGCGCGATCTCGACGAAGCATGTCGGGCTCGTCACGTTCACCTCGGTCAGGTAGTCGCCGATCACGTCGAGCCCGACGACGAGCAATCCCTGCGCCCAGAGCGTCGGCCCCAGCGCGGCCGCGATTTCGCGGTCGCGCGCGGTGAGCGGACGCGCCACGCCCCGGCCGCCGGCCGCGAGATTGCCGCGCGTCTCGCCCGCCTTTGGAATGCGCGCAAGCGCGTAGGGAACGGGCTCGCCGGCGATCAGCAGCACGCGTTTGTCGCCGTCGGCGATTTCGGGAATGAAGCGCTGCGCCATCACCGTCCGGGCGCCCTGCTGGCCCACGGTTTCGAGGATCACGTTGCGGTTGAGGTCGTCCGCGCGCACGCGAAACACCGACGTCCCGCCCATTCCATCGAGCGGTTTGACGATCGTGTCGCCGTGGGCGTCGATGAATGCGTCGAGCCGCGCGGCGGCGCGCGTGACGAGCGTCGGCGCGATGAACTCCGGGTACGCGCCGATCGCGAACTTCTCGTTGTGGTCGCGAATCGCCCGGGGGCGGTTGAAGACCCGGGCGCCCTCGCGCTCGGCGGCTTCGAGCAGGTACGTCGAATACACGTACTCCATGTCGAACGGCGGGTCCTTGCGCATCAATACCGCGGCAAAATCCTTCAGCGCACGCTCTTCCGGCTCGCCCGCCGCGTACCAATCGTGATCGTCGCCGCGAAGGGTCAGCGGGACGACGCCCGCCCGGGTGCCCCGCTCGTCCCAGAAGATGTCCGATTGCCCGAGCGCGAAGATCCGGTGTCCGCGCGCCGCCAGCGCGCGCATCATGGCGACGCTCGAGTCCTTGTAGGCCTTGAGGTCGGGCAGCGGGTCGAGGATGAACGCGTAATCCATGGCTTCCGGTCGCCGGGGTCGGGCCGACATGCTACCCCATCCGAAACGTCGGCGATCACCGACGATCGCAGAGGCACGCGCAGGGCGCGCCGATCCCGCGCGGTTTCGAGGGCTTCGCCCGGCGGCGCGGGGTGCGGCCTACAGGTGGAACGTCGCGCCCTCCCGACCGGGCGTGACGCGAAAGGCGGGATTTGCTCCTTCGATGGCCTCCGCCATCAGCCGGTCGAGGTCCGCGTCGGAGTGATCCGGATCGTGATGAAATGGCACGAGGTGCTTCGCTCCGGTCAGCGTTGCGAAGTCCAGCACGTGCCTGAGCGTGCTGTGACCCCAGCCGACCCGCGTGGAGTATTCGTGCGTGTTGTATTGGCTGTCGTGAATCAGCAGGTCCGAGTCGGCGGCGAGCGCGCCGCCGGAGGTCCACGCGCGCGGGAGCGACGGAAAATTCCCCGAGCCCAGCGCCGGCTCGTGGTCGGGCAGGTAGGTCAACACGGCCCCCGACGCTTCTGCAATGCGGTAACCCACGGTGGGTCCGGGGTGGCACACCAGTGCGGACGTGACGCGGAACTCGCCGATGTCCACTGCTGTGCCGGGAACCTCGTGCAGCATCAGCTTGCACGGCAATTCGCGGAGGCCGACGGGAAACAACGGCGGCGACAGATACCGCATGAGCCGCGCCTGCAAGCTCATCTGCGTGCTGGCCGGCCCCCAGATGTTGACCTCGACATCGGGACGGTAAAGAGGCGCGAAGAACCCCAGGCCCTGGATGTGATCCATGTGCAGATGGGTCAACAGTACGTCCACGCGCCGAACGGAAGCGTCGATCGTCGCCGCCATGCAGCGGATGCCCGTCCCCGCATCCAGCACCAGCACCGTGCCTTCGCGCCCGCGCACGGCCACGCACGATGTGTTGCCGCCGTAGCGGGCCGTGCCCGGGCCCGGCGTGGGGAGCGAGCCGCGCGTGCCCCACAGCGTCACTTCCATTTCAGATCTCCCAGAAGATATTCATCACGCCCAGGAGCCGGTCGCCCTCGCCGACGAGCGGAAACGCGGTGACCTGCAAATGGCGCCATTCGCTGTTCCCGGTGCGCGTCCATATCGCTCGGGAAACGGGCCGGCGCTGGAGAAGTGCGACCCTCATCGGCCGATCTTCGGGCGGGACGGGGTTACGATCCTCGTCGGCGACGGCGACCAGTCTGTTCCACTCGTCCGCGGGAATCTCGCCTGTCTCCTCGAAGCGCTGATTCAGAAGCGCCTCGGCCGGCTCGTTGTAATAAATGAGCGTACCCTCGGCATCCACGAGGAGGATCGGCATGCCACGCAACTCGCCAGCTGTCTGGCCAGGATGATCTGGATGGCTTTGGACGTCGACATGGCCCTCGCTCCTGCGCGACAACGGTAATCCGGACGAATCCTTAGAGTGATCCGATATCCGGCTGACGGTCAACCCATTGCTTCAGGGGCGTCGGAACGACCCGGTCCGGGCCCGCGCGGCGGGGAAGCGCCGAATCGGGAGGTTTACGGCGAGCCGCCCGCGGCGGCGCGCGAGGCACCTGCGATCGGATTGCCGGTTGTCAGGTGAGCTCGACTCCCGCCGTCACTCACTCCACCGTGACCGATTTCGCGAGATTGCGCGGCTTGTCGACATCGGTGCCGCGCATCACCGCCGCGTGATAGGCGAGCAATTGCAGCGGAATCGTGTGCAGGATCGGCGACAGGTGTCCGGCGTGCTGCGGCAGCCGGATCACGTGGATGCCTTCGCTCGACGCGAGATGGCTGTCGAGATCGGCGACGACGTAGAGTTCGCCGCCGCGCGCGCGCACTTCCTGCAGATTCGATTTCAGTTTTTCGAGCAGCGCGTCGTTGGGCGCGATCGCGACGACCGGCATGTCGGCGTCGACCAGCGCCAGCGGGCCGTGCTTCAGCTCGCCCGCAGGGTAGGCCTCGGCATGGATGTACGAGATCTCTTTCAGCTTGAGGGCGCCCTCGAGCGCGATCGGGTAGTGCGGGCCGCGGCCGAGGAACAGCGCGTGCTGCTTCCTGGCGAAGAACCCGGCCCACGCGATCAGCTGCGGCTCCAGCGCGAGCGCCGCCTGCAGCGCCGCCGGCAGGTGGCGCAGTCCGCGCAGCCAGTGCGCCTCCTCCTCGGCTGTGAGACGGTTGCGGAGCTTCGCGAGCGTCAACGCGAGCAGGAAGTGCGAGACGAGCTGCGTCGTGAAAGCCTTGGTCGACGCGACGCCGATCTCGGCGCCGGCACGGGTCAGGTACGTGAGCGCGGTCTGCCGCACCATCGAGCTCGTCGCCACGTTGCAGATCGCGAGCGTATGCGCGTGGCCGAGCGCTTTCGCATGCTTCAGCGCCGCCAGCGTGTCGGCGGTCTCGCCGGACTGCGAGACGACGACGACCAGCGTGTTCGGGTTCGGGACGCTGTCCCTGTAGCGGTATTCGCTGGCGACCTCGACCTGGCAGGGAATCCGCGCCAGCGATTCGATCCACTGCTTCGCGACGAGGCCCGAGTAGTAGCTCGTGCCGCACGCGAGCACGAGCACGCTGTCGACGTGGGCGAGGATCCGGCCCGCCTCCGCGCCGAACAGGCCGGCGTCGATCGCTTCGACCCCTTCGAGGGTATCGGCAACGGCGCGCGGCTGCTCGAAGATCTCCTTCTGCATGAAGTGGCGGTAGGGGCCGAGTTCGACCGCATCGCCGGACGCCTCGACCGCGACCGTCGCGCGCTCGACGCGCTCGCCGCGCGCGTCGTAGAGCGCGAAGGACTCGCGGCGGACGTCGGCGACGTCGCCTTCCTCGAGATAGACGATGCGGCGGGTGACCGACAGCAGCGCGGCGGCGTCGGATGCGAGGAAGTGGTCGTCCTTGCCGATGCCCACGACCAGCGGGCTCCCGGCGCGCGCGCCGACGATGCGCCCGGGTTCGCGCGTCGACAGCACCGCAATCGCAAAGGCGCCATGAAATTCGGCGGTCGCCGCCCGCACCGCGCGCATGAGGTCGCCGCCGCCCGCGCCATGCCAGTGCGAATGGACGAGATGCGCGATCACCTCGGTGTCCGTCTGTGTCGCGAAGACGTAGCCCTGCGCCTTGAGTTTTTCGCGCAGCGCCTCGTAGTTCTCGATGATGCCGTTGTGGACGACCGCGATCTCGCCACCGGAGACGTGCGGATGCGCGTTCACCGGCGTCGGCGCGCCGTGGGTCGCCCAACGCGTATGCGAAATGCCGGTGAAGCCCGTGAGCTCGGTCGCCTCGGCCTGCGCCTCGAGATCGGCGACGCGCGCGGTGCTGACGAGCCGCTCGAGCCGCGACGGGTCGCCGCGACCGATGATCGCGAGACCGGTCGAGTCGTAGCCGCGGTACTCGAGCCGGCGGACGCCGTCGATCAGCACCGGGACGACGTTGCGCGGCGAGACCGCGCCGACGATTCCGCACATGGTGTCAGCCTTTCGGGACTTTCGGTTTTTTCACGGGCCGCGTCCAGCCCGACACGCTCACCTGGCGGGCGCGGGCGACGGTCAGCAGGTCGGCCGGGGCGTCCTTGGAGATGGTGCTGCCCCCGCCGATCGTCGCCCCGCGACCGATCCTGACCGGCGCGACCAGCACGCAATTCGATCCGATGCTGGAGTCGTCCTCGATGACGGTCGGATGCTTGTTCACGCCGTCGTAATTCGCGGTGATCGACCCCGCGCCGAAGTTGACGTTGCTGCCGATCGTCGTGTCGCCGATGTATGCGAGGTGGTTGGCTTTCGAGCCGCGCCCGATCGAGCTTGCCTTCACTTCGACGAAATTGCCGATGTGGACGTCGGCGGCGAGCACCGCGCCCGGCCGCAGGCGCGCGTACGGGCCGACCCGGCAGTTCGCGCCGACCGTCGCGCCATCGAGGTGGGAGAACGGCGCGATATGCGAGCCCGCCCCGACCGTGACGTTCGTGAGCACGCAGTTCGAACCGATCGTGACCTCGTCGGCGAGGCGCACCGTCCCTTCGAACACGCAGCCCACGTCGATCGCGACGTCGGCGCCGCATTCGAGCGTGCCGCGGATGTCGATGCGCTCCGGATCGGCCAGAGTGACGCCCGCGTCGAGGAGCGCGTCGGCCTGTGCGCGCTGGTACAGCCGCTCGAGCAGCGCCAGCTCGCGCATCGTGTTGACGCCCAGCGTTTCGATGACGCTGGCGGCGCGCGTCGTCCGCACCGGCACGCCCTCTTTCGTCGCGAGGGCGATCGCGTCGGTCAGGTAGTATTCGCCGCTCGCGTTCCGATTGTCGATCGCCCGCAGCCAGCGGGCGAAGCATTCGGTCGGTGCGGCCATCACGCCGGAATTGATTTCGCGGATCGCGCGTTGTTCGGGCGTCGCGTCCTTGTGCTCGACGATGGCCGCAACCTCGCCATCGGGGCGACGGACGATCCGGCCATAGCCGGTCGGGTCGTCGAGTTCGACGGTTAGGAGCGACAACGCGCCCTGCCTTGCGTGTTGCACGACGGCCTCGAGCGTCGCGACGCGGGCCAGCGGATCGGCGCCGAAGAGCACGAGCGTCACGCCATCCGCGGCGAGCTGCGGCATCGCCTGCGCCAGCGCATGCCCGGTGCCGAGTGGCGGATCCTGCAATGCCCAGGCGAGGTCGGCGTCGGGGAAGCGTGCGCGCACCGCTTCGCCGCCGTGTCCGTACACGACGCAGATGCGATCGGCGGCGAGCTTGCGCGCGGTGTCGAGCACATGCGCGAGCAACGGCCGGCCGGCGAGCGGCCGCAGGACCTTCGGCGTGACGGAGCGCATCCGCTTGCCCACGCCGGCGGCGAGGATCGCGATGCTGAGGGACGAAGGCCGGAGGGTCGCCATGTGTCGCCGTGATTTTACGCGAATCTACCGTCTCACCCCAGCCAACCCACGCCGATGCGTCGCGGGCGCGTTAATGCTAGAGTCCTCGGCGTCACGGCCGGCAGGACCAACAGCCCAAACCCGCCAGCCCCATCCTTCAGGAGGATTCATGATCGCGCTTCGCCGTCTTTTCGCGCCCGTTGTTGCGGGCCTGTCGCTGGCCGCGCTCGCGCTGCCCGTCTTCGCCGCCGACGCCTGCAAGAACCGCGGCGAGCTCGATTCGATGTACTGCGACGACAACGCCGACATGGTCGCCGACGTGCCCGCCGATCCCAAGAAGTGGAAGAACCCGTCGACCATCGTGTTCACGTACACGCCGGTCGAAGACCCGGCGGTCTACGAGAACGTTTTCAAGCCGTTCACGACGCATCTGGCCGCGTGCCTCAACAAGAAGGTCGTCTTCTACCAGGTGCAATCGAACGCCGCCGAGATCGAGGCGATGCGGTCCGGCCGCCTGCACGTCGGCGGGTTCTCGACGGGTCCGACGGCGTTCGCCGTCAACCTCGCCGGCGCCGTGCCCTTCGCGGTTAAAGGCTACGCGAAGGAATTCCAGGGCTACAACCTGATCGTCGTCGTCAAGGCGAGCTCGCCTTACCAGAAGCTCGCGGACTTGAAGGGCAAGAAGGTCGCGCACACGTCGCCGTCGTCGAACTCCGGTCATCTCGCGCCGCTCTCGCTGTTCCCGGCGCAGGGGCTCGTCCCCGACAAGGACTACAAGATCATTTTCTCGGGCAAGCACGACCAGTCGGTGATGGGAGTGAACTCGGGCGATTACGACGCGGGGGCGGTGGCCTCCGACGTTTTCCACCGCATGGCGGAACGCGGGCAGGTCAAGGAGAGCGATTTCCGCATCATCTACCGCAGCCAGAAGTTCCCGACCTCGTCGTTCGCCTACGCGCACGATCTCGACCCGAAGCTCGTCGACAAGATGCTGGGTTGCTTCTACGACTATCGCTTCCCGCCGGAGATGCAAAAGGCGTTCGATGGCGCAGACCGCTTTTTCCCGATCAACTACAAGACCACGTGGGACGTCGTGCGCGCGGTCGCCAAGGGTTCGGGCCAGGGTTTCGACAAGGCCTCCTACGAGAAGGAAACGGCGCGCGAAGCAGCGGCGGCTGCCGCAGCGGCCGCGGCAAAGAAGAAATAGCTCCGGATCCGGTGAAGGCGGGGCGCGGGGCGCCCCGCGCTCGTTTCTCGGCCATGCTGACGCTCAAGAACCTCTCCAAGTCCTACGTCGCCGGCACGCCGGTGCTGCAGGACGTCAGCGTCGAGATCGCGGCGCGCGGCATCACGGCGATCATCGGAGCGTCAGGCACCGGCAAGTCCACGCTGATCCGCTGCATCAACCGCCTGGTCGAGCCCTCGTCCGGCGAGATCGTGTTCGAGGGCGAGGATCTCGCCCGGTTGTCGGGGCAGGCGTTGCGGCACGCGCGCCGCCACATCGGCATGGTCTTCCAGGAATACAACCTGGTCGAGCGGCTGACGGTGATGGAAAACCTGCTGTCCGGACGGCTCGGGTATGTGTCGGCGTGGCGCGCCTGGCGGCGCAAGTTTCCGCCCGAGGATGTTCGTCGCGCCTGCGAGCTGCTCGACGTCGTCGGCCTCGGCGGATTCGCCCATCAGCGCGCGGATGCGTTGTCGGGCGGGCAGCGCCAGCGCGTGGGCATCGCCCGCGCGGTGATGCAGGAGCCGACGCTGCTGCTCGCCGACGAGCCGACGTCCTCGCTCGATCCGAAGACCTCGGTCGAGATCATGGAGCTGCTCGTCGACATCGCGCACTCGCGCGAAATTCCGGTGCTCGTCAACATGCACGACGTCGAGCTCGCGAAGCGCTTCGCCGACCGGATCATCGGCATGCGGGAGGGCCGCGTCGTGTTCGACGGCCCGCCCGCGGAACTGACGGACGAGACGCTGAAGACGATCTACGGCGGCGAAGGCTGGCTGCAATGATCCTGCAACGCGGCTGCGCGGGCCGGCGCCGGCGTTGCCCTTTCCGCCGCACGGCATGACCGCCCGGGCCGCGCCGACGTTCACCGATCCGTTTCCGCGAAGCGTGTGGCCGCGCGTCGCCGCGGTGGCGCTCGTTGTTTACGTCGTCTACGCCTGCGCGCAGCTCGAAGTATCGTGGGAGCGCGTGGAAACGGGCCTCGAAAACGCGGTGAAGTTCTTCTCGCGCCTGTTCCCGCCGAACTTCGCGCGCTGGGACCTGCTGGTCAAGGGCCTCACGGAAAGCCTGCAGATCGCGGTGCTCGCATCGACGCTGGGCATCGCGCTCGCGCTGCCGATCGGCCTCTGCGCCGCGCGGAACCTGATGCCTGCGTGGGTGACGTGGCCGGCGAAGGTCGTCATCGTCCTGGCGCGGTCGTTCCACCCGGTGATCGTCGCGATCCTGTTCGTCAAGGCGGTCGGCTTCGGCGCGCTCGCGGGCTCGCTCGCGCTCACGGTCGCGTCGGTCGGCTTCATCGGCAAGCTGTTCACCGAGGCGATCGAGGAGATCTCGCTGAAGCAGGTCGAGGCGATCCGCGCGACCGGTGCGCCGTTCGCGTCGGTGCTGGCGTTCGGCGTGGTCCCGCAGGTGTTCTCGCGGTTCATCGGCTTTGCCACCTACCAGCTCGATTCGAACCTGCGCAACTCGACGATGGTGGGCATCGTCGGCGCCGGCGGCATCGGTGGCACGCTGTTCGCGGCATTCCAGCGCTTCGACTACGACTTCGTCTGCGCGATCCTCATCGCGATCATCACGCTGATCATGATCGGCGAGGTCCTCGCGACCGCAGTACGGGCGATCTTCATCGAGAACGCGACGTTGCGCGACCTCTTCCGCCGTGGCGCCGCGATGCGCCGCGTCCGGCACGCCGAGGACGACTGATGCCGGCCCCCGGCTCCGCAGCCACCGCGGTGCCCGCGGACAAGGTCGCGGAACGCGTCTGGCGCCGCTTCACGCGCGGGCAGCGGCTCGCGCGCTTCACCGTCCATCTGGTGATCGTCGCCGCGATCGCCGTGTCGATCCAGACGGTCGAGGTGATTCCCGAGTTTCTCGCGGATGCGCCGGAGCAGGTCGCCGACCTGTTTGCGCGAATGTGGCCGGTCGACTTCGCGCACTATCCCGGCACCGTGCACGATGCGCTGATGGAGACGATCCACATCGCCACGCTCGGCACGCTGCTGGCGCTCGTCCTCGCGCTTCCCGTCGGCGTCCTCGCGGCGCACAACCTCGTCCCGGCGACGTCGATCAACCTCGCCGCCAAGCTGATCCTCGTCTCGTCGCGGTCGGTGAATTCGCTCGTCTGGGCGCTTCTTTTCGTCGGCATCTTCGGCCCGGGCGCGCTCGCCGGCACGCTGGCGATCGCGTTTCGGTCGATCGGTTTCGTCGGCAAGCTGTTCGGCGAGGCGCTGGAGGAATCGCAGCTTGGCCCGATCGAGGCGCTGACCGCCGCCGGCGCGCCGTGGGCGTCGCGGATGACCTTCGGCTACTGGCCTCAGGTGAAGCCGGCGTTCTGGTCGATCGCCCTTTTCCGCTGGGACATCAACGTGCGCGAGTCCGCGGTGCTCGGGCTGGTCGGCGCCGGCGGCATCGGGATGGCGCTCGATTCCGCGCTGAATCTGTTCCAGTGGAATCGCGTCGCGGTGATCCTGCTCGCGATCTTCGCCGTGGTGATCGTCGCCGAGGTCGCCGTGACGCAGATCCGCCGGCGAATCATCTAGCGGTCTTCGGGTATTCTGCCCGCGATGGCCATAATCGCAGTGTTCAACCAGAAGGGCGGCGTCGGCAAGACGACCACGGCGCTGAACCTGCTCGCCACCATCGCGCAGCGCGGCCGGCGACCGCTGGGCATCGATCTCGATCCGCAGGCGCACCTGTCGCATATCTTCGGCGTGCAGCCGAGGCTGGCGGACGACTCCGTCTACAGCTTCTTCGTGCGCCAGCGTCCGCTGGCCGACGTGGCCCAGATCACGCGCAGCGGGGTCGTGCTGTGCCCCGCGCACCTCGAGCTGTCGAAGATCGACTCGCTGCTCGGCAAGGGCGTCAACGTCGTCACCAAGCTGCGGCACGCATTGCGCCAGGCCGACACGCCGCCGGGGCCGGTCGTCATCGACTGCTGCCCGCTGCTCAACGTGCTGTCGCTCAACGCGGTGTTTGCCTGCGACCTCCTGCTCGTCCCGGTGTCCTGCGATTTTCTTTCGCTGCGCGGCGCGATGCAGGTCGAGCGGGCGCTGAACGCGCTCGAGCCCGTCTTCAAGCTTCGGCTTCCGCGGCGCTACGTGCTGACCCGCTTCGACGTGCGGCGCAAGATGAGCTTCGAAGTGGTCGCGCGCATGGCCTCGACCTTCCGGTCCGACGAGATCTGCGCGACGAAGATCCGGGAAAGCGTGAAGCTCGCGGAAAGCCCGGAGCTCGAACTGGATATCTTCCGGCACGCTCCGGGCAGCAAGGGCGCGGAGGATTACAAGGCGCTCGGCGACGAGCTAGTGGGTGCCGGGTTTATGGCCTGACGGCGCCGCGCTGATCAATCCGATCACGCCCTCGACGTCGAGGGAATCGACGCGGCGCGGCACGGATTGTTCGCGGCATTCGACGATTTCGCAGTGCGTGTACATCTGCCGCAGGCGGCGCTCGGCATCCGTCAGATTCGACGCCATGATCTGGATGTTGTCCACCCGCTGGCCGCTCTTGGTGCGGATGTTGAATCCGTAGCGAATCATCGTGAACGCCTCCCTGGGGTGCCTTCCCCGCCCGTTCGACGCCTCCTGTATTGGGTCAGGGGTTTAGCGTCGGGGATTGTTATGATAGATCAACTCTCCCCTGCAAATGCGCTGATCGACGATGTTTTTCTGACGATGGACCAGGACGCCGCTGCGCCGCCCCCGTTGGCACACGATGTCGCGGCTGCCATCCTCGCCCGCGCGCTGACGCGCATGGCGATAGTAAGCACTAACACACCGATGACGCTCGTGCCGCTGCCCGGAGGCGTGTCGTCGGATATCTACCGTGTCGATCTTCCTTCCGGCTCAGTTTGCGTCAAGCGTGCGCTGGGGAAGCTCAAGGTGGCCGCCGACTGGCGCGCGCCGGTCGCCCGCAACCACTGGGAGGTCGAGTGGATGCGCGTCGCGGGGGCCATCGTCCCGTCCGCCGTTCCCGCGATTCTCGGCGAGGATCGCGAGCTGGGCTGCTTCGCGATGGCGTTTCTGGCGCCCGCCGATTATCCGGTCTGGAAAGCGCTCCTCCAGGACGGGGTGGTCGACCTGTCGACGGCGGCCGCGATCGGCGATGTCCTCGGCCGGATTCACGCGGCCACGGCGGACCGGACGGAGATCGCCCGGCAATTTCCTACCGACGACATCTTCTACGCCATCCGGCTCGAGCCCTACCTCGTCGCCGCCGGGCGCGCGCACCCGGATCTTGCCGGGCGTCTCGGCGCGCTCCTCAACACGACGCGAACGACGAAGCGCGTGCTGGTCCACGGCGATTTCAGCCCGAAGAACCTGCTGACCGGTCCCGCGGGACCGGTCATCCTCGATGCGGAATGTGCGTGGTACGGAGACCCCGCGTTCGACCTGGCCTTCGTGCTGAATCACCTGCTGCTCAAAGGCGCGTGGCGGCCGGGGTGGCGCGCACGTTACGCCGGCGCGTTCGCCGCTCTTGCGAACGCCTATCTCGCGCACGTCGCCTGGGAGGCCGCCGCGGATTGCGAACGACGGACCGCGGCGCTGCTTCCCGGCCTGATGCTGGCGCGCATCGACGGCAAGTCGCCCGTCGAATACCTGACCGACGATCGGCCCAGGAACGAGGTCCGCGCGTTCGCGCGGGCGCTGCTGACCGACCCCGTTCCCTCGCTTGCCGAAATCGCGCGCCGCTGGTGTGCGCAAGGACCCCTGTGAACGACGCGATTGCCAGCCTCCGCGCGCGCCGTGTGTGGGACTCGCGCGGACGGCCGACGCTGGAGGCGGAGGTGGAGCTGGAAAACGGCGCCGTCGGACGCGCGATCGCGCCCGCCGGCGCCTCGCGGGGGTCGCGCGAAGCCATCGACCTGCGCGACGGCGGAACGCGCTTCGGAGGCATGGACGTCACGCGGGCAATCGCGAACGTCGACGGGCCGATCGCGCAGGCGCTCGCCGGCTGCGACGCGTTCGATCAGGCCGGCGTCGATGCGCGACTGATCGCTCTCGATGGCACGCCGAACAAGGCGAAGCTCGGCGGCAACGCGACCGTCGCGGTGTCGCTCGCCGTCGCGCACGCGGCGGCCGTCGCGCGCCGATGGCCGCTGTGGCGGCACCTCGCAGGCGACAGCCCCGTCTCGCTGCCGTTGCCGGAGATCCAGATCTTCGGCGGCGGCGCGCACGCCGGCAGGCGGATCGACATCCAGGACCTGATGGTGCTGCCGCTGTCGGCGACTTCGTTCGCGGAGGCGCTCGAATCGACCGCGGAGGTGTACCGTGCCGCCGGTGAGATCATGCACGCCGCGGGCAAGCTCGCGGGCGTCGCCGATGAAGGCGGGTGGTGGCCCGCGTTCGACAGCAACGAGGAGGCGCTCGCGACGCTCGTCCGCGCGATCGAGCGCGCGGGATTCGTGCCCGGCGCCGACGTCGCGATCGCGGTCGATGTCGCCGCCTCCGAATTCGGCCGCGACGGCCGCTACCGGCTCGGCCTCGAGCGCCGCGAACTCGACCGCGACGGCATGATCGAGCTTCTTCTCGGCTGGCTCGACCGGTATCCCATTGCGTCGATCGAGGATCCGCTCGCCGAAGACGACCGCGACGGCTGGATCGCCTTCGCCCGGGCCGCGGGAACGCACGTCGAGATCGTCGGCGACGACTACCTCGCGACGAATGCGGCGCGCGTCGTGCTGGCCGCGGCGGATGGCGCGTGCAACGCCGTGCTCATCAAGCCGAACCAGGCCGGGACGATCACCGAAACGTTCGCGGCGGTCTCCGCCGGACGCGAGGCGGGCTTCTCCACGATCGTTTCGGCGCGTTCGGGTGAAACCGAGGACACGTCGATCGTTCATCTCGCGGTCGGCTGGAACGCGGGCAGGATGAAGGTCGGCTCGTTCGCGCGCTCCGAGCGGATGGCGATGTGGAACGAAGCACTGCGGATCGAGGAAGCGCTGGGGGCGTCCGCCCGGTACGCGGGACGCGCGGGGTTGCCGCGGTTCCGTTCGATTGCGCGCTGAAACGGCGACGACGCGCGACGCAACCCGGCATCGCGCGCGCGATAATGCTGGTGCGTTTCCGGCGCGCATGCTAGTTTCGGCCGATTCGGCAACAAGAACCGAACGCGAGCGATCGCGACGGGTCCGCGACAGGGGGGATGCGTGGCGAGTGCTTCGAGGAGGCTATCCGTCGGGATAGCCGTTGCAATCGTGTGTTTCGCGCCGGCGCTTCTCGCCGCGCCCGGCGACGACATCAAGGCTCTGCTCGAACAGGGCAGCCCCGCCGTCGCTTACGCCGAAGGGAAGAAATATCCGGGCCAACTCGGCGATCCGGCATTCGACTTCTACTTCGGCATTGCCGCGATCGACGCCGGGCACCCGGGCGA
>JANMBN010000050.1:0-3572 GCA_031360485.1 Betaproteobacteria bacterium | reverse complement strand
TTCTTGATGATGACGGCGCCCTTCTTCGGGCTGAACGCCAGGATGTTGAGCGCCTGGTCCACGGGCAGGCCGCGGATCTGGTCGGCGACCAGCCGGCCCTTCTGGGCCGAGAGCCGGACGCCGCGCAGGATTGCCTTGGTTTCCATCGCTATTCCCTCACTTCCTTGGCGGCGCCGGCGCCGCAACCTTCTTGTCGGCCGAGTGGCCCTTGAAGTTGCGCGTCAGCGCGAATTCGCCGAGCTTGTGGCCGACCATGTTCTCGGACACATAGACCGGGATGTGCTGCTTGCCGTTGTGGACGGCGATCGTCAGCCCCACGAATTCGGGCGTGATCGTCGAGCGGCGCGACCAGGTCTTGATCGGCCGCTTGTCGCTCGTCGCGCGCGCTGCGTCCACCTTCTGCAGCAGGTGGTCGTCGACGAACGGGCCCTTCTTGATCGAACGTGCCATAGTCGCTTATCCCTTGGTCGCGTGCCGGCGGCGCACGATCATCGAATCCGTGCGCTTGTTGCGCCGCGTCTTGTAACCCTTGGTCGGCGTACCCCACGGCGAAACCGGATGTCCGCCGCCGTTGGACCGTCCGCCGTGCGGATGGTCCACCGGATTCATGCAGATGCCGCGCACCGTCGGGCGGATGCCGCGCCAACGATTTGCCCCTGCCTTGCCAATCGAGCGCAGGCTGTGCTCTTCGTTGCCGACTTCCCCGATCACCGCGCGGCAGTCCACGTGGACCTTGCGGATCTCGCCCGAGCGCAGCCGGACCTGCGCATAGACGCCTTCGCGGGCGAGCAGCTGGACGCCGGCGCCGGCCGAGCGGGCCATCTGCGCACCTTTGCCCGGCGTCATCTCGACGCAATGGATCGTCGTCCCGACCGGGATGTTGCGCACCGGCAGGCAATTCCCCGGCTTGATCGGGGCTTCCGAGCCCGACATCAGCTGCGTGCCGATCGTCACGCCACGCGGCGCGATGATGTAGCGGCGCTCGCCATCGGCGTAAAGCAGGAGCGCCAGGTGCGCGCTGCGGTTCGGATCGTACTCGAGCTGCTCGACCTTGGCGCCGATGCCGTCCTTGTTGCGCTTGAAGTCGACGAGCCGGTACTGCTGCTTGTGGCCGCCACCCTTGTGCCGCATCGTGATGTGGCCGTTGTGATTGCGGCCCGAGCCGCGCTTTTTGCTCTCGGTCAGCGCGTCCACCGGCCGCCCCTTGTGCAGGTGCGGGTGGACGACCTTGACCATCGCGCGACGGCCGGCCGAGGTCGGCTTTACTTTTTGCAGTGGCATCTCAGGTCTCCCGACCAGCCGCCCCGAGGGCGGCCTGCGCCCGCTGGGGTTGCGAATGAAGTGAGCTTCGGGGCATTTAACCCTCCGCCGCGAAGTTGATTTCCTGGCCCGCCTTCAGGCAGACATACGCTTTCTTCCACGAGCGGCGCCGGCCCGTGAATCGCCCGAAGCGCTTGACCTTGCCCCCGACGTTGGCGATCTGGACGCTCTCGACCTGGACCTTGAACATGGCCTCGACGGCCGCCTTCACCTCGGGCTTGGTCGCGTCCGGCGCGACCTTGAAGATCACCTGCTCGTGTTTGTCCGCGATGTACGTGCCCTTCTCGGACACAACCGGCGCGAGCAGCACGACCGCGAGGCGCTCGGGATTGTATTGTTTGGCGGCGTTCATCCGAGCATCTCCTCGAATTGCGTGATGGCGCCCTTGGTGAGGACCACGTTGTTGAAGCGCACCAGGCTCACCGGGTCGACTTCGCGGGTCTCGAGCACCAGGACGTCGGGGAGGTTGCGCGACGACAGGAACACGTTGTCGTCGAACTTGTCGGTGACGACCAGCACGGTGCCGGACAGTCCCAGCGCCTTGATCTTCTGTGCGAAGAGCTTCGTCTTCGGCGAGTCGACGGCCAGCGCTTCGATCACCGACAGCCGGCCTTCGCGGTGCAGCTGCGAGAGGATCGACGCCAGGCCGGCGCGGTACATCTTGCGGTTCACCTTCTGCGAAAAGTTCTCGTCCGGCGAGTTCGGGAAGATCCTGCCGCCGCCACGCCACAGCGGACTGTTGGCCTGGCCCGCGCGCGCGCGCCCCGTGCCCTTCTGCGCCCATGGCTTCTTGTGCGACTTGTTGATGTCGGCGCGGCCCTTCTGCTTGCGGGTGCCCTTGCGCGCGTTCGCCTGGAATGCGGTGACGAGCTGGTGGATCAGCGACTCGTTGTAGTCGCGCCCGAACAGGGAGTCCGGGCCGGCAAACGTCGCCGACGGCTGGCCCTTGTCGTCGATCAGCTTCAATTCCATGATCAGGCCCCCTTCTTCGCCGGCGTCTTTACCGACGGCCGGACGATGATGTGGCCGCCGTCGGCGCCCGGCACCGAGCCCTTGATCAGCAGCAGGCCGCGCTCGGCATCGACGCGAACGACGGTCAGCGTCTGCACGGTGCGCGTCACGTTGCCGTGCTGACCCGCCATCCGCTTGCCCGGAAACACGCGGCCGGGATCCTGCGCCATGCCGATCGAGCCGGGCGTGTTGTGCGAGCGCGAGTTGCCGTGCGATGCGCGGTTCGAACTGAAGTGATGCCGCCGGATCACGCCCGAAAAGCCGCGGCCCTTGGTGGTGCCCGTGACGTCGACGAGTTCGCCGACCGTGAACGTCGCGGCGCCGATCGTCTCGCCGACCTTGAGCTTGGCGAGCGCCTCCGGCGTGACCGGAAATTCGCGCAGCAGTTCGCCGGCCTCGACACCCGCCTTCGCGAGGTGGCCGGCCTGCGGCTTCGAAACGCGCGACGCGCGCCGCTTCCCGTAGGCGACCTGGACGGCCGCGTAGCCGTCGGTCTCCGGGGTCTTGATCTGCGTGACGCGGTTGTTGGCGACATCGAGCACGGTCACCGGAACGGCCTTGCCGTCGTCGGTGAATATGCGCGTCATGCCAATCTTGCGGCCGACAAGTCCGAGAGTCATCTTCGTTTTCCTTTCCAAACCGCCGATTACGATTGACCGGCGGCAGATTTCGTCGAGCGTCCGACGTCGTGTTCGATCAGCGTGCTCGACCCGCTACTTCAGTTTGATCTCGACGTCGACGCCGGCCGGCAGGTCCAGCTTCATCAGCTGGTCCACCGTCTTGTCCGTCGGGTCGATGATGTCCATCAGCCGCAGGTGCGTCCGGATCTCGAACTGGTCCCGCGAGGTCTTGTTCACGTGCGGCGAGCGCAGTACGTTGTAGCGCTCGATCTTCGTCGGCAGCGGGACCGGGCCGCGCACGACGGCGCCCGAGCGCTTCGCGGTTTCCACGATCTCCATCGCCGACTGGTCGATCAGCTTGTAATCGAACGCCTTGAGTCGGATGCGTATTCTCTGGTTCTGCATTGCTTCACCCTTTGAACAACCGCGCGACCATTCGCCCGGTTCTTCGCTACCTGCACTTCGCTCCGCGCCGTTCGTCAGCTCCGCGCCGTGGCGGTGTGCCGAGCGCCTGCGGGCGCATGTCTCATCCTAAGCCCGCAGGCCGGCTGAAGCCGGCCCCACGGCACGCTCCTCTACTCGATGATCTTGGCGACGACGCCGGCGCCGACGGTCCGGCCG
>JANMBN010000357.1:0-5937 GCA_031360485.1 Betaproteobacteria bacterium | reverse complement strand
CGGGTGTACGTCACCAACGTCTCCAAAGCCAAGGCGCTTGGCAGGGAACAGCTCGATGGCATCCGCACCCCCTGCGCCCGGATGTCGCTGCGCTTGCAGGCGGCCTTCGGCCTGCGCCGGGAAGCCTCGATCAAGATCGTCCCGGCCAGGGCCGACCGCGGCGACACGCTGGTGCTCAAGGCGTCCTGGAACAAGGGGGGCCGGGAGATCCGGATTCCCATCCGCACCGCGGAGCAGCGGCAGCTCGTCGACGAGGCCAAGGCGCTGGCCAAGGGCAAGAGCCTGGTCGCACCGGGCTACACCACCTACCGCGATTACCTGCAGCACTTCCGCTACGAGTGCGGGCGGGTCGGCATCCACGCCTTCCACGGGCATCGGCATTTGTACGCCCAGGAGCGCTACCAGGAAATGACTGGTTGGCAGTGTCCGGCCCAGGGCGGCCCGACGTACAGGCAGCTCACCAGGCAACAGAAGGTGATCGACCGCGAAGCGCGGGAGACCATCAGCCACGAGATGGGCCACGGCCGCGAGCAGATCACCGCGGTCTACTTGGGTCGATAGGGTTTCGATCGCAGCACACGCCGCTGGAGTCGTGCGTGAACACGCTCGATCTGCAAGCCGCCGCCGCCTTCCTGCACATCCATCCGGTGACCTTGCAGGAGAAAGCCCGGACCGGAGAGATTCCTGGCGCGAAGATCGGCAGGTGCTGGGTGTTCGTCGACGTTGACCTCATCGAACACATCCGCTCACAATACCCGCGGCGTGTGTTGCAGAGTGAACGTAAGGAGTTCGAATCATGTCACTCTACAAACGCAATGACTCACCGCGTTGGTGGGTCAAGATCAGCCACGGCGGAAGAACAATACAGCGCAGCACTGGGACTGAAGACAAAGCCCAAGCCCAGGAGTACCACGACAAGCTGAAGGTATCGCTGTGGGAGCAACAGCGGCTGGGGGTGAAACCCCGTCGCTCATGGAAGGAAGCGGTCGTACGATGGCTTGCCGAGACGTCGGAAAAGGCCACCCATGACGGAGACATCAAGAAGCTCCGCTGGTTGGATGCGTTCCTGGGCGCGCTGATGCTTGACGAAATCACGCTGGACGTCATCGACCGCGTCAAGTCCGAGCGACTGAAGACGGTGAGCAAGTCAACGGTCAATCGCTACCTGGCATTGGTCAGAGCCATTCTGCTGCGGGCACGGGACGAATGGGAGTGGATCGACAAGGCGCCGAAGGTGAAGCTGTTCAGGGAACCTCCCGGGCGCGAACGGTCCATCACGGCCGAGCAGGCGGGGGCGCTGCTGCGCGAATTGCCGGCGCATCAGCGCGACGTCGTGCTCTTCACGCTGGCCACCGGGCTGCGGCAGTCAAATGTGCTCAGGCTCGAGTGGTCGCACGTGAACCTCGAAAGCGGTCACGCCTGGGTGGACGCGGATCAATCGAAGAATCGCAGGCCGATTGCCGTGCCGCTCAACTTGAAGGCGCTGGAGGTCTTACGCCGGCAGATCGGCAAGCACCCGGCCCGAGTGTTTACGTACGCGGGCAGGCCCCTGGACAGAGCCAACACGCACGCGTGGCAGAGGGCGCTCAAGCGTGCGGGTATCGAGAACTTCCGTTGGCACGATCTGAGGCACACCTGGGCCACGTGGCATCGGCAGTCGGGCACGCCGACGCACGAGCTCCAGCGCCTGGGTGGCTGGCGTACGTCAGTGATGGTCGAACGCTACGCGCACTTGGCGCCCGATCATCTGGCGGCCGCCGCCAACCGCCTCGATCCGCTGCTTGGGGGTTACGATCTGGCTACGCTGGAGAAGAAAAGGGGAGTCAGCGAACAGCGCTAACCCCTTGTAATTATTTGGTGGCCAAGGGCGGAATTGAACCACCGACACAAGGATTTTCAGTCCTCTGCTCTACCAACTGAGCTACTTGGCCAAGCGGCGAATTATAGCAAAGCGCCCTCTCCGCCCCTAGCGCTCCGTCGCATCGAACGCGCCGAACCGGGCTCAGCCGCCGAAAAAGCCCGACAGTTCAGCCAGCGTCGCGTCCGGCACCTCCTCGGCGAGAAAGTGTCCGGAGGGTAGCGCCTTGCCCGTCACTTCGCGCGCGACGCTCTTCCAGTCCGCAATCGGATCGAACATCCGGTTGACGACGCCCTTCGTTCCCCACAACGCCAGCAACGGGCAGCCAACCTTGGCGTCGGCGTCCGCGGCGTCGTGCTCGAGATCGATCGCGGCCGCGGCACGATAGTCCTCGCAGGTTGCGTGGACCGTCGCCGGATCGCTGAAGCAGCGCTCGTATTCGGCGAGCGCGCGCGGATCGAAGTGCTGGAGCCCGGACGACCATCCCGCGAGCTTCTTGTGCAGGTAATAGATCGGGTCGGCGCCGATCAAACGCTCCGGCAGGTCGTACGGCTGGATCAGGAAGAACCAGTGGTAGTACGCGGTCGCGAACGCCTTGTCGGTGCCGCCGTACATGATTCGCGTCGGCGAAATGTCGAGCACGGCGACGCGCTCGACCGCATGCGGGTGATCGAGGCACAGCCGGTGGGCGACGCGGGCGCCGCGGTCGTGACCGACGAGACCGAAGCGGGCGTGGCCGAGCGCGCGCATCACCTCGACCTGGTCCGCCGCCATCGCGCGCTTCGAGTAGTTGACGTGATCCGCGCCGCCGTCAGGTTTCGACGAATCGCCGTATCCGCGCAGGTCGCTGCAGACGACGGTGAAGCGCTCGGCGAGGCGCGGCGCGACCTTGTGCCACATCGCGTGCGTCTGCGGATAGCCGTGCAGCAGGAGCAGCGGCGGACCGCTGCCGCCGGCGACGCAATGAATTTCCGCGCCGGACGTGCGAATCAGCTGCGGCGCGAATCCGGGAAAGAGGTCGAGCGCCAATTCGCTACCTTCAACAGTGCGATCAGCATATGTTCGGCTTCGACGGCCAGGCTTGCGCATCGGCGAGTCCCGCGAGCGTCGCGAGGGCGAATCCGGCGATCCAGACGGCAATACGATTCACGTTGCGCTTCTCCGTGTCAGATGACGAACGCGTCGGCCTTCTGCCGGTCGATACCCACCGATGCGGCGGCGGCGATGAGATCGGCCCAGGTCTTGTCGTCGATGGGAACGCCGTTGGCGCGCCTCGACGCGCGATTGCGCCGCTCGACGTCGCCGGGGGCCAGCACCGGCTCGCCGGGTTTCGCGGGCGGCGACGCCGTGACGAAATCGACGAATCGCCGCGCCTCGCGGGCGACGCCGCCGTCGGGGTCGTAGACGGCCGGCGCGATGTAGATCGACAGCATGTTGTTGCGCAGGATCGTATCCTCGGGGTCGGAACTCCGTCCCGTCGATACCGCGCCTGCCAGCAGGTCGGTGATCATCGAAAGACCGGAACCTTTGTGGGCGCCGACCGTGAGCAGCGCGCCGCCGGCGTAGAAATCCTTCGGCTCGGTCGTCGGCGCTCCCTCCTTGTCGATGATCCAGCCTTCCGGCACCTGTTCGCCCTTGTTCACCGCCACCATCAGCTTGCCTTCGGCGACGGTCGACGTCGTCACGTCGAGGACGACCGGATCGCGACCGTCGACGGGCACGCCGATGGAGATCGGGTTCGTCGACAGCCGTCGGTCGCTGCCGCCAAAGGGCGCGACGCGCTGCGCCCCCGATGTGTTGAGGAAGTGCAGCGAGACCTGGCCCGCGCCGGCCGCCATGTCCGCCCAGTCGCCCACGCGCCCAAGGTGCCCGCAGTTGGTGAGTCCGATCATGGCGATGCCCTTCTCGGCGGCCTTCGCAATGCCGAGTTCCGCGGCGAACTCGCCGATCACCTGACCGAAGCCGCGGTTGCCGTCGATGATGGCGATCGTGTCGCTTTCGAAAACGACCGTCGGCGGCGTGTTGGGTTTGAGCGTGCCATCGCGCATCCATTCCAGGTACTTGGCCACGCGCAGGACGCCGTGCGAATCGTGACCCACGAGGTTCGAATCGACGAGGCGGCGCGCGACGGTCGTAGCCTCGGCCGGATGGCAGCCCGCGCCGCGCATGATCGCGGCGACGAGGTCGACGAGCTTGGCAGCGTTGATCGTCTTCATGGCGGAATCCTCTGACAGCCCATTATACGCAGCCGGTTTCCATTATTCGCGACCCCGCAAAGGCTCGCCGGCACTGGCTAAGACCCGGATATCGGAGATTCCGGCATCGCGGTTCAATGCGCGGTATGCGCGCGGCCACCATCGCGCTATATTGACGCCGAGACGGACCGGGCGCGCGCCGGTCCCGCCGCGGACATGCTGCTCGAGAACGGACGGGTCGGCACGTGGCCACGCATCGCCGCGCATGCACCTGCAAGGAGGTCGGCATGACTTCTCAACTTCCCGCCGCGCCGCAATTCCGCGCCGATTTCCGGAGCGCCGCATCGGCCGCCGGAATCCTGGCCCTCTTCCTCGTACTCGCGCTCCTGTCGCCGATCACGGCCCTGGCCGCGACGACAGAACCACCCGCCGCGAAGGCCGGCGCGGAAAAGGCGGACGATCCGGACACCGAGCGATTTTTCCAATCGATCGTCAAGGTGCAGGTTCGCGCCGTGCCCAACGCCCGCAGCAGCGCGAGCCTCGGCGAAGAACGCGAGGGCACCGGCATCGTGATCGGCGAAGACGGGCTGGTCCTCACCATCGGCTATCTGATCATCGAGGCCGACCAGGTGAATCTCGTCGACCAGCAGGGCCGCATGCTGCCGGCGCGCGTCGTGGGCTACGATCATGTGACCGGACTCGGACTCGTGCGCGCGGTCGTGCCGCTCGATGCGGCGCCGCTGCCGTTCGGCGACTCCGGAAAGCTCCGCGACCGCGATCCGGTGATGATCGTCAACCACGCCGGCGCCGGGGACGTGACGCTCGCCTTCGTCGTGTCGAAGCGTCCATTTACCGGCAACTGGGAATACCTGCTCGAGCAGGCGATCTTCACGTCGCCGCCCACGCTCAACTGGAGCGGCGCGGCGCTCGTCAGCAAGGATTTGAAGCTCATCGGCGTCGGCTCGCTGATCGTGCGCGAGGCGGCGACGGGCGATACGTCGCTGCCGGGCAACATGTTCGTCCCGATCGACGCGCTGAAACCGATTCTCGCCGATCTCGTGAAGACGGGGCGCCGCGCCGGCGTCGCGCGGCCGTGGCTCGGCGTGGCCGCCGACGAAGTTCAGGGCCGGCTCGTCGTGTCGCGCGTTTCGCCGGAGGGTCCGGGCGACCGTGCCGGCATCAAGGTGGGCGACATCATCCTCGGCGTCGGCGGCGACGGTGTCCGCACGCAGGCCGAGTTCTACCGCAAGGTGTGGGGACGCGGGGACGCCGGGGCCGACATTCCGCTGCGCGTGCTGCAGGGCGTCGACGTCAAGGAACTCGCCGTCCACTCGATCGACCGTATCGAGTACTTCCGCCCGAAAACCACTTATTGACCGCGCCTCGCGCACGGGAGCCGTCGCCGCTTCAACAGCGCGCCGGTCGCAGCGCCCGCGCCGGAGCGAGGCCTCGCTCCGGTAGAATGCGCGGTTTTGCCATGCCCCTTCGCGCGCCGCGAGGACGGCGCGCTTCCCCGGGCCCCCGATGCTCCTCCACGCTGCAACCATTTTCGCAAGCGCGTTCCTGTTGTTCCTCGTCCAGCCGGTCATGGCGAAGCAGATCCTGCCCTGGTTCGGCGGCTCCGCGGCCGTGTGGACGACCTGTCTCGTATTCTTTCAGTCAACGCTGCTGCTCGGCTATGCCTACGCCGACTTCTCCGTGCGCAGGCTCACGCCACGCGGCCAGGCCAAGCTGCACATCGTTTTGCTGCTACTGAGCCTCGCCGTGCTGCCGATCGTCCCGGGGGCGTTCTGGAAACCCACCGGACAGGAAAGCCCGATCTGGATGATCCTGGGGCTCCTCGCCGGAACGATCGGACTCCCCTATTTCGTTCTCTCCACGACC
>JANMBN010000320.1:0-24276 GCA_031360485.1 Betaproteobacteria bacterium | reverse complement strand
GCCCGGCGCGGGCTCGATGACCTTGAGCTTTCCGCGGCCGGGGATGCGCGCCGGAACCTGAGAGCCGAGATTTCCGGCGAGCCACGCTTTCCAGTGGCTCCACCAGGAGCCGTCGTGCTGTTTGGCGCCGGCAAGCCATTCATCGGCCGTCTCGGGCAGCTTGTCGTTGGTCCAGAACCCGTACTTGTTGGCCGACGGCGGGTTGATCATGCCGGCGATGTGACCCGAACCCGACAGCACGAACCGGGACTTGCCCGAGAAGATGCGCGGGCCTTCGTAGGTCGTTTTCCACGGTGCGATGTGGTCCTCCATCGCGGACACGAAGTACGTCGGCACCGTGATCAGGGAAAGGTCGATCGGCACGCCGGCGAGCGAGATGCCGCCGGGCACGCGGAGGAGGTTGTTGAGGTACATCTTGCGCAGGTAGAAGCTGTGCATCGTCGCGGGCATCCGCGTCGCGTCCTGGTTCCAGTGCAGGAGGTCGAACGGGAACGGGTCGCGGCCGAGCAGGTAGTTGTTGATGACGAACGACCAGATGAGGTCGTTCGAGCGCAGCATGTTGAACGTGGTCGCCATCTCGCTGCCTTCGAGATAACCGCGCTCGCTCATCTTGCGCTCGAGCGATGCGACCTGGTTCTCGTCGATGAACACCTCGAGCTCGCCGGCGCGGGTGAAGTCGACGAGCGACGTCATGAACGTGCCGCTGACAATTCGCCGATCCTTCTTCGCCGCCATGTGGGCGAGCGTCGCCGCGAGCAGCGTGCCGCCGAGGCAATAACCCAGCGCGTTGACCTCCTTCTCGCCGGTCGCCTTCTCGATCGCGGAGAGCGCCGCCAGCGTGCCGTCGGTGAGGTAGTCCTCGAAGTCCTTGTCCGCGAGCTTCTCGTCCGGGTTGACCCACGAGATGATGAACACGGTCAAGCCCTGGTCGGTCGCCCATTTCACGAACGAGTTCTTTTCGCGGAGGTCGAGGATGTAGTACTTGTTGATCCACGGCGGAATGACGAGCAGCGGCCGCTTGCCGACCTTCGCGGTCGTGGGCTCGTACTGGATGAGCTGGAAGAGCTCGTTCTGGAAGATCACTTTTCCGGGCGTGGTCGCGATGTTGACGCCGAGCTCGAAGGCCTTCGGGTCGGTCATCGAGATCTTGAGCCGGCCCTGTCCCCGCTCGATGTCGTCGAGCAGGTTGTTCAGTCCCTTGACGAGGTTCTGCCCGCCCGTCGCGATCGTCTCGCGGAACACCTCCGGGTTGGTCAGCGCGAAATTCGACGGCGCCAGCGCGTCGATGTACTGGCGCGTGTAGAAGTCGACCTTCTTCTTCGTCGAATCGTCGAGGCCCTCGACGTTGCCGACGGCGTCGTGCAGCCAGCGGGCGGTGATGAGGTAGCTTTGCTTGATGTAGTCGAAGAGGAAATGCTCCTCCCAGTCCTCGTGCCTGAACCGCTTGTCGCCCTTCGACGGTGCCGCGACCGGATCCGCCATCCCGCCGAGCAGCTTCGTCGTGGACGCCTGCCACAGGTTCATGTACTCCCACCACAGATTCATCTGCGCCTCGGCCATCCGATAGGGATTGGCCAGCATCTTGGCGGCGAGCTCCATGAATGCCTTGCCGATTCCGAGTTCGTCGGAAACGAGCGATTTGCCGGGCCCGGCGCTCGCCTGACGCGCAGCGAAGTCGCCGATCACCTTCGCGCTCTTCTCGGCGGCCGTGCGCAGCGATTCGGCGAGCGCCACGGGATCGTAGGAGGGCGTCGAAGCGGTTTCCGGCATTGCGGCGGTCTTGGAAGTGGGGGGCATGGCGTTGGCTTTCGCGAGCGGGACGGGAAGGGGCTACTGGCGGGGCACCGCAAATCGAAGCGTGCCGTCCGCGGCGATGCGCCGCTCGATCCGATTCGCGTGCCAGAGGTAATTTAGATGGGCGATCGCTTCGCCCATCGCGAAGTAGCGTTGCTGGAGGTCGAGCTCGCGCCGGAAGAGCACGGGGACGAGGTCGGCCGCGGACATCGGAGACTCCGATCCGGTGATCGCGTCGGTGAGTTCGCCGAGGCGCGCCGCGTGATGCGCGCGCAGCTGTGCGACGCGCAGCGCGATGCCGCGAAACGGGAGGCCGTGCGACGGAAGGACCAGCGTCGCGGACGGAAGCGCCTCATAGACCGCGAGCGAATCGAGGAACCGCGCGAGCGGATCGCCGTCCGGCTCGACCGCCCAGACGCTGATGTTGGTGCTGATCTTGGGCAGCAGCATGTCGCCCGAGATCAACACCCCTCGCTCGGCGGAGAAGAGCGAGGCGTGCTCGGGCGAATGCCCGTGGCCCTCGACGATCCGCCAGTCCGTTCCGCCCGCGCGCCGCGTGTCGCCGTCGAGAAGGCGATCGAATGACCGGGGAAGTTCGGGGACGCCGCGCCGGTACGCGTTGCCTCTCTTCTCGAGCGCATCGAGTTCCGCGGCCGCCATCCCGTGCCGGCGGAAAAGGTCGAGCGTCGCCGCCGACGCGTACCCGCTGTGCTGGCCTGCGATCGCGTGCGCGGTCAGGAATTCGGCGTGCGTCATCGCGACCGGCGCCGAGAACCGGTCCGACAGCCACGCCGCGTTGCCGACGTGGTCGGGATGGCAATGGGTCGCGATAATGCGCCGGATCGGGTGCGCGACGAGCGTCGTCGCGAAATGGCGCTCCCACAGTGCCCGCGTCGCGGCGTCGCCGTACCCGCAATCGACGAGCGTGGAGCCGTCGTCGTCGGCGAGCAGCCAGAGGTTGATGTGGTCGAGCGCGAACGGCAGCGGCATCCGCAGCCACCGGATGCGCGGAGCGATCTCGATGACCTCCCCCGGCGGCGGCGGCGCCGCAACGGGATAATCGAGCACTGGGGGCAGCGCCGCACTCACGGCCGGACGACGAGGGGCGAGTGCAGCGCGCCGTGCCCTCGGTCGGTTCGGCGGGAGGTGGGCGGCATTGTGCAACTGCGATTTTGTGCAACGCAGCATCGTCGGGGAAATGGCGGGTACTGTCAAGCGCCTATGGTATCGTGACACTTGCTCGCCCTGTGCGCTTTTCCCCTCCGGCTTCTACCCGATGCCTGCCGTCAACGGTCCCGCTCGACGCGCCAAATCGCCTGCCGCCGACCGCCCCGGGCCCACCTATTCGATTTCCGACCTGGCGCAGGAATTCGCGCTGACGACGCGCGCGATCCGCTTCTACGAGGACGAGGGCCTGCTGGCCCCGGTGCGCCGCGGACAGGCGCGGATCTACGGCGAGCGCGAGCGGACGCGCATCAAGCTCATCCTGCGGGGCAAGCGGCTGGGCCTCGCGCTTGCGGAAATCCGGGAGCTGTTCGACATCTATGCGACGACCGGCAACGAGCGGCCCCAGCTCGTCAAGTTCCTGCAGATGCTGGCCGACCGCCGCGCGATGCTGCATCAGCAGCACGAGGACATCGATGCGGTGCTGGCGGAGATCGCGATTCTCGAGCGCGATTGCCGCCGGCGGTTGAAGCAGAAACCGCTGTCCGTCGCCGCCGCCGGCAAGCCGGCCGGCGCCGGCGACTGAAGCCCGCCTGCCCGGCGGTTGTTGACGTTTACGTAAACGTAATGTAGCGTAGCGCAAAACGGCGGCAGGCCCTGCGCCCGATCGCCGACCGAGGATCTCCATGCTGAATTTTCCGGCGTTGAAGTACGGCCATGGCGAGACCATCGACTTGCTGCGCGGGACCGTGCAGCAATTCGCCGCGGCCGAGATCGCGCCGCGCGCCGCCGAGATCGACCGCGCCAACCAGTTTCCGATGGATCTCTGGCGCAAGATGGGCGACCTTGGCCTCCTCGGCATCACCGTCGACGAGGAGTTCGGCGGGACCGCGATGGGCTACCTCGCGCACGTGATCGCGATGGAGGAAATAAGCCGCGCGTCGGCGTCGGTGGGCCTCTCGTACGGCGCGCACTCGAACCTCTGCGTCAACCAGATCCGGCGCAACGGCACCGAGGCGCAGAAGCGTGCGTACCTGCCGAAGCTCGTCTCCGGCGAGCACGTGGGCGCACTCGCGATGAGCGAGCCGGGAGCCGGCTCCGACGTGGTGTCGATGCGGCTGCGCGCGGAGCGCAACGGCGACCGCTACGTCCTCAATGGCAGCAAGATGTGGATCACCAACGGGCCCGATGCGCACACGCTCGTCGTGTACGCGAAGACGGATGCCGCGGCGGGAACCCGGGGCATCACCGCGTTCCTGATCGAAAGCGGGATGAAGGGATTCTCGACCGCACAGAAGCTCGACAAGCTCGGAATGCGAGGCTCGAACACCTGCGAGCTCGTGTTCGAGGACTGCGAGGTCCCCGCCGCCAACGTCCTCGGGCAGGAAGGCCGCGGCGTCAACGTGCTGATGAGCGGCCTCGACTACGAGCGTGCGGTGCTCGCGGGCGGCTCGATCGGCATCATGGCCGCGTGCCTCGACGTCGTGCTTCCGTACGTCCACGAGCGCACCCAGTTCGGCCAGCCGATCGGAGAATTCCAGATGATGCAGGGCACGCTCGCCGACATGTACACGACGCTGAACGCCGCCCGCTCGTACGTCTACGCGGTTGCCGAGGCCTGCGATCGGGGCGAGACGGCGCGCAAGGACGCGGCGGGCGCCATCCTCTTCGCCAGCGAGAGAGCCACGTGGATGGCGGGCGAGGCGATCCGGTGCCTCGGCGGCAACGGCTACATCTACGATTACCCGACCGGGCGGCTGTGGCGCGTTGCCAAGCTATACGAGATCGGCGCCGGCACGTCCGAAATCCGGCGGATGCTGATAGGTCGCGAGCTCTTCAACGAGACCAAATGAACGCGGTGCGCGCGACGGCGAACCGAAGCGCGTCCAGGTGAACCCGGAGACGGAGAACTGCGATGCTGAATGATCCGATCGTCATCGTCGGCGCGGCGCGCACGCCGATGGGCGCGCTGCTCGGAGTCTTCGCTTCGCTGTCCGCGAGCGACCTCGGCGCGGTCGCGATCAAGGCCGCGATCGAGCGGGCGGGCATCGCGCCCGCGGACGTCGACGAAGTGATCATGGGCAACGTGCTGCCCGCAGGCCAGGGTCAGGCGCCGGCGCGGCAGGCCTCGCTCAAGGCAGGCGTGCCGCTCGCGGCGGGCTGCACGACCGTCAACAAGATGTGCGGGTCGGCGATGAAGGCGGCGATGCTGGCGCACGATCTCATCGTCGCCGGTTCCGCCGACATCGTCGTTGCGGGCGGAATGGAAAGCATGACCAATGCGCCCTACCTGATGCCGAAGGCGCGCACCGGTTACCGGATGGGCCATCAGACCGTCTACGACCACATGTTCCTCGACGGGCTCGAGGACGCCTACGACAAGGGCCGGCTGATGGGCACGTTCGCCGAGGATTGCGCGACCCGATTCGCGTTCACGCGCGAGGCGCAGGACCGCTTCGCCGTGGCGTCGCTTTCCCGCGCGCTGGCGGCGAACAACGACGGGACGTTCGCGTGGGAGACCGCGCCGGTGACCGTCCCCGGAAAGTCGGGCGACACGGTCGTCGACCATGACGAGCAGCCGGCGAAGGCTTCGCCGGAGAAGGTCCCGCTGCTGAAGCCGGCCTTTCGCAAGGAGGGCACGGTCACGGCGGCGAACTCGAGTTCGATCTCCGACGGCGCCGCGGCGCTCGTGCTGATGCGGCGCTCGACCGCCGAGAAGCGCGGCCTGGCGCCGCTCGCGGTGATCATCGGCCACGCGACGCACGCGCAGGAACCGGGCCTGTTCACGACGGCACCCGTCGGCGCGATCGACAAGCTGTACCGGAAGACCGGCTGGACGACGAAGGAGGTCGACCTGTTCGAGGTCAACGAGGCCTTCGCGGTGGTGACGATGGCGGCGATGAAGGAGCACGGCATCTCGCACGAGGCGGTCAACGTGCACGGCGGCGCGTGCGCGCTGGGTCATCCGATCGGCGCGTCGGGGGCGCGGATCGTCGTCACGCTGATCGGCGCGCTCAGGAAGCAGCGGAAGAGGCGCGGCGTCGCCGCGCTCTGCATCGGTGGCGGCGAAGCGACCGCGATGGCGATCGAGCTTTGCTGAAATGAACTGCCCCCCAAGCTCACTGCGTTCGCTACCCCCCCGAGGGGGGCCCTCAGTGTCCTTCGGGCGGCCGTGCGGGCACTGAGATGCCGAGCCTCGACAACGTGCTGCTGTTCGTCCTGGCGAGTGTCCTGCTGGTGCTGACGCCGGGACCGAACCTGCTCTATCTGGTGTCGCGGACGCTCGCGCAGGGGCGCACCGCCGGACTCGTTTCGATGGCGGGCACGACGACCGGCTTCGTCGTCCATATCCTGGCCGCGGCGCTGGGACTGTCCGCGGTCTTCGCCGCGGTGCCGGTGGCCTACGATGCGGTGCGCTGGGCGGGGGCCGCGTATCTGCTCTGGCTCGCGTGGGATTCGGTGCGCTCCGGCGGAGACGGAACCGCGGGCGGCCTTTTCGCGCCGCGACCGCTGCCGGACGCCGCGCCGGGAAAGCTGTTCCGGATGGGCCTTCTGACCAGCATCCTGAATCCGAAGGTCGCGCTTTTCTACCTCGCGCTGTTTCCGCAGTTCGTCGAACCGGCGCGCGGGAGCGTGTTCGCGCAATCGCTGGTGCTCGGCCTCGTGCAGATCGTCATTGCGCTGATCGGCGACACGCTGTTCATCCTGGCGGCGGCGCGCGTCGCGCGCTGGCTCGGCACGCGTCCGGGCTGGGCGACCGCGCAGCGCTGGCTTCTGGCCGGCGTGTTCGCGGGCATCGCGGCGAAGCTCGCGCTGGACGATCGGCGATGAGCGTGCAGCCCTTGTCCATCGGCGGGAAGCCCGCGCGCGCCGCGGCGAAGGAAGGCCGATGCGGCTGACCGACGAGCAGGCGGCCATCCGCGACACCCTCCGCGCGTTCGCGCAGGAGCGGCTTCTCCCCCATGCCGCGCGCTGGGACCGCGAGCATCATTTTCCGCGGGCGGAGCTCTCGGCGCTGGGCGAGCTCGGCGCGCTGGGCGCCGTCGTCCCGGAACGCTGGGGGGGTGCGGGCCTCGACTACGTGTCGCTGGCGGTGGCGCTCGAAGAGATCGCCGCCGGCGACGGCGCGACGTCGACCATCGTCAGCGTGCAGAATTCGGTGGTTTGCGGGCCGCTCCTCGCGTTCGGCACCGAGGCCCAGAAGGAAATCCACCTGAAGCCGCTGGCGCGCGGCGAGCGTTTCGGCTGCTTCTGCCTGACCGAACCGCACGTCGGCTCGGATGCGGGTGCCATCACGACGCGGGCGGAGAAACACGGCGGGCACTGGATCCTGAACGGAGTGAAGCAATTCGTCACGACCGGCAAGAATGCCGACGTCGCCGTCGTTTTTGCGGTGTACGACAAGGCGAGCGGCAAGAAGGGCCTCGCCGGTTTCATCGTCGTGACGTCGACGCCCGGCTACATCGTCGCCCGCGTCGAGGAGAAGCTCGGCCAGCGCGCCTCCGACACGGCGCAGATTGTCTTCGAGAACTGCCGGATCCCCGCCGCGAACCTGCTCGGCCGGGAGGGCGAAGGCTACCGGATCGCGCTCGCGAATCTCGAGGCCGGGCGGATCGGCATCGCGTCGCAGGCGGTCGGCATGGCGCGCGCGGCGTTCGACGCGGCGCTCGCGTATGCGCGCGAGCGGACGAGCTTCGGCAAGACGCTCGTCGAGCACCAGGCGGTCAACTTCAAGCTCGCGGACATGGCGACGCAGATCGAAGCGGCGCGGCAGCTGGTCTGGCACGCCGCGACGCTCCGCGACGCGGGTGAATCCTGCATCAAGGAGGCGTCGATGGCGAAGCTCTTCGCGTCCGAGATGGCGGAGCGCGTGTGCTCCGACGCGATCCAGATCCACGGCGGCTACGGCTACGTCACGGATTTCCCGGTCGAGCGGATCTACCGCGACGTCCGAGTCTGCCAGATCTACGAAGGCACCAGCGAGATCCAGCGGCTCGTCATCGGCCGCGCGCTGGCGGGATGAACGCCGCACGGAGGTTCGTCGTCGCAAGAGGTCCGCGGGCCGCGCGTCCCCTGGGGCGGGCGGCATCCCGGTCGAGGGACGCGGTAACATGCACATCGGCAAGCCCACGGGAGCGTCATGAGTGAACCCATCGACTTCTACTTCGACTTTTCGTCGCCGTACGGCTATCTTGCGGCGCAGAAGATCGACGCGCTCGCCGCGAAATACGGCCGGACCGTGGATTGGCGGCCGCTCCTCCTCGGCGTGGTCTTCAAAGAGACCGGGATGGCGCCGCTGACCCAGGTGCCGCTGAAAGGGCCGTACTCGCAGCGCGACTTCGCCCGCAGCGCCCGTTTCCACGGCATTTCCGGCTTCAGGATGCCGTCGAAGTTTCCGATCGCGTCGCAGGCGCCGGCGCGGATCGTGCTGTGGCAGAAAGCCCGGGATCCCGCACTGGCGATCCGCGTCGCCAAGGCGCTGTATCGTGCCTACTTCGTCGACGACGTCGACATCTCCAACCCGGACGCGGCGGCCGCCGTCGCGGCGAAGGAGGGAGCGGACGCGGCGGGCGCGCGTGCGGCGGTCGACGATCCGGCGATCAAGGATGCGTTGAAGCGCGAGGTCGACCAGGCGATCGCGCGGGGCGCTTTCGGGTCGCCGTTCATCGTCGTCGACGGCGAGCCGTTCTGGGGGCTCGACCGCTTCGACCAGATCGAGCGGTGGCTCGCGACCGGCGGATTCTAGGAGGGGGACGCGCGTCATGGCCGAATACACGCTCCACTGCTTCGCGCAGTCGGGCAACGCCTACAAACCGGCGTTGGCACTCGCGCTTGCCGGCGCGGACTGGCGGCCGCGGTTCGTCGATTATTTCAACGGCGAGACGCGCACGCCGGCCTATCGCGCAATCAACGTGATGGGCGAGGTGCCGGTGCTCGAGCACCGCGGGGCGAGCCTCTCGCAATCGGGCGTCATCCTCGACTATCTCGCCGAGACGCTCGGCCGGTTCGGGCCGGAGGATGCCGCCGAACGGCGCGAAGTCCTGCGCTGGCTACTGTTCGACAACCACAAGCTGACGAGCTATACGGCGACCTATCGATTCCTGCGCACGTTCGCCAAGGATCCGGACCCGGCGGTGCTCGCGGAATTCCGCCGCCGCGCCGAATCCGCGTGGGCCATCCTCAACGCGCACCTCGACGGCCGTCGCTACGTCGCCGCCGACCGGTTGACGATCGCCGACCTTTCGCTCGCCGGCTACCTGTTCTGGCCCGACGAGATCGGCGTCGACTGGAACGTGTATCCTGCAATCCGCGACTGGCTCGGGAGAATCCGGAGCGAGCCGCGCTGGGCGCATCCGTACGACTTGATGCCGGGGCATCCGCTGCCCGCTGCCGGCTGATGCGGCGTCGATGACCATGCGAATCCATTCGATGAAACCCCGCTTGCGCCGGCGTGCGGAGCCGGCTCCGGCGACGCGGCGCGGACAATCGTGATCGGCATCCACGATCTCGCACTTTTCGTCGCGGCCGGATTGCTGCTCAACGCGACGCCGGGTCCCGACATGGCGTACATCGCGGCGCGCGGCGCGGCGGGCGGCTTCCGCGCCGGAGTCGCCGCGACGCTGGGGATCACCGCGGGATGCATCGTGCACACGCTCGCGGCCGCGGCCGGGCTCTCCGTGCTGCTCGCCACTTCCGCCGCGGCGTTCTCCGTCGTCAAGTGGTGCGGCGCCGCTTATCTGCTGTACGCCGGGGTGCGCCTCATCGTCGCGAGCGCGCGGGCGCCGCGCGCAGCCGGAACCCCGGCGCTCCTGCGGCCGGCATCGGCGTGGAGGATATTTCGCGAAGCGTTCGTCATCAACGTCTTCAACCCGAAAGTCGCGCTGTTCTTCCTCGCGTTTCTGCCGCAGTTCATCGACGCGGACGCGCCGTCGAAGGCGTTGGCGTTCATCGCGCTGGGCTGCCTGTTCAATTTCGACAGCCTGTTCGTCAACGTGCCCGTCGCGTGGCTCGCCGCGCGCGCCGGTCGGCGCGTCCGCGCGCGCCCGTTCGAAGCGCGCTGGCTGACGGGCGCCGTCGGTGCGCTGTTCGTGCTGCTTGCCGCGCGGCTCGCGACCCTCGAGCGCAGCTGAAGTACCTACTGCCGCCGAGACCCCGATGCCCGTGATCGAAACCAGGCTCGACCCGCGCGACGCGACGTTCGTGGCGAACCGCGACGCGATGGCGGCGCTGGTCGCCGACCTTCGGGCCAAGGTGGCGCACGTCGAGAAAGGCGGCGGCGAGGCGGCGTGCGCGAAGCATGTGGCGCGCGGCAAGCTGCTTCCGCGCGAACGCGTCCGCGCGCTGGTCGACCCCGGCTCGCCGTTCCTCGAGTTCTCGCAACTCGCCGCGTTCGGCATGTACGACGGCGCAATCGCTTCCGCGGGCATCGTCACCGGCATCGGCCGCGTCGCCGGCCGCGAATGCGTGATCGTGTGCAACGACGCGACCGTCAAGGGCGGCACGTACTACCCGCTGACGGTCAAGAAGCACCTGCGGGCGCAGGAGATAGCGCTCGAGAACCACCTGCCCTGCATCTACCTCGTCGACTCCGGCGGGGCGAACCTGCCCAACCAGATCGACGTCTTTCCCGATCGCGACCACTTCGGCCGCATCTTCTACAACCAGGCGACGATGTCGGCGCAGGGCATTCCGCAGGTCGCCGTCGTGATGGGCTCCTGCACGGCGGGCGGGGCGTACGTGCCGGCGATGTCCGACGAGTCGATCATCGTCAAGGAGCAGGGGACGATCTTCCTCGGCGGCCCGCCGCTCGTGAAGGCGGCGACGGGCGAGATCGTGTCGGCGGAGGAGCTGGGCGGCGCCGACGTCCATACACGGGTGTCCGGAGTCGCCGACCATTTCGCGCTGGACGACCACCACGCGCTCGCGATCGCCCGCCGGATCGTCGGCAATCTCAACCGCGGAAAGCGCATCGCGATGGAGCTCCGCGAACCGGTTGCGCCGAAGTTCCCGGTCGAGGATGTCTACGGCGTCATCAGCGCCGACATCAAGAAACCGTACGACGTGCGCGAGGTGATCGCGAGAACCGTCGACGGCAGCGAGCTCGACGAATTCAAGGCGCGCTACGGGACGACGCTCGTCACCGGCTTCGCGCGCATCAGCGGCTACCCCGTCGGCATCATCGCCAACAACGGCATCCTGTTTTCGGAATCGGCGTTGAAGGGCGCCCATTTCATCGAGTTGTGCGCGCAGCGGAAGATCCCGCTGGTGTTCCTGCAGAACGTCACCGGTTTCATGGTCGGCCAGAAATACGAGGCGGGCGGCATCGCGCGCGACGGCGCGAAGATGGTCACTGCCGTATCGTGCGCGCAGGTGCCGAAGTTCACCGTGATCATCGGCGGCAGCTACGGCGCCGGCAACTACGGGATGTGCGGCCGGGCGTTCGGTCCGCGCTTTCTCTGGATGTGGCCGAACGCGCGGATATCGGTGATGGGCGGCGAGCAGGCGGCCACGGTGCTCGCGACGGTCCGCCGCGACACGATCGAAGCGAAGCACGGCAAGTGGAGCGGGGAGGACGAAGAGGCGTTCCGGGCCCCGATCCGCGCGCAGTACGAGAAGGAGGGCCACCCGTATTTCGCCAGCGCGAGGGTGTGGGACGACGGCATCATCGATCCTGCCGACACGCGCCGCGTGCTCGGGCTCGCGATCTCGGCGTCGCTCAACCGGCCGATCGAGCCGACGAAGTTCGGCGTCTTCAGGATGTAGACATGGCAAAAGCCACGACCCGGGCCCGGAAGGGCGCGAACGCGACGAAGAAGGGCTCGCCGCCGCGCCGCGGCGAAGGAGCGCGCTACGCGACGCTGACGGTCGACGTGCGCGAGGCCGTGGCGCTCGTCGCGCTGGCCCGGCCCGAGGTCCACAACGCGTTCGACGAGACGCTCATCGCCGAGTTGACGCAGGCGCTTCGCGTGCTCGACGCCGACGCGGCGGTGCGCGCCGTCGTCCTGCTGGGACATGGCCGGAGCTTCTGCGCCGGCGCCGACCTCAACTGGATGAAGAAGATGGCGGGCTATGGCGACGCCGAGAATATTGCCGACGCGGCCGCGCTCGCCGCGATGCTGACGACGCTGCACCGGCTGTCCAAACCGACGATCGCGCGCGTGCACGGTTCCGTGTTCGGCGGCGGCGTCGGCCTCGTCGCGTGCTGCGATATCGCGTTCGCCGCGCATGACGCGATGTTCTCGCTGTCCGAAACGAAGCTCGGGCTGATTCCGGCAACGATCGGCCCGTACGTGGTCGAGGCGATGGGTGCGCGGCACGCGCGGCGCTATTTCCTGTCCGCCGAGCGCTTCACGGCGGCGGAGGCGTTCCGCATAGGTCTCGTCCATGACATCTGTCCATTCGACGAACTCGACGGCAGGATCAACGAGCTGCTGGGCGCTTTGCTCGTCGCCGGCCCGCGCGCGCAGAGCGAGGCGAAATCGCTGATTCGCGCCACCGCGCATCGGCCGATCGACGACGAGGTCGTCGCCGACACCGTCGCCCGCATCGCGCGGGTTCGGGCGTCGCCGGAAGGAAAGGAAGGCGTCGCGGCATTCCTCGAAAAGCGCACGCCGGCGTGGGTGCCGGCCTCGTTAAGCAAGAAATGAGCACGACGGGCGAAGCCAAGGCCCGAAGGGCGCGTCGTCGTGCGATTGTCGGCGGCCGAATCGGGGAACCGACGGTGGCCCTGCGGACGCCCAAGGAGGCCGCGTGAGCGCCGCAGAGCCGCCCCAAGGCGCTCATTGCTCCCTCTCGGAGGGACGGCGCGCAGCGCCAAGGGTGCCCCAATGAGCACGCTGCCCGGCCTCGCGGCATTCGACACCTGGCAGCTCGTCGCGCTGGCGGCGGCGATGGGCTGGGCGAGCGGCATCCGGCTCTATGCCGTGCTGTTCATCGTCGGCGGTCTCGGTTATCTGCAGGCGGTGGACCTGCCCGGCGGGCTCGTCGCGCTCGCGCATCCCTGGGTGCTCGCGGCGTCGGGCTTCGTGTTCTGCGTCGAGTTCTTCGCCGACAAGATCCCGGGTGTGGACACGCTCTGGGACACCGTCCATACGTTCATCCGGATTCCGGCGGGCGCGGCACTTGCGGCCAGCGTGTTCGGCGATTCGCCGGCGGCGGCGACGCTGGCCGCCGCGATCCTCGGCGGCTCGCTCGCCGCGGGAAGCCATTTCGCGAAGGCGGGCAGCCGCGCGCTGATCAACACGTCGCCGGAGCCCTTTTCGAACTGGGCCGCATCGTTCGGCGAGGAACTTGCCGTCGGAACGGTGCTGTGGCTCGCGTTCACGCACCCGGTCGCGGCGCTGATCGTGCTCGGGTTGCTGGTGCTGCTGATGATCTGGCTGATCCCGAAGATCTGGCGCTTCGTTCGCGTGCTGTTCGGCAAGGTCACCGGAGCCTCGGCACGCGCCAGGGACGCGTCCGGTTCTCGCGCCGATGTTTGACAAGATACTGATCGCCAATCGCGGCGAGATCGCGTGCCGCGTCGCGCGCACCGCGCGGCGGATGGGGATCCGCACCGTCGCCGTCTACTCCGACGCCGACGTCGATGCGCTGCACGTCGCCGCCTGCGACGACGCGTATCGCCTCGGTCCGCCGCCGCCGCGCGACAGCTATCTCAATGGCGCAGCGATCATCGCGATCGCGAAGGCTTCGGGCGCTCAGGCCATTCATCCGGGCTATGGATTCCTGTCGGAAAACGAAGGCTTCGCCACCGCTTGCGCGCGCGCCGGGATCGTCTTCGTCGGCCCGCCGCCCGCGGCGATCGCGGCGATGGGCTCGAAGTCCGCCGCGAAGAACATCATGGGCAAGGCGAAGGTGCCGCTCGTCCCCGGCTATCACGGCGACGACCAGGATCCGCGTCTGCTCGCGCGCGAAGCGGCGGCGATCGGCTACCCGGTGCTGATCAAGGCGACCGCCGGCGGCGGCGGCAAGGGCATGAAAGTCGTCGAGCGCGCGGCCGATTTCGCGGCCGCGCTCGCCTCCGCGCGGCGCGAGGCGAAATCGGGTTTCGGCGACGACCGCGTGCTGCTCGAGAAATACCTGACCGCGCCGCGGCACATCGAGATCCAGGTGTTCGCCGACACGCACGGCAGCGCCGTCTACCTGTTCGAGCGCGACTGCTCGGTCCAGCGGCGCCACCAGAAAGTGCTCGAAGAGGCGCCGGCGCCGGCGATGAAGCCCGAGCACCGCCGCGCGATGGGCGAAGCCGCGGTCGCCGCGGCGAAGGCCATCGGATACGTCGGCGCGGGAACGGTCGAATTCATCGCCGCGGATTCGTTCGCGCGCGACGGCGCGTTCTACTTCATGGAGATGAACACGCGATTGCAGGTCGAGCACCCGGTCACCGAGATGATCACCGGCGAGGATCTCGTCGAATGGCAGCTCCGCGTCGCGGCCGGAGAGCCGCTGCCGAAACGGCAGGACGAGCTTCGCCTGTCCGGCCACGCGATCGAGGCGCGCATCTACGCCGAGGACCCGGAACGCGGATTCCTGCCGTCGATCGGGACGCTCGCCCACCTGCGCGCGCCGACGCCGGGCCCTGCGGTGCGCGTCGACACCGGTGTGCGCGCCGGCGACGAGATTTCGCCGTTCTACGACCCGATGATCGCCAAGCTCGTCGTCCTCGGCGAGGACCGGCCCGCGGCGCTCTCGCGCCTCGCCGAAGCGCTCGCCGAGTACGAGATCGCCGGCGTGGCGACCAACGTCGCGTTCCTGCGGCGCGTCATCGCCCATCCGGCGTTCGCGTCGGGCAACGTGGATACCGGGCTCATCGCGCGCAACCATGCGGCGTTGTTCCCGGCGGCGACGCCGGCCCCGGCCGAGGCGCTGCTCGCCGCCGCGCTGGCCGAGGTGCGCGCGCTTGCCGCCGCACGCGGGTCGGCCGCGGGGACGTCGGACGACCCGCATTCGCCCTGGCACGTGGTCGACCCGTGGTGGGTGAACAGCGCGCTGCACGCGGTCCCGCTGACGCTGGCCGACGGCGATGCGCGGCACGTGATCTCCGTTCGCCGCGACGGCGACGCCTGGCGCGTGTCGCTGCCGTCCGGCGAAATCGCGGCACGCGTGACCGGGCGCGACGGCCGCCTCGTGATCGCGACGCCCGGCGAGGAGTACGTCGCGACGGTGGTGCGGCTGGGCGAGGAACGGCACGTCTTCTGCCGTGGCGAGCAGCGGAAATTCCTGCTCGTCGATCCGCTCGCCCACGCGGGCGAGGAGGAGCCGCACGGCGGGCACCTGATGGCGCCGATGTCCGGCACGGTCGTCGCCGTCATGGTGAAGGCCGGCGACAAGGTCGCGAAGGGCGCGCCGCTGATGATTCTCGAGGCGATGAAGATGGAGCACACGATCGCCGCGCCGGCCGCGGGCACGGTGATCGCCGTCAACTTCGGCGCCGGCGACCGCGTGAAGGAAGGCGCGGGCCTCGTCGATATCGACGATGCCTGATGCCGGCGTGCGCCTTCGGCCGGTGGCGGCAGCGTGAAAGTCCTGTTGCTGCCTCCGCGCGACGAGCGCGATGAGTGGCGCGCCGCGGTCGTTGCCGCGCTGCCCGACGCGACGATTGCGCTGTGGCCGGACGCGGCCCCGTCGCCGGACTACGCGCTCGTATGGAAGCCGCCGGCGGAGCTGTTCACCCGTGCGCGGCCTCGCCGGGCGATCTTCAACCTCGGCGCCGGGGTCGACGCGCTGCTGGCGGTTCCGACGCTGCCCGACGACGTTCCCGTGATCCGCCTCGAAGACGCAGGAATGGCGTTGCCGATGGCCGAATACGTGATGCTCGCGGTGCTGCGCGCGTATCGCGAGGCGGATGCCTATGCGGCGCAGCAACGCGAGCGTCGCTGGCAACCGCGCAGGCGCATCGCGAAATCCGCGTTCGGCGTCGGATTCCCGGGCTTTGGCGTGCTTGGGCAGAGGGTGGCGAGCACGCTTGTGCCATTCGGCTTCCCGATCCGCGCATGGAGCACGGCGCGCAAGGCGATTGACGGCGTCGAGTCGTTCGCCGGACGCGCGGAACTGCACGCGTTCCTGGCGAAGTCCCGCGTGCTCGTCTGCCTCCTGCCCGCGACGGCCGAGACCGATTCGCTGCTCGACCGTGCCGCGCTCGAGGCGCTGCCGCCCGGCGCGCACCTCGTCAACGTCGCGCGGGGAACGCTGATCGTGGACGACGACCTCGTCACGCTTCTGGACCGCGGGCATCTCGCGAGTGCGACGCTGGACGTCTTCCGCGACGAACCGCTGCCCTCCGGCCATCCGTTCTGGCATCATCCGCGGATCACGCTGACGCCGCATGCGTCGGCGGTGACGCAGGTGAAGGATTCCGTCGCGCAAGTCGCCGCGAAGATCCGGGCGCTCGAGCGCGGAGATCCGGTGACCGGAATCGTCGACCGCGCGCGCGGCTATTGATGCCTCGCCCGAACCCGATTCCCTCATGACCCGTCACGTCAAACTGCCCGCGACGGTCCGCCTCGTCGAAGTCGGCCCGCGCGACGGGTTGCAGAACGAGCAGACGATGGTGCCGACGGACGTCAAGGTGGCTCTGATCGACCGGCTCACCGACGCCGGCTTTCAGGCGATCGAGGCCACGTCGTTCGTATCGCCGAAATGGGTGCCGCAGATGGCGGACGCAGCGGACGTGATGGCGCGAATCCGCCGCAAGCCGGGCGTGCGCTATCCGGTGCTGACGCCTAACCTCAAGGGCTTCGACGCCGCGCTCGCGGCAAGGGCCGACGAGGTCGCCGTATTCGTCGCGGCGTCGGAGACGTTTTCCCGCAGGAACATCAACTGCGGCATCGCGGAGAGCCTCGAGCGCGCGGAGCCGATCTTCGCCGCGGCGAAGGCCAGCGGCATCCGCGTGCGCGGATACATCTCGTGCGTGCTTGGCTGCCCGTACGAAGGCGAAATCGATCCGCGCACGGTGGCGGAAGTCGCCGCAGCGCTGGTCGCGCTGGGCTCGTACGAGGTTTCGCTCGGGGACACGATCGGCGTCGGGACGGCGGGAAAGACGGCGTCGCTCTTCTCGCTCGTCGCCGAACGCGTGCCGATGGCGGCGCTCGCCGGCCACTTCCACGATACGTATGGCCAGGCGTTGACCAACGTCTACGCGGCGATGGAAACGGGCGTGGCCACGTTCGACTGCTCGGTCGCGGGTCTCGGAGGCTGCCCCTATGCGAAAGGCGCCACGGGAAACGTCGCGAGCGAGGACGTGGTCTACCTGATGAACGGTCTCGGCATCGACACCGGCGTCGATCTTACGAAGCTTCGCATCGCGGGTCGGGCCATATCGGATTTCCTCGGAAGGCCGCCGGCGTCGCGCGTTGCGCGGGCGCTGGCGGCGAAGGAACCGCTGCCGCCGCCGTCCGCGGGAGCCGCGCCGTGAACCGCGCGGCGGCGGCCGTGGCCGACGCGGTCGCGTCGCCCTGCACGAGTGTCTGTACGATGGATGCCGCGGGCGATTTCTGCCTGGGCTGCTTCCGGACGCTCGACGAAATCGCCTCGTGGAGCGTGCTCGACGCCGACGCGAAGCGAACCGTGCTGGCGGCATTGCCCGGGCGGCGCGCGAAGCGCGCGCCAGCGAAGCCGGGGCCATGATGTCCGGCGTCCGGCGCGAGTTGCGACGCGAAGCGTGCGGGCCCTGCGGCTCCGGAGGAAGCCCGCGGTGATCGCCGACTGGTATTTCGATTTCGTCTCGCCCTTCGCCTATCTGCAGAGCGAGCAGCTCGCGTCGCTCGCGCCGCACGTTTCCCTGCGCTACCGCCCCGTGCTGTTCGCCGGGTTGCTCGGCGCCAGCGGTCAGAAGGGGCCGGCCGAGATTCCGGCCAAGCGCGCGTTCACCTACCGCTTCTGCCTCTGGCAGGCGAAGCGCCTGGGCATAAGGCTCCGGTTCCCCCCCGAGCACCCGTTCAATCCGCTGCCTCTTCTGCGGCTCGCGGTCGCCTGCGATTCGTCGCCGGACGTCGTGCATCGGATCTTCCGGTTTGTCTGGCGCGACGGACGGATGCCCGATCTGCCGATCGAGTGGGCCGAGCTCCTCGAAGAACTCGGCGCGCACGATGCCGGCGCGCGCATCGCGACCGCGGAAGTGAAGGACGAGCTCCGCCGCAACACCGATGCGGCGATCGCGCGCGGCGTCTTCGGCGTGCCGACGCTCGCGATCGGCACCGAACTTTTCTGGGGCGCGGACGCCACGGCGATGGCTGCGGACTACCTCGCGGCGGGCTGCCGTTTCGACGATCCCGAATACGCGCGCCTCGCGGCGCTGCCCGTTGGCGCGGTGCGCCGCCCGGGCGGCGCGAAGTCCGGCGTCAGGAAGTCCTGACGACGCCCGCCGCCACGAGCGACTCGATCTCCGCCGCGCCGTAGCCCGCCTCGCGCAGGATCAGGGCGCTGTGCTCGCCGTGCGCCGGCGCCTCGCGCGCCACCGCGAATGTATGATCGGAAAGCTTGAATGGCGGCGCGTACTCGCGCGAACCGTCCGGCCGCATGACCACCATCCCGCGCGCGGCGAACTGGGGATCGGCGAGCGCCTCGGGCAGGGTCGCGATCGGCGTCACGCAGCAATCGACGGTCGCGAGCCTGTCCACCCACGCCGCGAGCGGCGCGCCGGCAAAGACGCGTTCGAGTTCGCCGCGCACGCGCGCACCGTCCTCGCCCGCCGCGAACTGGCCGGCGACGAGATCGGGCCGTCCAAGCGACGTGCAAAGCGCCAGCCAGAACTTCTCCTCGAGCGCGCCGACGGCGAGCCAGCGCCCGTCCTGCGTCGGATAGATGCCGTAGCAGGGCACGCCGCCGGTCAGCAGGTCCTCGCCGCGCCGCGGCACGCGCCCCGATTGCTCGAGGGCGTGCAGCGGAAAGATGCTGTGCGCGAGCGATGCGTCGGCCATCGCGACGTCGACGTAGCGCCCACGGCCGGTGCGCTGCGCGCCGACCAGCGCGGCGAGGAGCGCGATCGCCGCGGGAGCGGCACCGCCCAGGAGGTCGGCGATCTGCAGGTTGGAGAGCGCGGGCGGGCCATCGCGCGTGCCGGTCTGGTCGAGCACGCCGGCATAGCCGAGGTAGTTGATGTCGTGGCCGGCCAACTGCGCGCGCGGTCCGGTCTGCCCGTAGCCGGAGATCGACGCGTAGACGATCCTCGGATTGATCGCGGCGACGGTGGCGTAGTCGACGCCGAGCGCCGACACGACGCCGGGCCGGAAGCTCTCGACGATCACGCCGGCGTCCCTGGCGAGCGCGTGGAACGCAGCGCGTCCGCGCACGTCCTTGAGGTCGAGCGCGAGGCTGCGCTTGTTGCGATTGACCGAGCGATAGAACGCCGAAACGGTGCCCGGCCGCGCGCCCAGCGCACGCGCGTAATCGCCGGCGCCGGTGTCCTCGACCTTGATCACGTCGGCGCCGAGATCGGCGAGATAGAGCGTGCACACCGGACCCGGCAGGAGCCGCGTCAGATCCAGAACGCGGACGCCGGCGAGCGGGCCGGCGTTCGCGGGCGGCGGCACGGGATCTGCCGGCGTTCCCATCAAAGGAGCACGCCGCCCGGGATGCCGAGCTCGCGCTTGATCGCGCGCGCCGCCGCGAGCGCACCGGCCTGCGTCGGCGCGATGCAGGTGACGTGGCCCATCTTGCGGCCGCGCCGCGGCAGGGCCTTGCCGTACAGGTGGAGCTTCGCCGCCGGATGGCGAAGGACGCGCGTCCAATCGGGCTCGCGCGCGGTGTCGCCGGCGTCCGGGAACCAGATGTCGCCCAGCAGGTTCACCATCACGGCGGGCTCGTGCTGCCGCGGCTCGCCCTTCGGGAGCCCTGCCGGGACGCGCACCTGCTGCTCGAACTGCGAGGTCACGCACGCGTCGATCGTGTAATGGCCGCTGTTGTGCGGGCGCGGTGCGATCTCGTTGACGAGCAGACGGCCTTGCCGCGTGACGAACATCTCGACGCACAACACGCCGCGGTAATCGAGCTTCGCGGCGACCGAGGTCGCGATCGCGCGCGCCTCTTCGGCCAGCGCTTCGGGCACGCGCGCCGGTATGATCGACACGTCGAGAATCCCGTGGCGATGGCAGTTTTCGGCGACCGGCCACGTCGTGGTTTCGCCGTGGTCGGTGCGCGCGACGACGACCGACACCTCGGAGGCGAGCGGCACGAGTTGCTCGACGACGCAGGGCATTCCGCCCATCGTCCGATGCGCGGCGACGATCTCGTCGTGCGATGCGACGCGGATCTGGCCTTTGCCGTCGTAGCCCATCCGCGCGCTCTTGACGATGCCGGGAAAGAGCGCCGCGTCGGCGAGCCGCGCCTCTTCGTCGCTATGCACGACCGCGTAGGGCGCCACTGTGAATCCGTGCCCCGACAGAAACGCCTTCTCGCGGATCCGGTCCTGCGCGATGGCGACGCTCGAAGCCGCCGGGCACACGCGCGCGGTGCGGGCAAGGAACTCGAGCGCGGCCGCAGGAACGTTCTCGAATTCGGTCGTGGCCGCGATGGCGAGCGCGGCGAGTTGCGCGAGACCCTCGGGGTCGAGATAGTCGGCACGGATATGGCGGTCGGCGACGCTGCCCGCCGGGCTTCGCTCGCCGGGGTCGAGCACGGCGACCTTGTAGCCGAGGCTCTGCGCCGCCATGCAGAACATCCGGCCGAGCTGCCCGCCGCCCAGCAATCCCAGCCACGCGCCGGGAGGAACGACGGGGCTCACGCGACGGTCATGCCGCCGGCGGCACGCGCATCGCCCGCGCCGCGTTGGTCTGCTTAAGCCGGAACGCGGCGAGCTTCCGCGCGACCGCGGGGTCGGTTCCGGCAATGAGCGCGACGGCAAAGAGGCCGGCATTCGCGGCGCCGGCCTCGCCGATCGCGAACGTCGCGACGGGAATGCCCTTCGGCATCTGGACGATGGAAAACAGCGAGTCCTCGCCGCGCAGGTACTTCGACGGCACGGGAACGCCGAGCACCGGTACGACCGTCTTGGCGGCGAGCATCCCCGGCAGATGCGCCGCGCCGCCGGCGCCGGCGATGATGCAACGCAGGCCGCGCGGGCCGGCGTCCTCGGCGTACTCGAACATGTCGTCGGGCATCCGGTGCGCCGAAAGCACGCGGGCTTCGAACGCGATGCCGAAGGCGTCGAGTTGCGTGGCCGCGTGGCGCATGATGTCCCAGTCGCTGTCGCTGCCCATGACGACGCCCACCAGCGGTGTGCTTTTTCGTTGTGCCATCGGTCCTCCCCGATGTCGGACGGCATCGAGCGGGAAATCGCACGAGCGTCCGAAATATCCGCGAATTTTAGCATTTCGAGGGTGCCGGCCGGGCTTCGCGTAGGCGATGGCGGCGCGAACTCGGGCAATCCAGGCGCCCGGCGGGTTGCCCTGAGACCCTCCGGTCGCGGACAATGCACGTGTGTACCGGATACTTCCCGACGCCGCGCCCGCATGGGCGCTGATCCTCGCCCTCGCCGCCGCGCCCGCGTTCGCCCAGAGCGACGCGGACTTCCTCGCCGCCCGCGCGGCGTTCGATCGTGCCGACCGTTTACGCCTCGACACGATTGCGCCGAAGCTCGCGGCGCACGTACTCCTGCCCTATGTCGAGTTCTGGCAGCTGAAGCTGAAGCTCGACAGCGCCGGCGACGACGAGATCCGGGGATACCTCGCGCGCTGGCCGCAGACGCCGTTTGCCGACCAGCTTCGCGTGGAATGGCTGAAGGTGCTGGGGAAGCGCGGGGCATGGACGACTTTCGCGACCGAATATCCGCAGGCCGCGAGCGAGGATGTCGAGCTCGGTTGCTACGGCATTCAATATCGCCGCCAGCGTGACGGCGATACTGCGTTAAGCGCCGCGAAATCGCTTTGGTTCACGGGGCAGTCGACGCCGGACGCCTGCGAGCCGCTGTTCGCTGCGCTGATCGCGAGTGGCGCGCTTTCGCCGGAGGATCGGCGCGCGCGCTTTCGCCTGGCGACCGAAGCGGGCAACACTCGCCTCGCGCAGTCGATCGCCGTGGACTTGCCGCCCGCCGAACGGATAACCGCGCGCGAGTTCGCGCAGGTCGACGCAAACCCGGCGGCCGCGCTCGCGAAGGGAGATTTTCGCTGGAAGCGGCAGGGCGGGCGCGATCTCGCACTCTACGCTCTGGAGCGCGCCGCGCGGAGCGAAGCGGCAGGCGTTCGCGCGGCATGGGTGACCCAGCGCAGCCAGCTGCCCGTCGCCGATCGCCTCTACGGCAACGCGCGGATCGCCTTTCACGCGGCGCGCCAGCTCAATCCGCAGGCCGCGGACTGGTATCGCGAGACCGAGGGTGCGACGCTTTCGGAGGCCCAGCGCGCGTGGCGCGTCCGCGCCGCGCTGCGCGCAGGCGCATGGCCCGACGTCCTGGCGACGATCGACGGCATGCCGCGGCCGGAAGCGCAGGACCCCGCGTGGCGGTATTGGAGGGCGCGCGCGCTGGCGGCGGCCGGCCGCATCGACGAGGCGAACACGGTTTACGCCGGGCTCGCCGGCGATTTCAGCTTCTACGGCCTGCTCGCCGCCGAGGCGCTCGACGGCAGGCGGGTCGCGCCCGCGAGTTCGCCGCTCGCACCCGATGCCGAGGCGCTGGCGGCGTTCGCCGCACGCGGCGCCGTGCGTCGTGCCGTCAAGCTGGCGCAGCTCGACATGCGTACCGAATCACAGCGCGAATGGCTCTACGTCGTGCGCGGGCTCCCCGACGAAGGCCTGCTGCTCGCCGCCGACTATGCGCGCCGCGAGGGCCTCTACGACCGTGCGATCAACACCGCCGAGAGGACGTCCTCGCGCCACGATTTCGGCCTGCGCTACCTGATGCCGTTTCGCGAGCAGTTCACGGCAGCGGCGCGCGACCAATCGGTCGACCCGGCGCTGCTCTTCGGCATCGCGCGCCAGGAATCGCGCTTCGCGTCCGATATCGTGTCTTCCGCGGGCGCGGTCGGGTTGATGCAGCTGATGCCGCCGACGGCGAAGTGGGTCGCGAAACAGCTGAACACCGCCGACTACCGCCCGTCGCGCATCGCCGATGTCGGGGTCAACACGCAGTTCGGGGCGTTCTACTTCAAGTACTGGCTCGATCGGCTAGACCGGATGCCGGCGCTCGCGACGGCCGCGTACAATGCGGGACCCGGTCGCGCGCAAGCGTGGCGCGGCATCGCCCCGCTCGAAGGCGCGATCTGGGTCGAGTCCATTCCGTTCAACGAGACCCGCGACTACGTCAAGAAGGTGTTTGCCAACACGATGTTCTACGCGCACCTTCTGAACCAGACGTACGTGTCCCTTGCCACGCGGCTCGGCACGGTTCCTCCGCGCCGGAACGGCGCCGACGCGCCGCTCGCCGCCGCGGGCGGCTGACGCAACCGGAGCGATTCGGCGATGGCCGGCGATACGATCGTCGTTGTCGGCGGCAGCGGTTTCGTTGGCCGCTACGTCGTCAACCGTCTCGCCGCCGATGGGCGCAGCGTCGTCGTTCCGACCCGGCGGCGCGGCAGCGCGCAGCACCTGCACGTGTTGCCCACCGTCGATGTGGTCGAGGCCGATGTCAACAGAGCCCCGGAGCTCGTGCGGCTTGCGCGGCGCGCCGAGGCGGTGATCAATCTCGTCGGCATTCTCAACGAGACCGGCGGAGCGACATTCGCACAGGCGCATGTCGAGCTGACGAGGAATGTCATCGCAGCGTGCAAGTCCGCGGGCGTCGCGCGCCTCGTGCACATGAGCGCGCTGAACGCCGACCCGGCGGGACCGAGCCGATACCTGCGCAGCAAGGGCGAGGCCGAAGCGGCGGTCAAGGCGTCCGGACTGGACTGGACCCTGTTCGAGCCGTCGGTGATCTTCGGCCGCGAGGACGGTTTCCTCAACCTGTTCGCCAGGCTCATGCGCGTCGTTCCGGTGATGGCGCTGGCCCGCGCGGACGCGAAGTTCCAGCCTGTTTTCGTCGGCGATGTCGCCGAGTGCGTTGTTCGCGCGCTTTCGCTCCCCGCGACGATCGGGCAGAAGTACCCGTTGTGCGGGCCGAAGACGTACACGTTGCGCGACCTCGTCCGCTATGTCGGTGAAACCATCGGCGCGAGGCGACCGATCCTCGCGCTTGGCCCCAGGCTGGGCGCGCTCCAGGCGCTCGCGCTCGAGCTGCTGCCCGGAACCTTGATGAGCCGCGACAACCTTGCGTCGATGGCGAAGGACAGCGTCTGTGGCTGCGATTTCCCTCCGGTGTTCGGCCTCCGGCCGCAAGCGCTCGAGACCATCGCGCCGACCTACCTCGGGCTCGACGCCGAGAAGAGCCGCTACAGCGACTACCGGGTTCGC
>JANMBN010000319.1:0-20631 GCA_031360485.1 Betaproteobacteria bacterium | reverse complement strand
GCGCGCGACGGCGGCTGCCGGGCGATGAAGAGCGCGACCGGATAGCCGAGGAGCAGGCAGACGAGCGTGACGACGCCGGAAATCCACAAGGTGCGGCCCAGCACGGTGCGAAACACCGCCTGCTCGGGCGGAGCGCCGACGATCGCGCGATCGGCGTCGTGTCGAAGGTCCAGCGCGGCGAGCAGGTAAAAATCGGTGACGGGACCGCCGGCTCGCTGGATCGCGGCCCACGTTTCGCGCTCGCCCCATTTCGGATCGATCGCGAGCAGCGCGGCGCGCGCCGGGCCCGAGAACTCGGCGGGCAATTGCCGTCCCGTCGCAAACAACAGCGAGCGGAATCCGGCGACGTCGTAGTTGAGCCGCGTGGCGGCGCTCGCCAGGGTGCCGGCCTCGCGCGCCGCCCGGACGTCGGCGGCGAGCGCGGAGAACGCCGGCTCGGGCGGGAGACCCCGACCGTCCCACTGCACGAGTTCCGCGGACACGCGCGGCAGGATCCGCGGCACGTCGTGGTCAGCGACGCCGCGCGCGAGCATCGCGCCGATCGGGACGATGAAGGCTGCGAGAAGAAACAGGAAGAGCGGCAGCACGAGCGCCGCCGCGCGCCATTGCTCCCGGCGCTCGCTCTTCCGGAGCGCGCGGCGCAACGCCGACGCCGGCCCCGAACCGGTCGCCAGGGCGTCCGCCGCAATGGCCATTGCGGTCCCTCGTTGCGCAGACGGGGCGGCCGGCAAGCTGCGCGACCGCTACGTCAAACGCGACGGCTGCCCACCCGTCGGGTCAGGCGCGAGCATCCTACTTGGCGACCCAGGCATTGAACCGCTGGTTGAGCTTGTCGAGATTCTCCAGCCAGAACTTGTCGTTGAGGTAGAGCGCCGTCGCGATATTCTGCGGCGCCGTCGCGAGATTCGGCAGCACGTTCTTGTCGATCAGCGCGGTCGAAGCCTTCGCCGTCACGCCGTAGGTGATCTTCGTCGGCAGGTTCTTCTGGTTCTGGGGGTCGTTGACGAAGACCAGGTATTTCTCGGCGTCGGCCTTGTTCGGGCTGCCCTTCATGATCACCCACGAGTCGATCGTGTACAGGTTGTTGGTCCACACGATCTTGAAGTTCTTCTTCTCCTTGTCGTTGGCGGCGGCGATTCGGCCGTTGTAGGCGTCGGTCATCGCGACCTCGCCGGACGCGAGGAGCTGCGGCGGCTGCGCGCCCTTCTCCCACCAGACGAGATTGGCCTTCAGCTGGTCGAGCTTCTTGAACGCGCGCTCGACGCCGGCATCGGTTGCGAGAGTCTTGTAGACGTCCTTCGGGGCGACCCCATCGGCCATCAGCGCAATTTCGAGCGTCGTCTTCGGGCCCTTGCGCAGCGCGCGCTTGCCCGGCCACTTCTGGACGTTCCAGAAGTCGGACCAGGATTTCGGCGCGTCGCCTTTGATCTTGTCGCCGTCGTAGGCCAAGATGAAGCTGTAGACGATGGCCCCCACGCCGCAATCGTGGACCGCGTCGGGCAGGTACTTGTCCCTGCCGCCGAGCTTCCCCCAGTCGAGCTTCTCGTACAGGCCTTCCTCGCAGCCCAGCAGCAGCTCCTCCGACTCGACCTGCACCACGTCCCAGTTGTTGTTGCCGCCCTGGATCTTGGCGCGCAGCGTGCCCACTCCGCCATCCCAGCTTTCCTCCGCCATCTTGACGCCGGTCGCCATGAACGGCTTGAAGTAGACCTCGCGCTGCGCATCCTGGTAGGCGCCGCCCCACGAAACGACGGTGAGGTCGCGCGCCGCGGCGCCTGCCGAAAGCACGATCGACGCAGCGGCGAGTGCGACCAGCCTGAACGATTGGGTTTGCATCAGTTCCTCCTTCTGGGGTTAGACCGCGACCTCTTCCTGCGCGAATGCCCGGCAGTGCTCGGGGGTCCACGCCAATTCGACCGTGTCGCCGATCGCGGGCAGCTTGCGCGCCTCGTCGATCGGCCGCTTGACCGAAAAATCGTCGTTGCCGGGAAGCGCGACCCGCGCCCGGACGTGATCGCCGAGGTAGATCACTTCGCGCAGCGTTCCCGCGAGGCGGCATCCGGCGGCTCCGGAGATTGTATGCCCGGCGGCGCCGATTTGCACCCGTTCCGGTCGCAGCGAAACCGTGACGCGGCTGCCGGCGGGCAGCGGCACGGCCAACGATCCTTCGATGCATGTATCGCCGGCAATCCTGATCGTGCAACGGCTCCCCGACACCGTCAGCAGGCTGCCTTCGAAGCGGTTGTTCTCGCCGATGAATCGGGCGACGAACGCGTTGACCGGGGCTTCGTATAACTGCTCCGGCCCGTCGAGCTGCTGGATCTTCCCGCGATGGAACACCGCGATGCGGTCCGACATCGTCAGCGCCTCGGCCTGGTCGTGGGTGACGTAGACCATCGTCACGCCGAGCCGCTGATGCAGCCTCCGGATCTCGAGCTGCATCTGCTCGCGCAGCTGCTTGTCGAGCGCGCCGAGCGGCTCGTCCATCAGCACGAGCTTCGGCTCGAAAACGAGTGCGCGCGCGACGGCGATGCGCTGCTGCTGTCCGCCGGAGAGCTGTGCCGGCCGGCGGCTGCCGAAACCGGCGAGCTGCACCATGTCCAGCGCGCGGTCGACCCGGCGTGCGGTCTCGTCGCGCGTCATGCCTCGAACGGAAAGCGGAAAACCGATGTTCTCGGCCACCGTCATGTGCGGGAACAGCGCGTAGTTCTGGAAAACCATCCCGATCTGGCGCTTGTACGGCGGAAGGCGGGACAGCGGGCTGCCGTCGAGCAGGATTTCACCCGCCGTCGGCGCCTCGAATCCGGCCAGCATCATCAGCGTCGTCGTCTTGCCCGAGCCCGACGGCCCGAGCAGCGTCAGGAACTCGCCGCGCTCGATGTCGAGATTGAGGTCGTCGACGACGCGCGAGATGCCGTCGTACGTCTTGCCGATGCCGACGAAGCGGACGATAGGCTCAGACATGCTGCCCGCCGTTCAGCGGAATCTCCGCCCCGGTGATGTACGCCGCCTCGGACGAGCAGAGGAACCAGATCAGGCTGGCGACTTCCTCGATGGTGCCGAGCCGGCGCATCGGAATGTCCCGTTCCACGATCTCGGATGTTCCCGGAGAGAGGATCGTGGTGTCGATCTCGCCGGGCGCGATCGCGTTGACGCGCACGCCGGCCGGCGCGAGATCGAACGCTAGCTCCCGAGTCAGCGCGGCGAGCGCCGCCTTCGATGTGGCGTACGCGGAACCCGCGAACTTGTGCACCCGGGAACCGGCGATCGAAGTCAGGTTGACCACGGCGCCGCGCGCCTTCGAGAGTTCTGCCGCGAAGCCGCGCGTCAGGAGCAGCGGCGCATAGAAGTTGGTGTTGTACATCGATTGCCAGACGGCGATGTCGGTCTCCAGCGAATTGAGCCGCGAGCCGCCGGGACCCTTGGGCGATGTTCCGGCGTTGTTGACCAGCGCATGCAGCTCGCCGCCATCGAGCATGCCACGCATGACCTCGACGCAGTGCGCGATATTGTCGAGCCGGGACAGGTCGAGCAGGATGTGCGAGCGGCCGAGGCTCCACGGGCACTGGCCGGGCGGCGGATCGCGGGATACGGTGATGACGCGCCACCCCTCCGTGTGGAAGCGCAGCGCCGTCGCGTGGCCGATCCCTCGGCTCGCGCCGGTGACGATGATCGTCTTCGCAGCGGCCATGGCCTACTGCCGGCGCGGCCGCAATCCGCGCCGGAAGGGTCGGCGTCTCACACGAGGCCCTTCTCTTTCACCATCGCCCACGTGTCGTCGAGCGCCTTGCCGAAACAGGCGAGCAACTCGTCGATCTCGGCTTCCGTGATGATCAGCGGGGGGCTGAACGCGACGATGTCCCCCGGCATGTTGCGCAGAATGGCGCCATGGCGCTGGGCGCGGCGCACGAGGTATGCGGCGATTCCGGCCTTGGGATCGAAGCTCTGCCGGGTCGCCTTGGCGCGGACCAGCTCGACGGCGCCGATGAGGCCGATGCCGCGCGCGTCGCCGACCAGCGGATGATCGGCGTAGCTGCGGATTCCCGCCTGCAGCCGGGGACCGACGCGCCGCACCGCGCCGACGATGTCGCGCTCCTCGTAGATCTTGAGCGTTTCCAGCGCAACCGCGGCGGGCACAGGGTGCGACGAGTACGTGTAGCCGTGGCCGAATATGCCGAGCTTGTCGCTTTGCTGCACCAGGATTTCGTACAGCTTGCCGGAAACGAGCGTGGCCGAGATCGGCAGGTAGCCCGCGGACAGCGCTTTGGCCAACGTCATGATGTCCGGCTGGAGGTCGAACGTCTGCGCGCCGAACATGTTGCCGGTGCGGCCGAATCCGCAGATCACCTCGTCGGCGACGAACAGGATGTCGTACTTCCGGAGGATCGGCTGCACGCGGTCGAAGTAGGTCGCGGGCGGCACGATGACGCCGCCCGCGCCCATCACCGGCTCCGCGAAAAACGCGGCGACCGTGTCCGGATCTTCGCGCAGGATGAGCTGCTCGAGGCTCTCGGCCAAGCGCGCGGCGAACGCCTCCTCGCTTTCGCCCGGTTCCGCACCGCGATAGTAGTACGGGCAGTCGGTGTGCAGGATGCGCGCGATCGGCAGGTCGAAATCGGTGTGGGCGAAGGCGAGTCCGGTCAGGCTGGCGGTGGCGACGGTCACGCCGTGATAGGCGCGCTGTCTCGAGATGATCTTCTTCTTCCGCGGCCGTCCCAGCGCGTTGTTGACGTACCAGGCGAGCTTGATCGCCGTGTCGTTCGCCTCGGAGCCCGAATTCGCGAACAGGACCTTGGTCATTCCCGCCGGGGCCATGCGGATCAATCGCTCGGCGAGTTCCGTGCTGATTCCGGGGACCTTCCCGGCGAAGCTGTGGTAGAAGGGCAGTTCGCACATCTGCCTGTAAGCCGCCTCCGCGAGCCGGCGTTCCGAAAAGCCGAGCGAAGCGCACCACAGCCCGGCCATGCCCTCGAGGTAGCGGTTGCCCTCGTCGTCATGAACGTAGACGCCGTCGCCGCGCGTGATGACGAGCGGCCCTTCGGTCTGGACCGAACGAAGGTTCGTCGCGGGATGCAAGTGGTACGAAAGGTCTCGGCGCGCGGCCGGGGTCGTCAGCGACATGGTCGGGATTCCTGCGATGACTGCGGATGGAACGGCGGAGGGTTCGATGCCGATTGTTGGCGCGGACGCACGACGCGTCAAGGGGCCGGTATAGCGGGAACGGCAAGTCGTCGCGTCGGACAAGCGGCTCGCGGCGTAGAATAACCGCGGTCGGTGCCCCTTTTCGCCGCGGGAAATCGTGTGCGCACCGGTTTCTCCCGACTCGCGCATGACCCACGACGCTTCGAATCTCGCGGTCCTCTTCGCCGACGTCAGCGGCAGCACCCGGCTCTACGAGACGGTCGGGGATGCGAACGCGCTCGCGGCCATCGGCGGCTGCCTGTCGCTCGTGCGGGCCGCATGCGAAGGACACGGGGGGAGGGTCGTCAAGACCATCGGCGACGAAGTGATGGCCGCCTTTCCGACGGCCGATCAGGCGGCGGAGGCTGCGGCCGAAATGCAGGCGAGAGTGTCGGAGCAATCGTCCGCGGGCCGCATCCGGCTCGCCATCCGGGTCGGGTTCCACGTCGGTCCGGCCATCGAGTTGGACGGCGATGTCTTTGGCGACTCCGTCAATGTCGCCGCGCGCATGACCGCGCTCGCCAAGGCCGAGCAGGTGATCCTGTCCGGACCGGCGGCCGACGCGCTGACGCCTTCGCTGCGGTCCCGCGTCCGGGAGATCGATTCACTGACGGTGAAGGGCAAGCACAAGGACATCGGAATCTTCGAGCTGATCTGGCAAGCCTCCGAGGATGACCTGACCGCGCTGTCGACGCGGCCGGTGCGGCCGTCGGCGCGCATCCGGCTGCGGCACGGCGCGCGCGAGATCGAGCTGGGCGAGGTTCACTCGACGCTTGCCCTCGGCCGCGACGCGCAGAACGACGTCGTGATCGCCGACCGCATGGCCTCGCGGATGCACGCCCGGATCGAGCGCCGGCGCGACAAGTTCGTTCTCGTCGACCAGAGTTCGAACGGAACCTATGTCACGGTCGACGGCGAGCCCGAGATCGAGCTGCGGCGGGAGGAGATGATCCTCCGCGGGCGCGGCCACGTCAGTTTCGGGCACGCCTACCAGGACGATGCGGGCGAGGTGCTCGCGTTTTCCTGTGCGGACTGACGAACGGCGGTGGCCGGTCGGCGCTACGCCGCCGCGATGCGCCGCGGCAGCGCGCGCGATCGCCGGAGCTGGCCGAATATCGCGGGCCTGGCGATGGCAAACCCCTGCGCGTAATCGACGCCGATGGCCCGCAGCGCATCGAGAATCGCCGCGCTCTCGACCGATTCGGCGATCGTCTTCTTTCCCATGATGTGGCCGATGCGGTGGATCGCCTCGACCATCGCATGATTGACCGGATTCTGCAGCATGTCCGTGACGAAGCTGCCGTCGATCTTCAGGAAATCCACCGGCAGGTTCTTCAGATACGTGAACGACGAGACGCCGACGCCGAAATCGTCGAGGGCAAAGCGGCACCCCAGTTCCTGCAGCGCCAGCATGAAATCGGTGGCTTTCGACAGGCTCGTGATCGCCGTCGTCTCCGTGATCTCGAAGCAGATGCTCGAATGCGGTATCTTGAACTGGGTGAACTGCGCGCGCACGAAATCCAGGAAACCCTCATCGCCGATCGACGCGCCCGAAATATTGATCGCGATCGTGTCGGCTACCACCTCGCCGCCCTCCGCGTCCACTTGCTGCTGGAGCATCCCGAATGCCGTCGTGATCACCCAGCGATCGATTTCCGGCATCAGGTTGTATCGCTCGGCCGCCGGAAGGAATTCCGCCGGTGGAATCAGCTGGTTGTTCTCGTCGCGCAGGCGCAGCAGCAGCTCGATGTACGGCGGCGTCCGGTTGTCGCCGTGCGTGCCATGAACGGGCTGGGCGAACAGGCAGAAGCGGTGCTCGGCAAGCGCGCGATGCAGTCGATTCACCCATTCCATTTCGCCGTGGCGCAGGGTCACTTCATTGCTGTCGGGGCTGTAGACCTGGACGCGATTGCGGCCCTTGTCCTTGGCCATGTAGCAGGCCGCGTCGGCGGCGGACAGCACGGCCGCCAGGGTCTGCGATGCGTCGGACACGTTCACGACGCCCACGCTGACGCCGACGTTGAACGAGCGATCCTTCCAGACGAAGTGAAATTCGGCGACGGCGGTGCGAAGCGTCTGCGCGATGCGCAGCGCCGGCGTAGCCGCGCAGTGCTCGAGCAGCACGCCGAACTCGTCGCCTCCCAGCCTCGCCAGGGTGTCGCCCTCGCGCAGGCGAGGACGGAGCAGCACGGCGATCTGGCGCAGAAGTTCGTCACCGGCCGCATGTCCGCAGGTGTCGTTGACGAGCTTGAACTGGTCGAGATCCAGGTACAGCACCGCGTGATTGACGTCCTTGGGCGCACCGCTCACCAGCACCATGCTCAGCCGGCGTTCGAATTCGCGGCGGTTGAGCAGGCCCGTCAGCGGATCGTGGCTGGCGAGATGTGCCAGCCGCGTCGCGTACTGGCGCTCGCGGCTCATGTCGTGAAACACGAGCACGGCGCCGACGACCCCGCCCATGCGGTCGCGAATGGGCGCGACGCTGTGATCGATTGCGACCGGCGCGTCGTTGCGCCGGCGCAGCACGACGTTTCCATCCGATTCCACGACGCAGCCATCGCGCAGCGCGAGTGCGACCGGGTCGGCAATCTCCAGACCCGTGCTCTCGTCCATCACCGAGAACACGGTCGACACAGGGCAGCGGCGGGCGTCGTCGTTGCGCCAGCCGGTAAGGCGCTCGGCCACCGGGTTCAAGAATTCGATGCGGCCCGACGTGTCGACGGTGATGACGGCGTCGGCGATCGAGGCCAGCGTCACCTGCGCCCTTTCCTTCTCTTCGAATATCTGCGCTTCGGTCTGCTTGCGATCGGTGATGTCGGTCAGCGAGCCGGCCATGCGTTGCGGCTTTCCATCTTTCCCGAGCACCGAGCGTCCGCGTGTGCGGAACCACCGGAACGTTCCGTCGGCCGTGCGAATCCGGAATTCGAGGTCGAACGGATCGCCGGTTCGCAGGTGTTCGCCAAAAAAGGCCGCCGCCGCCTTGCGGTCCCGCGGGTGAATCCGCCGCAGGAATGTGGCGACGGTCTCGCGCATCGCGTCCGTGTCATGGCCCAACAGCGATTCGAAGCGGGCCGAGAAATAGAGCTGGTCGCTTCCGAGGGTCCAGTCCCAGATCCCATCGTTGCTGCCGAGGACCGCGTATTCGAAGCGCTCTTCGCTGGTGCGGAGCTCGTTCTGGAGGGCCTCGCCTTCACGAATGAGGCGATGCGTGGCGACGATCGCGATCAGCACCAGCGCGATGCCCACGGCGAAATTGACCAGCGCCAGCAACGCGCCGGTCTGCCGCGATGCCTCGCCCAACGTCGATGCGACGGCATCCTGCAGGGGCGTCAGTTGACGATCGAGCGCGCGTACCCGGGCCAGCAGCGGCGGCATGTTCGCGGATTGCGCCTTGCCGCCCAGGAGCGTCGAGTGCAACGCCTGCCCGGTTGCGGCGAGCTCGGCGATCTGCTTGTCCGACTGGTCCCAGAGGGCGATCGTGGTTGCCATGAACCCTACGCCCCGGAAGCGCCGGTACAGGTCGATCATGCTTTCGATATCGTCCGGATGGTTGCGGGCGGTGCGCAACCCCTGGCGTGCGGCGTCGAGATCGGGCTGGGGTCTTTCGAGCTCGATGCGGGCGTCACGCAGCCCCGAGATCGCCGTCATTTCGGCGAGATAGCGGCTATACGCATCCTCGTTGCGCGTCTGCGCGTATTGCTCCAGCCGGGCGACCGCAGCGGCCAGCGCCTTCGACCTCGAGCTTTCGGCGGCGGCGAAGGCGCGTATCCCGGACATCACGTCGAGGCTGGCGTTCCCGAGCGCCAGCATGAGGGCGACGATCGCGACAAAGGGCCAGATGACGCGCACCCCGCGCCATCGGAACGGGTTCAACGATCGGATCAGGCTTTGCTCGGGCATGAAATGGGGAGGATGGCGACGGCCGCGGTGCGACGGTTCTCGTTTTCGAATGGGCCCGTTGACCTTCACGGTAAAGCAAATGCCGCGCCAGGCGCCGCGTGCCTTCCACTCGCCAGGGGGCCAGGCGCCTGACACGGGCTCCCCGGCGTCGGCATTGGACGCAATGGGGCGGGCGCGCACCGCGCGGCACCGCAGGGTCCCGGCCGGGCTGGACCCGGGTCGCACACCGGTTCCGCCACGCTCTGACCGCCGGAGACCGCCCGGTCCCGGGGTTGGCCTGGCAGGCCCGGAAATTGCTTTCCGATCGGCAAACCATCGCTTTGAGCGAGGCATCAACTACGGGTGTATCGAGTCGGGGACACAGCAGATCATGGCGCCAGCAGGACAAACGACCCTTTCTTGCGACGAGGAGCCGCGATGAAGTGCCGACTTTGCGGACAGCCGGCGGTGGGTCCCGACAAGCTGTGCGGGGATTGCACCAAGGCGCTCAGGCGCGCGCGGGAGGGTTCGGCCGCATTGCGCAAACCGGAGACATCCAACGCGGGTCGCGTCGAGTCCGCGGCCGCGCCCGTGGCACCGCGTCCCCTGACGCTGACGTCCGCTCCGCCGCCCGGTTGGCGACGGCGCGTCGCGTGGGCTGCCGCCGGGCTGGTGGCGATCGGGATCGTCTACATCGCGCAGCGCGAACCGGACCGCCGATCCGCAACCGATGAGGTCGTCAGTGCCGACGACCGGTCGTCCAAGCCATCGGCGGAGCGACCCGACGTCGACGTCGTGCCAGGAGCAACGCCGCCGGAAACGCTCCCGTCGACGACGCGAGTGAAGACCGTGGATATCGCGGCGCAATCGGTGGCGTCCGAAGCGACCGGCGCCCGCAGAGCGGCGCCCAAGACAGAGTTGCCGGCGGTGAAACAGGCATCGGTGCGCGCGAAGGCAGGCGCGAGCGGTGCGAAGGCGCCGGCGAACCTCGAGCCGGGTTCGCCGTCCTCGCAGTACGCACGTGCGATCGACGCCGCACCGGCAAATCCGGTAACGCCCGAGAGCGCGGAATCCTCGCGCCTGTTGGCGCGGGCGGGCAATCTTCAATCGGCGACGGCGACGGCAACGGACGGCGCGCAAGTGCTGGCGAGCGCGCTGGAAAAATGCGGCGCGGAGAAATTTCTGGCGAGTTTCCTCTGCGAACAGAAGGCGCGCCTGCAGTTCTGCGAAGGAAAATGGGGACAGGTTCCGCAGTGCACGGCCAAGCAGCGGGCCGACTGATTGAGGAAAGCGGGTCGACACCGGAGTGCCGCGCCGGAGCCGAAGCGCCCGGCGCGCCTCGTGGGTCGCGCGACTAGGTTTGCCGGGGATCGAGCGCGTCGCGCAGTCCGTCGCCGACCAGATTGAACGACAGCACCAGCACGAAGATCGAAAGCCCCGGCCACACGGCCATCCACGGGGCATTGTCGACGTAGTTCTTGGCCGTGTTGAGCATGCTGCCCCAGCTCGGTGCCGGCGGCTGCTGGCCGAGGCCCAGGAAGGACAGGCTGGCCTCGGCGATGACCGCCGCGGCGATCGCGAGCGTGCCCTGGACGATAAGCGCCGGAACGACGTTCGGCAGCACGTGGCGCAGGGCGACGCGCCACGGCGGATTGCCGATCGCACGCGCGGCGAGGATGAAGTCTTCCGCCTTGATGGCCATCGTCTGGCCGCGGGTCAGGCGCACGAAGACCGGCGTCGCCGATACGCCGATCGCGATCATCGCGTTGGTGAGGCTGGGTCCGAGAAACGCGGCAAGCGCAATGGCGAGGATCAGGAACGGGCAGGCGAGCACGGCGTCGGTCAAGCGGGAGATCAGCATGTCGACCTTGCCGCCGGCATAGCCCGCGATGAGACCGATCGGAACGCCGATCGACAGCGAGATCAGCACCGAGACGACCCCCGCCAGCAGCGACGCGCGGGTGCCCCAGACGACGCGCGAAAGAACGTCGCGGCCGATCTCGTCGGTACCGAACCAGTGCGCGGAGTTCGGCGCCTTGCGGATCGCAGTCCAGCTTGTCGCGAGCGGATCGTAGGGCGAAACGGCGGGTGCCAACAAGGCGAGCAGGACGAAGAACACAACGATGACCAGCCCGACCGCGGCGCCGCGCCGCCGCAGCAACCGCCGGAACGGATGGGCGCGCGGCGCGCCGCGCGCCGGGTTGGCGGGGGAGGGCAGCGCGGCCGCGAGCGACGCCATCACTGCGCCCGGATCTGCGGGTTGACGATCACATAGGCGATGTCGGCGAACAGGTTGAGCACGATGTACGCCGTTGCGGTGAACAGCACGACCCCCTGGACGACCGCGTAGTCGCGATTGAACACCGCGTCGACGATCAGTTTGCCGAAACCCGGGATCGTGAAGACCTGCTCGGTCAGCACGGCGCCCGAAAGCAGCGTGCCGAGCTCGAGCGCGCCCAGCGTGATCACGGGGATGAGCGCGTTGCGCAGCGCGTGTTTCAGAATGACGTCGCGTTCCGGAAGGCCCTTGGCCCGCGCGGTGCGAACGTAGTCGGAGGAAAGCACCTGCAGCATGGCGCTGCGCGTGTGGCGCATCAGCACCGCGGCGATCGCGTTTCCCAGCACGAACGCCGGCATGATCAACGCGGCGAGATTTCCCCGGAGGTCCTCGAAAGGGCTGACGAAGCCGGAAGCGGGAAGCCAGCCGAGCGTCACCGAAAAGAGCAGGATCAGCATGATGCCGAGCCAGAAGTTCGGCGTGGACAGGCCCCACAACGCGACCACGTTGGCCGCGTAGTCCCACGCGCTGTTGCGCCGCACCGCCGAGATGATTCCCGCCGGAATCCCGATCAGCAGTGCGATCAGGATCGCCATGGCAGCGAGCTCGAGCGTCACCGGCAGCTTCTCGACGATCAGCGCCAGCACGGGCTTCTGCATGCGCTGCGATTCGCCGAAATCCCCGTGCACGACGCCTTTGATCCAGTAGAGGTAGCGAACCGGCAGCGGCTCGTCGAGGTGCAGCTTCTGGCGGAGATAGGCGACGACGTCGGGATCCCGGTCCTCGCCCGCCAGCACGACCGCCGGGTCGCCAGGCAGCAGCTGCTGCAGACCGAAGATCAGCATCGACACGAAGACCAGCGTCGGGACGATCGTGGCGATGCGGGGGACGAGGAACGTCAGCATCGGCGCACTACGTCGCGGGTCGGCACTGCTCCATCAATTGAACTTGAGCCCTTGCACGCGCACCAGTCCGTCGGGAACGGCGCGCAGGCCGGAGAGCTTGTTCGTGTAGGCCCACAGCCAATGGCGGTGGTACAGGTAAACGATCGGACGATCCTTGAGTGCGATCGCCGCCAGCTGCTCGAATAGCTTTCGCCGCTCGGCGGCATCCCGCGTCGTTCTCGATTTGTTGAGGATGTCGTCCACTTCGGGCTTGCAATAGCCGGCGTAGTTGAGCGGCTGCTTGCACGCGTCGAAGCTGAAGATGTTGCCGTCGGGGTCCGCGCGGCCGCTCCACGCGAGGACGTAAGCGTCGTACTGGCCCTTGTCCGCCATGTCGAGCGAGGTCGCGAACTCTGTCGACTGGATCTTCATGTCGAAGCCCGCCTCCTTGACCATGGCCTGGACGACCTGCGCGATCTTCTGCTGGTCGGTATTGGTCGGGGTCATCAGCGTGAAGCTCGGGTTGGGAACGCCGGCTTCCTTGAGCAGAGCCTTCGCCCGCGCGACGTCGCGTTTCGGGATCGGCACGTTCTTCGCGTAGTACGGATTGTCCGGGGCGACCCATTGGTTGCCGACGGCTGCCTCGCCGTCCATCGCGACCTGCACGATGCCCTCGCGGTCGAGCGCGAGCTCGAACGCCTCGCGCACGCGCGGGTCCCTGCCCAGCGGGTTCTTCTGCGCGAGATCGCTCTTGCCGACATTGATCGTGATGCCCTGGTAGCCGATCTCGGTGATCTTGGAGATCTTGAAACGCGCGTCGGACTTGAGCCCCGGCACATCGGAGGCTGCCATCCGCTCGATGAAGTCGAGCTGCCCGGATTTGAGGTTGGCTAGCCTAACCGTCGCGTCGACGATCGGCAGGTAGATGACCTTGTCGACGTGGATCTCACCCTTGTTCCAGTAGTTCGCATACCGCTCGAGCACGATGCGATCCTGTGCGACTCGCTCGACGAAGCGGAAGGGTCCGGAACAGACGGGCTTCGCGCCGAACTTGTCGCCGTCGGCCAGCGCGGCCTTCGGCGAAACCATCATGCCGGCGCGATCGGCGAGCTGGGCGAGGAGCGGCGCGAACGGCGCCGACAGGTTGAGCCGCACCGTTCCCGGATCGACGACGTCGACGGTGGTCACCAGCGCGAGTTCGCCGCGCCGGTTGGAGCCGGCCATCGTCTTGTGCCGCTCGATATTGAACTTGGCGGCGGCGGCGTCGAACTTCTCGCCGTCGTGGAAGGTCACGCCAGCGCGCAGTTTCAGCGTCAGCGCCTTGCTGTCTGCCGACCATTCGTACGAGGTTGCGAGCTGGGGCACGATGTTGAGCTTCTCGTCGATGTCGAAGAGCTTGTCGCACAGCGCGGCGAAGACGACGCGGCCGACGAATGTGCGCGCGAGCGTCGGGTCCAGCACGTCGGGGTCCTCGGCGAGCCCGATGCGCAGCGTCTGCGCATGCGCCGCGCCGGCCAGTCCGGCAGCCAGCCCGAGTGCGATTCCGAGACGAACGGTCCGATGCGCTGTCGCCATGTCTACCTCCAGATTGGATGAGGCGGTTGCCCGAAGGAACCCCCGCGGGACCCCCGCGCGAACCGACCGCGATCGAGCATAGCACGCGTCGAACCCCGCGCGTCAGGACTCCGGCCGGCGTCGGCGCGCGGCCTGATAACGCTCGATTTCGGCCTCGATCGCGGCCCGGTCGGTGATCCCCGCAGGATCAGCACGCGAGGGCAGACAGGCGACGAAAGGCTGGAAGCGCTCGAGACTTTTCTCGTGCAACCGCCGCAACTCGGCGATCGGCTCGGCGTGATCGTCGACACGCAGGTCCAGTGCCGGATACTCCTCCGTCGTGCAGACGAGGAGCGCCGCCGCCTGTTTGCCGCGCTTGTCGCCGCCGGCGGCTTCTCCGGCTTCCATCGCCGCGATCATCCGTTCGGCGAAAGGCAGCGTGCGATACGCGTCGAACGCTTCGGCGGTGTCGGCGAGAACACGCGGGCCCGCGAGCCTGTTGCCGGCCACGGAAATGCCGGGGCCGGCGCGGTGACCGCTCCACTCGATGCAACGTGCGCCGGTGTGCGCGGCGATTCGGCCCTCGCGGTCGATCAGGTGGAGCTGCCGGTGGTCGCGGCCCTCGTCGGCGGCGGTCAACGTGCGCACGATCGCGGCCGGGTCGAGCTGGCGCGCCATCGCGTCGAGCGCGGCTCGCGCATACAGCGGATTGACGAGCGCCTGTGTCGCGACGGCGCCGACGTGGCTCGCGGCATGCGGACAGAGCGCCCCGACCGCGAAAAAACGGCTGGCGACGGCGACGCCGAAAGCGCCGGACACGTCGCGGGCGATGATCGACCAGGTCACGTCCGGCTCTCAGTGTGCCGGGCCGGCGTACGCCGGGGAGGGCTGCGTGAAATAGGCGTGCAGGATGTGGTAGACCATCAGGTAGTTCTTCTGCTGGAAGCTCGCATGCGAGATCCCCGCCAGCACCGAGAACTGCTTGTCCGGATTGGGCAGCCGCTTGAAGAACTCGATCAGGTCGTCGAAACCCGCGATGCCGTCGTACTGACCGCGCAGGACGATCGTCGGCACGGCAATCTTTGCCGGATCGACGACGGGAAGCTTCGAGCACATGTCGATGTAGGTGCCGTTCGGCATCGAGTCGTCGAGCGCCAGGATCGCGTCGGCGAACGCGTCGACGACGCGCTTGTCGGCGCAATCCGGATGGTCGCGCTCGAAGATGGAATGGACGAAGGCGCGGTCGATCGGGCGCCGTTTCCTGGCAACGAACTCCGGCAGCTTCGTGCGCCGCTGCTCGAGGGTCGGCGCGCCGTCTCCCGTCCAGACGAAGGCATCGAGCGCGAGTCGCGCGACACGCTCCGGATGACGCTGCGCGAACAGCGCGGCGCGCAGCGCTCCCGACGAAATGCCGTAGGTCATGAACGCGCGAATGCCCCGCTTCGCCGCGATGTAATCGGTCGCCGCGGCCAGGTCATCGGCGCCGTTGGCGATGTCGCAGAATATGTCGCGCGTCTTGCCGGAGCGCCCGTAACCCTCCATGTCGACGCACCAGCAGACGAATCCGCGCCGCGCGAACCAGTCCATGACGGACGAGTCCGGGCGTCCGGGGACGGCCAGGTCGAAGGTCGGCTGCGACGCCATCGACGAGCCGTGGACGAACAGCACCGCCGGCTTGCCTTCCGGCGACCCGACGTATTTTTCCCACAGGAACAGGCGAACGTCGCCGTCCGCCGTTTTCTTGGCCGTCCAGTGTTCTGCGCCGGCGACCGCCGCGTCCGGGCTGCGTGTTTCTGCCATCATGGGTCCCTCGGGTGTGTCGTCGATAGGGGCGAAGCGCCGCGCGCCGTCAATCGATCTTCGCGCCGGTGTCGCGGATCACCTTGGCCCACAGGTCCTTTTCCGAACGGAAGAACTTGCCGAACTCGGCGGGCGACGAGCCGACGATCTCGATCCCGGCGGTGGCCATGTAATTCCGGACTTCGGCGGACGCGAGGACCGGCAGCAGTTCCCGATGGATCTTGTCGACGATCGGTTGAGGCGTGCCCTTGGGCGCGAGCAGCCCCATCCAGACGTACGCTTCGTACCCCGGAACGCCGGATTCCATCAACGTGGGCACGTCGGGAAGTTGCGGCGTGCGCTTCGAGCCCGTCACCGCCAGCGCGCGGAGTTTCCCCGCCTTGATGTGACCGACCATTCCAGCGGTGCCGGGGATCGACACCGGCACCTGCCCGCCCAGGAGATCGGTCGTCGCCTGTCCGCTGCCCTTGTAGGGAATGTGATTCATCTTCATGCCGGTCATCGAGGCGAGCAGCGCGGCGAACAGGTGTTGTCCGCTGCCGTTGCCCGATGACGCATAGTCGATCTGGCCCGGCCGTTCCTTCACGTAGGCGACGAACTCCCGGAACGTCGTCACTGGAAGCGCCGAATTGACGACGAGCACGCCGGGCTCGCGGCCGATCAGCGAAATCGGGGCGAAATCCTCGACCGGGTCGAACGGAAGCTTCGGGTAGAGCGTCGCGCTGATCGCGTTGGTCTGCGATGCGAGCAGCAGCGTGTAACCGTCGGGGAGCGCCTTGGCGACCAGGTCGGAACCGATCGTCGCGCCCGCGCCCGGCCTGTTCTCGACGACAACCTGCTGGCCCAGCCGTTTCGAGAGCTCCTGCGCGATCACGCGCATCGGCCCATCGACTGCGCCTCCCGGCGAGAACGGCACGATGACCTTCACGGGCCGCGCGGGATAGTCCTGCGCCTGTAGCGGTGCCATGGCGAGCGCGGCCAGCGCGACGACGGCTGGCGCAAGCGCGCGTAACCCACGGGTGCTTCCTGTCGGCATCAATTCCTCCATGGCCAGAGACATGACATCCGCTTGCGCGGGCCGCTGGCGGCGTCCGTTCGATTTCCTTTCCGTGGATGCTACCGCCGCCGACCCGTTAGCGGCGTGAGGTTTCCGGAAAATCGCAGCGATCCGGACAGCGCGGCTCCGTCGACGCCGGCGCGCACGGTGCGGACCCCGCCATCGAGATCGACGAACGTGAACCCGATGGTTCCGCCCTGGACGAAGGCGCCCAGCAGCGGCTGCGTCCTCCCCCGGATCGTCAGCGTTCCGCCGATGCGCTGGAATTGCTGGGTGAGATCGAGTTCGCCCTCCCAGAATCCGCGCTCGTCCTTCAGCGACCAGCGGCCGTCGACGCGAACCGGGACGATCCACAGGAAGGCCTCGCTCTCACCGACGCGGAACGATTCGTCGGGCTCCCATTCGCCCATGTCCCACAGATGCGAAACGACGCGCGTGCCCGGCTTCATGCGGAGAAGCTGCGGGCGCAACTGCTGGTTGAGGTCCGGCAGCAGGTAGAGCGCGACGACGGTAGCCCGGGAAAAGTCCTCCTTGAAGATGTCGCCCTGGACGATCGTGACCTTGCCCGCCACGCCCGCGCGCTCCGCGTTGCGCCGGGCCAGCGCCGCGAGCTGCCCATCGTACTCGATGCCGACGGACTTCGCGCCAAATTCGGTCGCGGCGGCGATGGAAATCCTGCCGTCGCCCGCACCGAGATCGTAGACGATGTCCTCGTTCGTCGTCTTCGCCGCGCGCAGCATGCGGGTGACCATCGCATCCGGCGTCGGCAGCCACATCACGTCTTTCCCCGGCTGCCGGAGCCGCGGCCGGTACAGTTCGTCGCCATACTGCGGGAAATCCTGGGCGGAAAGCGGCGTGGCGGCGAGCGCCGCCAACATCACCGCCGGCATCCAGTGGCGAGCGGTCGGGCGCGGCGCGATCATCCCATGGCCCGCAAAGAATCCGGCCGTCATCGCGACGATGCGCGCTAGCTTCGCGCCAGCGCCGTGAAGGTGCCGAGGTCGGCGCATCGCGCGAGCGCCGTGCATTGCGCGATCAGGCGCGCGGCGCGCGCCTCGCCCAGCACCGGGTCGACGAGGCCATGAAACTTGCGCTCGAGGTCGGCATCGCTCATCGGTCGCTCCAGGCTGCCGATGGCATGGTCGACGAACACGTGCAGCGCGCGGCCGTCCGTGCACGCGATCCTGACGTCGGCCGAGGCCTCGCCGATCGCGTCGTCGGCGACCGCCCGGATGCGGGCACGCAGCGCGATCACGTCGGCGTCCCTCACCACGTCGTCCGAAAACTCGGCGTCGCCCGCCCGTCCATGGATCAGGCCGGCGGCGCAGGCATGGAAGACGCTGAACTTGCCCTCGAGGCCGCTATCCGGCGCGGTCTTGCCCGTGAGTTCCAGCACCAGCGGGTGAACCTTGAGATCGACGCGCTCGATGTCTCCGGCGCGCAGTCCATGGCGGGCGCGAAGCTGCACACACCCGTCGATGCTGGGATGAATGACGATCCCGCAGGCGAACGGCTTGTAGGTGTTGAACGAAATTTCGAAGCGGCTTCCGAGCTCGTCGGTGATCTCGCTCCAGTCGCACTTGGTCGAGAACGTCTGCGCCAGCCCGCGCGGCGCTTCGAGCGCCCGGAGAGACGCCGTGTAGCCGTGTTTCGCCATCAACGCCGACATGAGGCCGGCTCGCGCGGCGCCTCCCGGATGGAACGGTTTCGTCATCGACCCGAATTGCTCGCGGACACCGATCGGCTGCGACGCGGCGATCCCCAGCGCCATCGCGGTCCTGTGCGCATCGAGTCCGAGCAGCCGGGCACACGCGGCGGCGGCGCCGAGCATCCCGGTGGAGCCGGTGATGTGCCAACCGCGATCGTAGTGGTCGGGATAGATCATGTTGCCGACGCGGCAGGAGACGTCGATGCCGAGGACCACGGCGTCGACGAATTGCCTTCCATTGGCGCCGACATGCTCGGCGAGCGCCAGCGCCGCGGATGCGACCGGGCCCGCCGGATGAATGATCGTCTTGAGATGGGTGTCGTCGAAATCGAACGTGTGCGAGCTGATGCCGTTGAGGAGCGCGGCGCTCGCCATGTCGACGCGCTCGGGGCGCCCGAGGATCGTTGCCTGCGCGTGCGGTGCGAGTTCCTGCACTGCCGCGAGCGCCGCTTCGACGGTCGCATGACGCGACGCGCCGATCGCGCAGCCGGCCCAATTCAGCAGCGTGCGGTGAGCCTCCCTGTCGACCTCGTCGGTCCACCCTTGCGATGGGTGGGTCGCCACGAAGTCCGCCAGAATCCTGGTGACGGGCGGAGCGCGGGTGTCCGCGGCTACGCGGGTGTTATGTGCCAATCGTGAATCCTCCGATTTCGGGGGTTGAGGCGCCGCGATACCTGCGAGCGACGCGGAATTCCAGTCTTGAAAGAGCACTTCCGCCGGGCTCACGGCATCAATCCGCCCCCATTGACGTGAATCGATTGTCCCGTGACGTAGCGGGCATCCGGCCCGCAGAGCATGCGCACCATCGCGGCGACTTCCTCGGGAAGCCCGAGCCGCCCGATGGGGGGCACCGCGGGTCGGTGCGCCGGCTGCCCTGGCACATCGGTATCTCCGCGCACCGTGTCGATGCGACCCGGCACGACGCAGTTGACGGTGATCCGCTGCGGCGCGAGATCGAGCGCCAGCGCCTTGGTCATTCCGGCAAGTCCCGCCTTGGCCGTCACCACGTGCGCGCGCTGTGTCGCGCCGCGGTGCCCGGTCTCGCCGCCGATGTTGACGATGGAGCCGCCGCCTGCCCGCGCGAGATGCGGCAGGCACGCCTGTGAGCACAGGAATGCGCCATCGAGGACGATCGAGACGACGTGCCGCCACTCGTCGAACGACATGACGTCGAACGCACGCTCGGGGCGGACCGCGGCATTGTTGACGAGCGCATCGATCCGTCCGAAGCGCTCGACCGTCGCGGCGACCATCCGGGCGACCGCGACTGGATCGGTGACGTCGGCGAGGCAGTTCGCGGCGGTTCCGCCGGATGATTCGATCATGCGGACGGTTTCGTCGAGATCGTCGCGCGAGCGCAGCGCGTTGACCATGACGGCGGCGCCGCCCGCGGCGAGCGCGCGCGCGGTGGCGCGCCCGATGTTGCGCGCGCCGCCGGTTATCAGGACCACCTTACCCGCGAGTTCCCGACCGGGGGTCATGCCTGGATGGCTTGCCATCGTTGTTTTCCGGTCGGCCACTCTCACATCCCGAAGGGCACGACGGCGACACCGAAAAACAAGCGGTGGACGGCCATGACGGCGAGCGCCACGCCTATCCCTGCACCCACCGCGATCACGTCGTGCCGGATGACGGGCTCGAACGGCTTGACGGCGTGTCGCTGCACCGCCGAAACGAGATCGACGGCGGCGTACGCGAGGAACGCTCCGAACAGCACGGTTCCCGTGCGGTCGCCGTTCGCGAGCAAATGCACCGAGGACCAGATCAGGAGTCCGATCAGCATCGGATGCTGGAGGAACCGGCGCAGGTGGCCGCGCATGTTCGCAGCCGCGAAGAGGACGAAGGACAACGCCATCGCATAAGGCGCGATCGCGCGTGCCGCGGGGAATGGCTCGAAGACGCGTCCGCGATCTCCGGAGAACGCGTATCCCGCGACGATCAGCGCGAGCCCCACCGCCGATACCAGCGAAAACACCGCCTTGTAACGTTGCTCGCCCAATCGCGCGACCGCGGCGAGGCGGGCCCCGGGCAGCGCGGGCAGCAGATGGAGACCGAGGAAGACTGCGAGACCTGTGATCAACAGCGCCATGACCGACCCTCGACAGATGCAGCATCAACGCGGTAATGGCACCGCGCGCGGGGCGTCGCGGTCCACTTCAACGTCACGGACCGCAATGCGGTTAGAATCCGCCATTCTATTCGCCCTTACCGAGGATTGGCTCCATGACCCGAACTTCCGATCGAATCCGCGCGCGGCTGCAGACCGCCGGGCAGCGGTTTCGCGCCAACG
>JANMBN010000078.1:0-2661 GCA_031360485.1 Betaproteobacteria bacterium | reverse complement strand
CCAAGCTTGTCGACAGAATCGCCATATCGCGTTTGTCGCGATGTCGGCGCTCGGATACACAGCCTTCTAGCCTTCCGCCACAGATCTTCATCAAAGTCACTACTTGTACTCCCGTTTTCCGGGTTGTCAAGAGGGTCCACGTCATGCTAGGCAACGCATGACAATGGCATGGCGGCCCCGGCGTTTCACCACCCCGATTTACAGAGTGGCGCGCCTGAATTCCCTGCAGCAGGCAGTCCGAAAAACGGCGCGCGATTTTGTAGCGCGCAGTTCCACACGCACAGTTTGTGGAATTCCGCGTTACCGCCCGCGCTCCATCCAATCTAGCTCGCCCGCCACGTCTCGATGAACGCGAACTGCGCGGGCGACTCAGGCGATTTCGGGAATCGCAAGCGCTTCTCCATCGAGCGCCACTTGCCGGCGATCACGTCGAGCGCTTCGGCCGCGCTGAGCCCCTGCTCGCGCAACAGGCAGCCCACCACGGTGCCCGTGCGGCCGATGCCGCCCCAGCAATGCACGTAAACCGGATCCCCCGCTGCGATCGCAACATAGATCGCGTCGAGCGTGGTGCGCATCAATGCGGGCGACGGCACGCCGAAATCGGAGATGGCAAACCGGCGGTGGGCAACGGACAGGCTTCGGGACCGGGCTCGTTCGAGCAGGGTCGGGGCGTAGAGCGCCGGTCCCTCCCCTTCCACGGTGAGGTCGATGAACTGCCGCATGCCGGCATCCAGCAGCGCGTCGATATGGGAACTGTCGTCGACGCCGTCGAACGACATCACGGGGTGTTCCCCCGCGAGCAACGTCCCGGGAATCAGCCAGTAGCAGTTCGCATGCGGGCGCGGCAGGGCGTCGCCCGGGGTGTCGAGCAGATGACGCTCGATGGCCGGCGCCGTCATCGCGCCCGTGCGGCTTGCGTCAGTGCGCCAGGATCTTCGACAGGAAATCCCGGGTGCGGTCGCTCTTCGGATGGCTGAAGAACTCGGCCGGCGTGTTCTGCTCGACGATCTGCCCCTGGTCCATGAAGATCACGCGGTCGGCGACCGAGCGCGCGAAGCCCATCTCGTGCGTCACGCAGAGCATCGTGATGCCAAGCTTCGCGAGCTCGATCATCACGTCGAGCACCTCGTTGATCATCTCCGGATCGAGCGCCGACGTCGGCTCGTCGAAGAGCATGATCTTCGGCGTGAGGCAAAGCGCACGGGCGATCGCGACGCGCTGCTGCTGGCCGCCGGAAAGCTGCAGCGGATACTTGCCGGCCTGCTCGGCGATGCGCACGCGCGTCAGCTGCTGCATCGCCCGCTCGTCGGCTTCCTTCTTCGGCATCTTGCCGACCCACATCGGCGCCAGCGTCAGGTTTTCGAGGACCGTGAGGTGAGGGAACAAGTTGAATTGCTGGAACACCATGCCCACGATGCGGCGAGTCGCGTCGATCGCCTTGAGGTCGTCGGTCAACTCGACGCCGTCGACGACGAGGCGTCCCTGCTGGTGCTCCTCGAGACGGTTGATGCAGCGGATCAGCGTCGACTTGCCCGAGCCCGACGGGCCGCAGATCACGATCTTCTCGCCACGTGCAACGGACAAATCGATGTCCCGCAGGACGTGGAACTGGCCGTACCATTTGCTGACTTTGGCAAACTCGATGATCGGGGAGGCGTCCGGCATGGTGGGTTCCGCGGAAGAAGGGACGGGTTACTGCCGGCGCGTGCCGACGTTGAGGTGGCGCTCGATCCACCGGCTGTAGCGCGACATCGCGAAGCAGAATGTGAAATAGATCGCGGCGACAAAGAGCTGTCCTTCGAGGAAGAACTTGCGCCAGTTCGAGTCGCCCAAGGCGAGTTGCAGCGCACCGGTGAGGTCGTACAGGCTGACGATGGTCACCAGCGACGTGTCCTTGAAAGCGCCGATGAACGTGTTCATGATCGACGGAACCACGAGGCGCAGCGCCTGCGGCAGCACGATCTTGCGCACCGTCTGCCAGTAGGAGAGCCCGAGCGACTGCGCGGCCTCGACCTGCCCTTTCGGCAGCGCCTGCAGCCCGCCGCGCACGACCTCGGCGAGATACGCGGCGGTGAAGAGCGTGAAGCCGACCAGCACGCGGAGCAGCACGTCGATCGTCATGCCCTGCGGCATGAACAGCGGGAACATGAACGACGCCATGAACAGCACCGAGATCAGCGGAACGCCGCGGACGAGCTCGACGTAGAGCACGCAGATCGTGCGGATGCCGGGCATGTTCGAGCGCCGGCCGAGGGCGACCAGGATCGACAGCGGAAACGCCATCGCGAGACTCAGCGTCGACAGCATCAGCGTCAGCGGAAAGCCGCCCCAGCGCGCGGTCTCGACGTAGGTGAGCCCGAACAACCCGCCGAACATCAGCGCGAAAAACGCGGCGAGCATCGCGATCCATGCGCCGACGAGCCACGGGCGCCAGAACGCGCGATAACAGCTCGCGGCGATGACCGCGATCATCATCAGGCACGCGACGAGCGGGCGCCATTGCTCCGGGTAGGGATAGCGGCCAAACAGGATCAACCGGTATTTCTCGGCGATGACACCCCAGCAAGCGCCGACTCCGACGGCCGCCCGGCACGCGGCGTTGTCCGGCTGCGCCACGGCGTTCCAGATCGCCCATTTGAAGATCGGCGGGACGTAGACCGC
>JANMBN010000229.1:0-8390 GCA_031360485.1 Betaproteobacteria bacterium | reverse complement strand
GTGGCGCCGGGCGTCCAACCGCCCGGCGCCGCTTCGGCGGTCGCGCGAGCGAGCGCCGTCCATTCCGCATCCCATCCGGGGATTCCGATGAGCGACGACAAGCCCTCGGCCGGCGAGGCCGGCATAACGACGCGCGCGATGGACATCGCGGTCGCGCTGGCGCTCCTGGCGGTCGGCGCCGTCGTCGTGTTCGACAGTTACCGCCTCGGAGCCAAATGGGGGAGCGACGGCCCCCAATCGGGCTATTTTCCATTCTACATCGGGCTCCTGCTCATCCTCTCGAGCGGAGCGACGCTGGCACAAATCGCTTTCACGGAATGGAAGCGCCGCGGCCAGTTCCGCGGCGCCATCGCCGAGCGCGAGAGCCAGTTCGTCGCGTGGGGTCCGCTCAAACTGGTTCTCTCCGTCCTGCTGCCGGCAATCGTCTATGTCGTGGGCGTCCAGCTGATCGGCATCTACGTTGCGTCGGCGATCTACATCGCGCTGTTCATGCGGTGGCTCGGCAAGTACGCGTGGCTGAAGAGCGTAGCGGTCGGTGTGATCGTCAGCGCGTCGATCTTCGTCCTGTTCGAAATCTGGTTCAAGGTGCCGCTCTTCAAGGGCGCCTACGATCCGCTCGCCTGGCTCGGTTTCTGAGAGCCGCTTCGCCATCGCTTTGAACCGTCGCCCTCGCGGGGAGAGGATTCCGTGGTAGAAATCAGCGCGCTCTTTCACGGCTTCGCCGTCGTCCTGTCGCCATACAACCTGCTGCTGATGACGATCGGCATCGTGCTTGGCGTCATCATCGGCGTATTGCCGGGCCTGGGCGGGGCCAACGGCGTCGCGATCCTGCTCCCGCTCACGTTCACGATGCCGCCGACCTCGGCGATCATCATGCTTTCCTGCATCTATTGGGGGGCGCTGTTCGGCGGCGCGATCACCTCGGTCCTGTTCAACATACCGGGCGAGCCGTGGTCGGTGGCGACGACCTTCGACGGCTACCCGATGGCGCAGCAGGGCCGCGCGGGGGAGGCGCTGACCGCCTCGTTCACCTCGTCGTTCATCGGCGCCCTGTTCGCCGTGATCATGATCACGTTCCTCGCGCCGCTGGTCGCGAAATTCGCGCTCAAGTTCGGGCCGCCGGAATTCTTCTCGGTCTATCTGCTGACGTTCTGCAGCTTCATCGGCATGGGCAAAGGCTCGCCGTGGAAGACGCTGGCCGCGATGATGCTGGGGTTTGCGCTCGCCGCGATCGGCATGGACAACATCACGGGCCGGCTGCGCCTGACGTTCGGATTCTCCGAGATGATGCGCGGCGTCGACTTCCTGATCGCGGTGATCGGGCTCTTCGGCATCGGCGAGATCCTGCTGTCGATGGAGGAAGGCCTTTCGTTCACCGGCAAGTCCGCCAAGATCGATCCCAAAGTCGTGTTCGAGACGTGGAAGAAGCTCCCCCGGTACTGGCTCACCTCGCTGCGCAGCTGCGTGATCGGTTGCTGGATGGGGATCACCCCCGGGGGCGCGACGCCGGCGTCGTTCATGAGCTACGGCGTCGCAAAGCGGATGTCGAAGAACGGCGACAAGTTCGGCACCGGCCAGATCGAGGGCGTCATCGCGCCGGAAACCGCGGCACACGCGGCGGGCACCAGCGCGCTCCTGCCGATGCTGGCGCTCGGCATACCGGGATCGCCGACGGCCGCGGTGCTCCTGGGCGGGCTCCTGATCTGGGGCTTGCAGCCGGGGCCGCTCCTGTTCGTCGAGCAGAAGGACTTCGTGTGGGGCCTGATCGCCAGCATGTATCTCGGCAACCTCGCCGGCCTCATCATCGTCCTCACGTGCGTCCCGCTCTTCGCCGCGATCCTGCGTGTGCCGTTTTCGATCATCGCGCCGGTGATCGTCGTGATCTGCGCGATCGGCGCGTATTCGGTGCACGGCGCGATGCTCGACATCTGGTTCATGATGCTGTTCGGCGTCGTCGGTTACATATTCAAGAAGCTCGACTACCCGCTCGCGCCGCTGGTTCTCGCGCTGGTGCTGGGCGACCGCGCCGAGGATTCGTTCCGCCAGGCGATGCTGATCGCGCAGGGCGACATGAGCATCTTCTTTTCGAACGGGCTGGTCGGCGGCATCACCGGGCTCGCGCTCGTCATGCTCTTCTGGCCTCTGATCTCGCGGCTCCTCGCGAGGATGCGCGGCGCGTAAGGGGCTCCCGGCCGCGGTCGGCCATCCGCTTCCCGCCACGACGTTCGTCGCGCCCGGGCCCGGCGACCGACCCTGATTTCCTACGCCACGACGCGATCCTGCCTGGGGCCATAGCCCCGCGTGGGGCTCTCCAGTCCGCCCGGCGTCACCCGGACCGCGCAATACTTGAATTCCGGAATCTTTCCGAACGGATCCAGCACCGGATTCGTCAGCAGGTTGGCCGCCGCCTCGTAATAGCAGAACGGGATGAACACGGCGCCGCGCGGCGTGCCGTCGTCGGCGCGCGCCCGAAGCGCGATGCTGCCGCGCCGCGATGCCACGGTGATCATGCCGTCGGGCGCGATGCCGAGTTGCGCGAGATCGAGCGGATGGACCGACACGACGGGGCCGGGCTCGATCGCATCCAGCACGGCCGTGCGCCGCGTCATGCTGCCGGTGTGCCAATGCTCGAGCTGGCGCCCGGTGATCAGCACGTACGGATACGCCTCGTCCGGCTGCTCGGCTGCGGGAATCACGCTGGCCGGAACGAACCGGGCCCTGCCGTCGGCCGTGGGGAATTGCTCGGTGAACACCACGCGTTGCCCCGGGTCGCCTTCCTGTTCGCAGGGATACGTCACCGCGTGCTCGCGCTCGAGGCGGTCCCACGTGATGCCGGCGATCGACGGCATCGCCTTGCGCATTTCGGCGAAGACCTCGCTCGGGTGCGCGTAGTGCCAATCGAGGCCGAGCCGCTTCGCCATTTCGACGATGATCCACAGGTCCTGGCGTGCGTCGCCTGGCGGCGCCAGCGCCTGCCGTCCCAGTTGCACCAGGCGATCCGTGTTGGTGAAGGTCCCGGTCTTTTCGGGAAACGCCGACGCCGGCAGGATCACATCGGCCAGATACGCCGTTTCCGTGAGAAAGATGTCCTGCACGACCAGCATTTCGAGGTCGGCCAGCGCCTGGCGGGCGTGCCCGACGTCGGGGTCGGACATCGCCGGGTTCTCGCCCATGACGTACATGCCGCGGATCTTCCCCGCGTGCACCGCATCCATGATTTCCACGACGGTGAGTCCGGGCTTCGGATCGAGCGGGCGTCCCCACAGCGCCTCGAAATCGGCGCGCGCTGCGGCGTTGTCGACGCGCCGGTAATCCGGAAACATCATCGGGATGAGGCCGGCGTCGCTCGCCCCCTGCACGTTGTTCTGGCCGCGCAGCGGATGCAGACCCGTGCCCGGCCGCCCGACCTGCCCCGTCATCAGCGAGAGCGCGATCAGGCAGCGCGCGTTGTCGGTGCCGTGCACGTGCTGCGAGATGCCCATTCCCCAGAGGATCATCGATCCGCCGGAGGTCGCGTACAGGCGCGCGACTTCGCGAATCGTCTGCGCCGGCACGCCGCACAGCGGCGCCATGGCCTCGGGGCTGTGGCCGGCGACGTTCTTCCGGAGTTCGTCGTAGCCGCTGGTGCGGTCCGCGATGAAGCTTTCCGCGACCAGATCCTCCTCGACGATCGTGTACATCATCGCGTTGAGCAGCGCGACGTCGGTATCCGGCTTGAGCTGCAGGAAATGCGTCGCGTGCCGCGCGAGTTCCGACCGCCGCGGCTCCGCGAGGATCAGCTTCGTGCCGCCTTTGACGGCGTTCTTGATCCACGTCGCCGCCACTGGATGATTGACGACCGGGTTGGCGCCGATGAGCAGCACGACCTCGGCCTTCATCACGTCCATCACCGGATTCGACACCGCGCCGGAGCCGATGCCCTCGAGCAGCGCCGCGACGCTCGAGGCATGGCAGAGCCGCGTGCAATGGTCGACGTTGTTGGAGCCGAAGCCGGTGCGCACGAGCTTCTGGAACAGGTACGCCTCTTCGTTGGATCCCTTCGCCGACCCGAATCCGGCGAGCGCGTCGCCGCCGCGCGCATCGCGGATCTTCGAGAGCGTCCCGCCTGCCAGCGCCAACGCCTCTTCCCAGCTCGCTTCGCGAAAAATGGAGAGCGGATCGGCCGGGTCCATGGCGAAGTCGGCCGATTTCGGCATACCGGGCTTCCTGATCAGAGGCTTGGTCAGGCGCTGCGGATGGTGCACGTAATCGAAGCCGAATCGCCCCTTCACGCACAAGCGCTCGCGGTTGGCGGGCCCGTCGCGTCCTTCGACGCGCACGATCGTGTTGTCGCTGACGTGATAGGTGAGCTGGCAGCCGACGCCGCAATACGGGCAGACCGACGCGACGCTGCGATTGGTCGGCGCGAGATAGGCCTCCTTCGCCGGCGCGAGCGCGCCCGTGGGGCACGCCTGCACGCATTCGCCGCAGGCCACGCAGGTCGACGCGCCCATCGGATCGTCGAGGTCGAACACGATCTTCGAATGCGTGCCCCGGAAGGCGTAGCCGATGACGTCGTTGACCTGCACTTCGCGGCATGCGCGCACGCAGCGGGTGCATTGGATGCAGGCGTCGAGATTGACCGCCATGGCGGGGTGCGAGAGATCCGCCGCCGGCTGAGGGCGCGCCGCGAAGCGCGGCTTGCCGATGCCGAGCCAGCGCCGCCAGCGGGCGAGCTCGGAATCCGGCTTGTAGACGCGATCCGGAACATCGGCGACGAGCATCTCGACGATCATCTTCTGTGCGTGCAGCGCGCGCGCGCTGGCGCTCGAAACCTCCATTCCCGGCGCCGGGGCGCGGCAGCACGACGGCGCCAGCACCCGCTCGCCCTTGATCTCCACCATGCAGGCGCGGCAGTTGCCGTCGGGCCGCATGCCCGGCGTGTAGCACAGGTGCGGAATCTCGACCCCGTGGCGCTGCGCGACCTCGATAATCGTTTCGTTCGGGGTGGCGGCGAGTTCGACGCCGTTCAACCGAAACCGGATGTCATCTCCGCTCATTCGCGGCCTCCTTGTAGGGCCGATGCGATCGAATCGGACGCGGGTCGGCGGCCGCGCTCATTCGAGCTCCTCGGGGAAATAGCGAATCACGGACATGAACGGATTGGGCGCGGCCTGGCCCAGCCCGCAGATCGACGCATCGACCATCGCCTGCGAAAGCTCGCCAAGGAGCTCCGCGTCCCATCGCGGCTTGGCCATGAGCGCCGCCGCCTTCTCCGTGCCGACGCGGCACGGCGTGCATTGACCGCAGGATTCGTCGGCGAAGAAGCGCATCAGGTTCTCCGCCGCGTCGCGCGCGCGATCGTGTTGCGACAGCACGATCACCGCCGCCGAGCCGATGAACGCGCCGTGCGGCTGCAGCGTGTCGAAGTCGAGCGGCACGTCGCCGAGCGACGCGGGCAGGATGCCGCCCGAAGCCCCGCCCGGCAGGTACGCGTAGAACGTGTGGCCTGGCAGCATGCCGCCGCAGAATTCACCGATAAGCTCCCGCACGGTGATGCCCGCCGGCGCGAGATGGACGCCGGGCTTCGCGACGCGCCCGGACACCGAGTACGAGCGCAGCCCGTGGCGTCCGTTGCGCCCGTGTCCCGCGAACCACGCGGCGCCCTTTTCGAGGATGTCGCGCACCCAGTGGAGCGATTCCATGTTGTGCTCGAGCGTCGGGCGGCCGAAGAGCCCGACCTGCGCGACGTACGGCGGACGCAGCCGCGGCATGCCGCGCTTGCCCTCGATCGACTCGATCATCGCGGACTCCTCGCCGCAGATGTAGGCGCCCGCGCCGCGCCGCAGGTGGAGGCGCGGCAGCAGGCATGGAGGATCGGCCTCCAGCGCCGCGATCTCGCGGGTCAGGATCGCCCGGCACGCGGCGTACTCGTCGCGCAGATAGAGGTAGACGTCGTCGATGCCGACCGCCCACGCGGCGATCAGCGTCCCCTCGAGGAAGCGATGCGGATCGCGTTCGAGATAATGCCGATCCTTGAAGGTGCCGGGCTCGCCCTCGTCGATGTTGACGGCCATCAGGCGCGGCGCCGGCTCGGCGCGCACGATGCGCCACTTGCGGCCGACGGGAAACCCGGCGCCGCCGAGTCCGCGCAGCCCGGAATCCTCCATCGACGCCAGCACGGAGTCGAGCGGGCGCTCGCCGTTCACGCAAGCGAGGAGCGCGCGATAGCCGCCGTCCGCGCGATACGACGCATAGTCGACGTAGGCCGGAATGTCGGGTTCGGTGCGGCGCTCCGCTATTGCGCGCGCGATCGCCTCGGTCGTGGCGCGGTCGACGGGATTGCGGCCGACCACGGCCGCGGGCGCGTGTTCGCAGCGGCCGATGCACGGCGCTCCGATGACCCGGACACCGGACCCGCATGCGCCCGCGACGGCGGCGTGCAGCGCCTCGGATCCCGCCATGCGGCACGAAATCGTTTCGCAGATGCGCACCGTCAGCGCGGGCGGTGGCGTCTCGCCCTCCTTGACGACGTCGAAATGATGATAGAACGTCGCGACCTCGTAGACTTCGGTCATCGCAAGCCCCATCTCCTGGGCGAGCGCGACGACGTGCGCCGCCGGGATCGAGCCGCGGCTGTCCTGGATGCGATGCAGATGCTCGATCAGCAGGTCGCGCCGCCGCGGCGCATCGCCCAGAAGCGCCTGCACCTCCGCCAGCGCCTGCGGGTCGACCGGACGTCCCTTGGGATGACCGCGCCCGGCGCCGCGCTTGCGCATCCCCGAGACGTCGATTACGGCTTTTTGCTCCATGCTTTTCCGGTGTCCGTGGTGGAGATATCCATCGTCAATCGAGAAAGTCGCAGTGCTTCTCGACGTGCGCCGCGAGATCGAGCGAGTGCTGGCGCACCAGGCGTTCGGCGAGCTCCGTGTCGCGGGCTTCGAGCGCCTCGATGATCCGCATGTGGTCGATGATCGAGCGCGCCGCCCGGTCGCTTTGCGATATCGTCATCCGGCGGATCGCGCGAACGTGGATGAAGAGGTCGTCGATCGTCTTGCCCATCAGATTCGAACCCGACAGGCGCATGATCGCCTGGTGAAAGGCGATGTTCGCATCGGAGTACTCGTGGATGTGCTCGGCCGGCGTCGTGTTGCGGAATTCGTCGAACACGCCGCGGAGCGCCGCGATGTCCCGGTCGGACGCGTGCAGCGTCGCGAGCCGGGCCGCCATGCTTTCCAGCGCCGCCCACATCTCGATCATCTCGATGATCTGTTTCTTGGTCTTGCGGACGATGTAGCCTCCACGGCGCGGCACGGTGCGCAGGAAGCCTTCCTGCTCGAGGAGCGTCATCGCTTCGCGGATCGGCGTCCGGCTGACGCCCAGCGCAAGGCTCAGCTGGCGCTCGTCGAGCCGGATCTCGTCGCGGTGCGAATAGATGTCCGCATCCATGATCGCCTGCTTCAGGGCCGCGTAGGCCTTGTCGCGGAGGCTCGTGTGGCTCGCAATCGGCCGCAGCGCCAACGGCGGCGGTGCGTGCGTGCTGAGGAGCGTGGACATGATTCGGAGGCAGGTTGACAAGGCTTGGTATACCACATACCTTATGCCAGAGCGCGAAAAAATCCAAGTCGTTGGCGGGGGAGTCCGCTCGCCTGGGCAATGCTCCACATTCCGCATCCGGAGGAAATCATGCAAGACGTCGGCGCTAAAACGATTCCCAAGCCCGCGGCAACGACCACCGGAGACGCGCCGAAAATCCCCAGCGGCGGCGAGATCGATCGCCAATCACAAGAGACCGACGGCTTTCAGCTCGTCATCGACGCACTCAAGCTGAACGGCATCGATACCATCTTCGGGCTGCCCGGAATCCCGATCACCGACCTCACGCGCAAGTTGCAGGCTCGAGGAATGCGCGTGATCTCCTTCCGTCACGAGCAGAACGCCGGGTATGCCGCTTCCATCGCCGGCTTCATGACGGGCAAGCCGGGCATCTGCCTCACGGTGTCCGCCCCCGGGTTTCTCAACGGATTGACGGCGCTCGCCAACGCCACCACCAACTGCTTTCCGATGATCCTCATCAGCGGCTCCTCCGAGCGCGAGATCGTCGACCTGCAGCAGGGCGACTACGAGGAGATGGACCAGCTCGCCATCGCCAAGCCGCTCGCCAAGGCCGCGTTCCGCGTCCTGCACGCCGAGGACATCGGAGTGGGTGTAGCGAGAGCGATCCGTGCGGCTCTTTCCGGTCGTCCGGGCGGCGTCTATCTCGACCTGCCGGCCAAGCTGTTTCCGCAGACGATCGACGCGGAAGCGGGGAGGAAGTCGCTGATCAAGGTCGTCGATCCGGCGCCGCGCCAGATCCCGGCGCCGGACGCCGTGCAGCGCGCGCTCGATCTGCTCAGGAGCGCCAAGCGTCC
>JANMBN010000221.1:0-8144 GCA_031360485.1 Betaproteobacteria bacterium | reverse complement strand
TCGCGCGAGTCCACCACGACGCGGGTCGTCTCCTCGGTCGCGATGTCGCGCAGCACGCGCTGGGCGAGGTTGAGGTCCTGGTAGAGCAGCGCCGGCGCCGGGACGTCGCGCGCCCGGGCGTTGAGGTCGTTCCAGAGCTTGGTCAGGTACTCGATGTCGCTCTGCATCTCGCGCTCGGACGCGGTCTCCGCCATCGTGCGGATGATGAATCCGCCGGTATGCCCGTCGGGCAGCAGCAGCTGGAGCTTGCCGCGGAGGATCTCGCGCTCGGCCTCGTCGCCGATTCGCTGCGAGATGCCGATATGCGAGTCCTGCGGAAGGTAGACGAGTAGGCGGCCCGCAAGGCTGATCTGCGTGGAAAGGCGGGCGCCCTTGGTGCCGATCGGATCCTTGATCACCTGGACGAGCAGCGCCTGGCCTTCGTTCAGGATCTTCTCGATCGGACGCGTGTCGCCGCCGCCGTGCCCGTTCTGCCGGTGCTCCCAGATGTCGGCGATGTGGAGGAACGCGGCGCGCTCGAGGCCGATCTCGATGAACGCGCTCTGCATCCCGGGAAGGACGCGCGCGACGCGGCCGAGGCAGATGTTGCCGACGAGACCCCGCGCGCTGGCGCGCTCGATGTGGAGCTCCTGCACGACGCCCTGCTCGAGCATCGCGACGCGGGTTTCCTGCGGGGTTACATTGATGAGGATTTCATGCGGCATCGGATGCCGTGGTTATAGCACGGGGAAGCCGATGCCGGCGAGCGCCTGGGCGGTCTCGTAGAGAGGCAGGCCCATGACCCCGGTGTAGCTGCCGTCGATGCGGCTCACGAACGATGCGGCGCGGCCCTGGACCCCATAGGCGCCCGCCTTGTCGAAAGGTTCGCCGGTGGCGACGTAGCGCTCGATCTCGTCGTGCGCGAGTTCACGGAAGGTCACCGTCGATGTCGAGATCTCGGCGACGATCTTCTGGTCCCAGCACAACGCGACGGCGGTCAACACCTGGTGCGTGCGCGACGAGAGCAGCGTCAGCATCCGGACGGCGTCCGCGGCATCCTTCGGCTTGCCGAATATCGTGCCGTCGAGCACGACTTCCGTATCGGCACCGAGCACGGGCCGGGGCGCAAGCCCGCGCTGCAGCATCCGCTGCCAGCCGATGGCGGCCTTGGTGCGCGCGATGCGTTCGACGTAGTGGAGCGCGGGTTCGGCATCCCGCGCTCCCTCCTCGACATCGCGATCGCGGCCCGAGGCTTCCCGCACGCGAAGCGAAGCGAAATCGATTCCGAGCTGGCGCAGCAATTCCTCCCGGCGCGGGCTCTTCGAGGCGAGGTAGACGACAGGAGCGCTCATGGCGAGTTGAGATCCCATTCGATCGGAGCCATCGCGGCGCGTCACTCGCGATGGTAGGGGTGGCCAGCGAGCAGGCTGGTGGCTCGATAAAGCTGCTCGGCGACGACGACGCGGACGAGCCCGTGCGGCAATGTTAGCGCGGAAAGCGCGACGACGGCGGCCGCGTTGCGCTTGACGGCGTCGGCGAGGCCATCGGCGCTGCCGATCACGAGCGCCGCGTCGCGCGCCTCGTCACGCCAGCGGGACAGTGTTTCGGCCAGCATGCGCGTTGTCCAGGGCGCTCCCCGTTCGTCGAGCGCGATGACGCGCGCGTTCGCGCACGCGGCGGCGATGCGAACCGCTTCGGCCGCGAGCAGTTGCGGCAGCGGCTTGCCGCGATCGCGCGGCTCGGGTTTCAGTTCGACCAGCTCCAGCGCAAACGCCCGTGGCATCCGGCGCGCGTAGTCGTCCCAGCCGGCGCGGACCCACCCGGGCATCCGGTGGCCGAGAGCGACGACGCGGAGCTTCATCGCTTCGGCAAGCGGGGTCAGGCACGATGGTTCGTCACGGCCGTCGGTGCGTCAGGCCGCGGCCCGGTCGGCGACCCTGGCGCGCCGCTTCACCGCCGGCGGGGTCCAGAGTTCCTCGAGGTTGTAGTACGCGCGCACGGCCGGTTGCATGATGTGGACGACGATGTCGCCGGCGTCGACCAGCACCCATTCGCCGGTCTCCTCGCCTTCGACGCCGACGATCGTCGCCCCGATCTCCTTGAGCCTTTCGCGCACGTGATTGGCGAGCGCCTTCACCTGCCGGTTGGACTCGGCAGTGGCGATGATCATCGTGTCACAGAGGCTGGTGAGCTTGCGGACGTCGAGGACGGCAATGTCGCGCGCTTTGATGTCGTCGAGAGCGGTGACGGCGGTCTTCTGGGTCTTGTTAAGGCGCATCCGGGCGTGAGCGATAGAGTTGGTTGCGGTCAATATAGGCCAAAACGGCGGCCGGGAGCAAACCGCGCACGGCGGCGATGCCTTCGGGGCCGCGCGCGAGCTGCGCGCGAATGGCCGAGGCCGCGATCGCATGCGCGGTGATCGGCTGCATGACGATCGCCCCCGCGGGCTCCGCGGCGAGGGCGGCGGAGTTCCGCCGGAATCGCCGCGACCATTCGTGGGCCAGCGCGGGCGGCAATGCGCCGTCGAGCGCAACGCCCGGACGGGCGACGACGACAAGGTGCGCGAGGTCGAAAAGCTCGCGCCAGCGGTGCCAGGTGGACAGGCCGAGGAACGCATCCGCCCCGACGATCAGCGCGAGCGGCCGCGCGGGAGCTTCGCCGCGCAACTCCGTGAGCGTGGTCACCGTGTAGCTGCGTCCGTGCCGGACGATCTCGCGGCTGTCGATTTCGAGGCCCGGCACGTCGGCGACGGCGAGTTCGACCATCGTGAGCCGATGCATGGCGCTCGCAACTGGCGCCGCGCGATGCGGCGGGTCGCCCGCCGGGATGAGGCGAACGGCGGCGAGGTCGAGCGCGGCGCGCACCTCGCGCGCCAGCTCGAGATGCGCGCAATGGATCGGATCGAAAGTGCCGCCGAAAATTCCCAGGACGGAGGTCATCGCCGCCTGCATTGTAGCGCCGGCGGCGACCGCCGGACCGGCGCCGCGGAGCGGGACGGCATCGCACCCTGCCCTAGAACCGCGATCCCGGTTCCAGAAGGAAGGCGATTTCCTCTGGGGTCGACGTGCGGCCCAGGATCGCGTTGCGATGGGGATAACGCCCGAAGCGGCGGACGACCGCCGCGTGCTTCTCCGCCCATTCGAGCGGCGCGGCGTGGCCTGTCTCGTCCCTCAGCCGGGCGAACAGCGCGATCGAGCGCTCCTGCATCGCCGGATCTTCGGCGTGCTCGAACGGCAGGTACAGGAACCAGCGCTCGAACGCATCGAGTCCGCCGTCGAGACCGGCGTCCACGACCGGGATCGCGGTGGCGAGGGCGTCGGGATCCCCCGCAAACGCACGCGGCGTATCGCGATAGGCGTTGCGCGTGAACTGGTCGAGCAGCAGCACGCGGGCGAGCGCGCCGCGCGGATCGCCGCGCCAATCGCGATAAGCCCCGCCGAGAGCGGCTTCGACGGCGCCGCCGAATCGCTCGCGGATCGTCGCGTCGAAGGCGGAATCCTTGCGGAACCACTCTGCGCGCACCGCATGCGGCGGCGGGCCGAACCAGAAATCGAGGATGTCGCGGGCGAGAGGTGCCATGGCCTTTGCTATAGTCGTGGAAGTAGGGTCAGAGACGACTTCTCTTGTTCCGGCGCGCGAGGCCCGGCCCCGTGTTTCGAAAAGTCGTCTCTGACCCTACTTGCGCGCATGCGTACATCCTACCGCGATGTCTTCCTGCTGGCCTGCTGCCAGGCGCTGCTCCTGACCAACGCCGCGGGCCTCATCTCGATGAACGGCCTCGTCGGCTATGCGCTTGCCGACACCAAAGGACTCGCGACACTCGGCGTCACCGCCTACGTGCTGGGCTCGGCGTTGGCGACGATGCCCGCATCGTTGTGGATGGCGCGCGTCGGGCGACGCACGGGCTTCATGGCCGGCGCGCTGATCAACGTCGGCGGGTGTGCGCTCGCGGCGTTCGCGATCGGCCGCGGGAGCTTCGCGCTCTACTGCGCCGCGACGGCGGTGATCGGCATCTACAACGCGTTCGGATTGCAGTACCGCTTCGCGGCGGCCGAGGTGGCCGCGCCCGCGGACAAGGCGCGGGCGATATCGCTGGTGCTGGCGGGCGGCATCGTCGGCGGTTTTCTCGGCCCGGAGTCGGTGCGCCGGGGCGTCGACCTGTTCCCGACGCAGTTCATGGGCGGATTCGTCGTGCTGGCGGCCTACGCGGTGATCGCGCTCGCCGTGCAGTCGCGCGTACGCGTCCCGCCGCCGACGCTCGAGGAACGCTCCGGCGGCGGGCGCCCGCTGCGGGAAATCGTTCGGCAGCCCGTGTTCATCGTCGCCGCGCTCGCCGCGGCGATCGGTTACGGCCTCATGAGCCTGCTGATGACGGCGACGCCGATCGCGATGAGCTTCTGCAGCCATCCGTTCGGGGCGACGGCGCTGGTGATCGAATGGCACGTCGTCGCCATGTACGCGCCCGGTTTTGTCACGGGGTCGCTGATCCGGCGCTTTGGCGTGCTCAACGTGATCCTCGCGGGGATCGTCCTCGTCGCCGGATGCGTGGCGGTCGCGCTCAACGGCAACACGGTCGCCCATTTCATGGTCGCGCTGGCGCTCGTCGGCGTGGGCTGGAACTTCATGTATACCGGCGGCACCACGCTGCTAACCGAATCCTACTCGCCGGCCGAGAAGGCGCGGACGCAGGGCGCCAACGATTTCATCGTCTTCGCGTCGATGGCGGTCAGCTCGCTCGCGTCCGGCGCACTGCTGTCCCTTGCGGGATGGGAGGCGATGAACCGGGGCGTGCTGCCGTTCCTGGCGCTGATCGCCGCGGTGGTCGTCTGGCACGCGCGGCGGCAGCGGCAAGTCAGACCGGCTTGATGTGTCTCGCGCCTGCTTGGGCAGCTCGCGACCTTCGCGCCGCGCCAGCACGCGACGTGACCGGCGATCGCCTTTGCCCGCCTCGGCGCGTCAGGTCCGGATCTGCCCCGAGCCCAGGACGATCCACTTCCGGCTCGTGAGACCCTCGAGCCCGACCGGCCCGCGCGCGTGGAGCTTGTTGGTGGAGATGCCGATCTCGGCGCCGAGCCCGTACTCGAAGCCGTCGGCGAACCGGGTCGACGCGTTGACGAGCACCGAGCTCGAGTCGACCTCGCGCAGGAAGCGCATCGCGTTCGCGTGATCCTGCGTGACGATCGCGTCCGTGTGCTGCGAGCCGTACTTCGCGATGTGCGCGATCGCATCGGCCAGCGAATCGACGACGCGCACGGCGAGGATGGGCGCAAGGTACTCGGTGTACCAGTCGTCCTCGGTCGCCGCCTTCATCGCCGGAACGATCGCGCGCGAGCGCTCGCAGCCGCGCAGCTCGACGCCTTTGCCGGCGTAGATGTCGCAAAGCGGCGGCAGCACGCGCGCGGCGATGCCCGCATGGACGAGCAGCGTCTCCATCGTGTTGCACGGCGAATAGCGCTGCGTCTTCGCGTTGTCGGCGATGCGGATGGCCATTGCAACGTCGGCGGACGCGTCGACGAACACGTGGCACACGCCGTCCAGATGCTTGATCACCGGAACTCTCGCCTCGCGCGCGATGCGCTCGATCAGGCCCTTGCCGCCGCGCGGCACGATCATGTCGACGTGTTCCTCGTCGGCGATCAGAAAGCCGACCGCCGCGCGGTCGGTCGTTGCGACCACCTGCACGGCGTTTTCGGGCAGGCCCGCGGATCGGAGCCCTTCGTGCACGCAAGCGGCGATCGCCCGGTTGCTGCGGATCGCCTCGGACCCGCCGCGCAGGATCGTCGCGTTGCCCGCCTTGAGGCACAGCCCGGCGGCGTCGGCGGTCACGTTCGGCCGCGACTCGTAGATGATGCCGACCACGCCCAGCGGCACGCGCATCAGGCCGACCTGGATGCCCGACGGGCGGAATTTGAGGTCGGTGATCTCGCCGACGGGGTCCGGCAGCGCGGCGATTTCCTCGAGGCCCGTCGCCATCGCGGCGATCGTCTTCGGCGAGAGGGTCAGCCGATCGACGAACGCGGCGTCGTGGCCGGCTGCCAACGCGGCAGCGACGTCCTCTGCGTTGGCGGCGGCGAGCCTCGCCTCGTCGCGCCTGAGCGCGGCGGCCATGGCGAATAGCGCAGCGTTCTTTGCTCGCATGTCGGCGCGCGCAAGTTCGCGTGCGGCGTCGCGGGCGGCCGCGCCAACGCCATTCATATAGGCGCCCACGTCCGCGAACGTGCCGAGACCCGGGACGGCGAGGTTGGTCATCGCGGAATTGTAGCGCGAACCGTGGGGCCGGCTTCAGCCGGCGCGCAGCGCGAACCGTGGCGCCGGCTTCAGCCGGCAAGCTGCATCCACTGTGGGGCCGGCTTCAGCCGGCAAGCAGCATCCACTGTGGGGCCAGCTTCAGCCGGCTGGCGGCGAACCGTGGGGCCGGCTTCAGCCGGCTGGCAGCGCGAACCGTGGCGCCGGCTTCAGCCGGCTCGTGTCAACGGCTTGATCGTCCGCACCCCGGCATCCGTTCCGAGAAGGATCACGTCGGCGCCGCGCGCGGCGAACAGGCCAACGGTGACCACGCCGACGATCGCGCGGATCTTCGCTTCCATGTCGACTGGGTTCGCCAGCGCGAGCCCGTGCACATCGAGGATCGCGTTGCCGTTGTCGGTCGTGAATCCCATCCGCCACGCCGGCTGTCCGCCGAGCAGCACGAGTTGTCGCGCGACGTGGCTGCGCGCCATCGGGATCACTTCGACCGGTAGCGGAAACCTGCCGAGCACGCCGACGAGCTTGGTGCCGTCGGCGATGCAGACGAACTTCCGTGCGACCGCGGCGACGATCTTCTCGCGTGTCAGCGCGCCGCCGCCGCCCTTGATCATCGCGCCGTGCTCGGTCACCTCGTCGGCGCCATCGACATACACCGGGACGTCGGCGACGTTGTTCAGCTCGTCGACGTAGATGCCGTGACCCTTGAGCCGCTCGGCGGTCTTGACCGAGCTCGCGACCGCACCCCTGATCCGGTGCTTGATCTTCGCCAGCTCATCGATGAAGCAATTCGCGGTGGAGCCCGATCCGACGCCGATCACCGCGTCGTCCTCGACGTACTTGATCGCCTCGCGGGCGACGGCCTGCTTCTGCTCGTCCTGCGTCATGTTGAAGCCTTCGAATTCGCAATTGAGCTACGATGATCGGAGATTGTGGGTAGTGCTGTTACCTACAGTTGTGTCGATTCGGGGACCGCCGCGTTTGTGTTTTATCTTGGAAACGCCGTCTCAACCTTACTCACTAAATCCTTTGCGAACGCAAGTTCATCGACGACATAGGTCCGTTTGATGGGGCGCACCTTCTTTCCGCACTAGCGCGATTGCTCTCGGTCTCCTTCGTGGGCGATCTGGTTCCTGCGTTGAATGAGCGCATTAAACCGATCGAGCAATTTCTTTCGGCTCTCATTGTCGGGTTCGATAGTAGCCCATAGCGATTCAATTGCCGCAAGCTTAAGCGCGTCGGCAATTTTCTCTGGTGATTGGAGCGGCTTCGTTGCCAAATATTCTGTCACCCAATTGCGTAGCACATTACCTTTTCGTTCGGCCTTTTCCCAGCTGGCAATATTCGAAATCGCAATTTCAAATTTTGCCAATGTGGGTGGTAAGTTCTGCAATGAGTATTTGCCCACGCGGTACTTGATCTTGTCGTGGAAGTACGTGTCAACTGCCGAGACGACAAACACGATAGCCGCGCGCAGGATCCAGTCGAGATCAATGCCCTTTGGATTGAGTTTGCTCACGCCGTCGTAGAGAGTGAGGCAGTGCTCTGCGCTTTCGATGTTCTTATCGAAAAGTGTCTTCGCGGAATGCCCTGCCACTTTGCCTCCTAGAGCACCATCGAGCGCTACACGGAAAACGTCTTCAGCACTTCGTCGCCATAGTGGTTGATGACCTTCACCGCGATCTTGCCCGTCTTCGGGGGATCGAAGGGGCGACTCACCGTGGAGTAGATTGCCGACCATGCCGCCTCGTCGATGTCGGCGCGCAGCGCCCGCTTGAGCTTTTCGTAGGGATCCTCCGCGCCGGTGAAGTAGGCGTGGCGGACGAAGAAGCTCTCGCCGTTGTACGCGGTGTCGATGAACCAGCAGGCGATGTCGTCAGTCTTGTTCGAGCGGATCTCACCCGTAGTCGGGTCGTAGACGT